>CAMAUE010000127.1 GCA_945861245.1 Singulisphaera sp. GP187
CCGCCATATGGCGGGCTATATCGGGACAGGTATAATGAGGACGATGACCCGAACCGCATTCGTTGGCGCAATCCTTCTTGTCGTGGCTGTGCCCGCGCTCGCCTCCGAGCCTGTCGTTGCATTTAATGCGAATGGCGGCTTTCTTGAGCTGACGCTGAAACACGAGGGCAAGGCGATTGAAGCGATCGTGGAGTTGCGTGACGAGAAAGGTGTGCCGATTTTGGGCGAAACCGAGAATGGCGAAGCGACGATTCCGCTGCCGGCGGGCGATTCGTTCATCGTCGAACTGAAGGTCGGCGAGCGCACGGCTGACCCGATTCGCCTGTACCGCACGGCCACTGGCGTCGAACCGTCGCGCGTGTTGCTGAGCTATGGCCTGCGGCCATGTTGCCGATCGAAGCTGAAACGCGAGCCGATCATCGCCGGAGCGCCGGACCCGCAGCCGGAGATCGACGACGCGGGCTGGTGGGATTGGCGGCTTGGGTTGGCGGCTCTCGTGGGAGTCTTGTTGGCGAGTGTCGTGGCGCTTCGCCTGGCGTTTTCAGGGAGCAATCATGGATAAACCTGCCGCGAAAACGCCGACTGCCAATGCGTCCGTCAGCGAAAAAATGGCGATTTTGGCTCCGCTGATCGTAATTGGCCTGATCGTGATCGGCGTGGCCGTGGTGCTTGGCTATCGCGCACTCAGGACCACGGCGCCGTCGCAGCGCGATTTGGCGAAGGAAGCCGAGGCTGCGTTGGCCCGGCAGAACTTTAGGCCGCTCTCCGAACCCTTGCAAACGCTTCTCGCCGACGCCAAATATGAACCGATTCCCACGCAGGCACATTCCCTGCTGTTGCAATCGGCACCGGACTTCACGCTCAAGGATGTCGAGGGCAAGGACCGGTCGCTTGCTGATTACCTCAAGACAGGGCCGGTGGTGCTCGTGTTCTACTATGGCTACCATTGCGATCATTGCGTCAGCCAGCTTTTCGCGATCAACAAGGATATGGAGAAATTCCGCGAGCTGGGCGTGCATGTCGTCGCTGTCAGCGCGGACTCGATCGAGCTGACGCGCGAACGCTACAAGCAATATGGCGCGTTCAAGTTTCCGGTGCTGTCCGATGCGGGCAACAAGATCGCGGAGAAATATGAGACCTACACGCCGGCCACGGAAGCCCTGATGCACGGAACCTATGTCATCTCGCGGCAGGGAAAGATCGTTTGGACGAACCGCGGCGAGACGCCGTTCACCGAGAACCGTACGCTGATTCACAAAGTCGCCGAGATCGAAGAGCGCCTGGCGAAGAAGGCGGGATTATGATTACCGCTTGCGGCTTAGTGCTCGCAGGGCGTACCTTGAGCGCTAAGCCGCAAGCGGAATTCAACAACTCATGACCCTCACCCTTTACGATCCCGGGCTGGCGTCGCGGTTGGTCGATCTCGGCAGGCCGCGATCGCGCCATCTCGGCGTGCCCGTCGGCGGGGCGGCGGATCGGCGCTCGCTGGCGCTGGGCAATGCGCTCGTCGGCAACGCGGTCGATGCGCTCGCATTGGAAATCGCGCTCATAGGTCCGCGGCTGCGTGCGGACTGCGACCTTGGTTGCGTGGTGTTCGGTGCCCCGTTTGAAGCTTGGCTTCAAGGCATACCGATGCTGCCGAACCGTACGTTCACTCTTCGCGCCGGGCAGGAATTGCGCATCGGTGGTACTCGGATCGGTGCTCGCGCTTATCTCTGCGTACGCGGCGGATTCGAGTCCCCGCGCATTCTCGGCAGTCGCTCCGGATTGGACTGCGTACAGCGTGGTGAAACGCTAGCCTGCCAAACGAGTACGCTGCCGACGCGTTGGTGCGACGAGAACGAACCGATCTTTCACGACGAAACCACGATTCGTGTCCTGCCTGGACTACAAGCCGACTGGTTCCATGTCGGCGAATTCTATGGGCAAATATTTCAGATCACGCCGGCGAGCAATCGCATGGGCCTAAGACTCTGCAGTAAGCCGTTGACGATACCGAACCGCGAGATGGTGTCGGAGCCCGTGTGTCCGGGTTCGGTGCAGGTGACGCGCGAGGGGCAGTGCATCGTGCTCGGCGTCGATGGGCAGACGATCGGCGGGTATCCGAAGATCGCTCAGGTGATCGATGCCGACCTCGATGCGCTCGGGCAACTGCGCCCCGGCCAACGAGTGCAATTCGCGCTGGTGACGATGGCCGAGGCGATCGCGCATAACCATGCCTATCGCAGCGAGACGGCGGCGTGGGGGCGTCGGTTGATGTTGGCACTGGACGCTTGGCCGAGCGAGCGTAGTTCTATATAGCCCGCCATTTATGGCGGGTGAAACGATGACCTGCCATAAATGGCGGGCTATATTAAGCCGAGATGTGTTCATTTATTTGAGGAATCATGATGGACAAGGTATTGATTGCGCCGGCGCCGCTGGCGGGGCTGGATGCGGAATTTGTGCACGTGCTTCGCAAGGCTGGCTTCGAGCTGGTTTATCCGAAACGCAAAGGGCAGATGACGGAGGACGAACTGCTGGAAGCGCTGAAGGGTATCCGGGCAACGGTCGCCGGCTCGGAGCCATATACGCGGAAGGTGCTGCAAGCGCATCCACAGTTGAAAGTGATCGCGCGGGCGGGAGTGGGCTACGACGCGGTTGATTTGGCCGCCTCGACCGACGCCGGCGCCGCCGTCACGATCACGCCGGGCGCGAATCAAGACGCTGTCGCCGAGCATGGCTTCGCGCTGATTTTGGCAATCGCAAAGAACCTCATTCCGCAGCACTTTGGGACGTGCGAATTGAAATGGCCGCGCGGCGCCAACCTGCCACTGCGCGGACAGACACTCGGCATCGCGGGTCTTGGTCGCATCGGCAAGGCGATGGCGATCCGCGGCCATTGCTTCGGCATGAAGCTGCTGGCGTATGAACCGTACCCCGATCACGCTTTCGCCAAGCAGTACGGCATGTCGTTCGTCAGCATGGACGAGCTTTTCGCGCAGTCCGATTTCCTTACGCTGCACATGCCGGCGACAAAGGAATCGCGGCATCTGATCAACAAGCAAACAATCGCCAAGATGAAGCCGACTGCCTACCTCATCAACACGGCTCGCGGCGCGCTGGTCAACGAGGCCGACCTGATTGAGGCGTTGCAGAACAAGCGACTCGCCGGCGCGGGTCTGGATGTGTTCGAGGAAGAACCGCCGCAAGACAGTCCGCTGTTCCACATGAGCAACGTGGTGGTGACGCCGCACGCCGCCGGGGTCGATCTGAAATCGCGCGACGACATGGCGTATTCCGCGGCCCAGGCGATTGTGTCACTCTCGCGCGGCGAATGGCCTGTGGAGAAAGTCGTCAATCCGGACGTGAAGGCGAAGTTTCGGTGGTAGTTGAATTCGACGATTGGCGGCTTTCCTGTATGCCGCTTGCGGCTTAGCGCTCGCGTGGGCAGTGCTGATCGCTAAGCCGCAAGCGGAGGATGCAAACCATGTCCAAAGCCATCGCCATCACGCCGAACGGCAACCTGCGACTCGTTGCCACCGACGACGCCGATGGTTTGCCCGACTCGCTCGCGCAACGTCTGGATACTACGCTCGCCAAATCCCTCGCGGCGGGTTTAGTGCTGCTGGCCGGACTATCGTCCGCCGCGAGGCTGTCCGCGGATGCGGCGTTCCTGCGTGGTTTTGCGCGACAGTTTTTTCACACCGCACTTCGGCTCGGCGAAGGCGCGTTCTCACGTTGGGCGACATTGCCGCCGCCGAGTGACGCTGAGCTTGCGGAACTGATCCATGCCGCGCCGCCGATGGTTGGGCTGGAATACCTCACGCCAAAGTTACTCGCCGACCTGTGGACGCAGCTGCGAGACTACGTCCATGCCGAGGCGAGCAAGTACCCGTCGAGCCATGTCGGCTACCTGCGTGACATCGATCCGCAGTGGCATCTCGTTGGCCGCGTCACTTTTCATCTTGCTGAGAACAAGAAAGACCCGGATCGTCCGTTTGCGTTTCTCGCCACATTTACGCATGCGGTCTCGGACAAAGCGACCGTGCAGCATCGTCCGCTGGCCGAGGCGCTGAAAGCGACCGTCGCCCAGCGTGATATGGCTGCGCTGGAGACGCTGCTCGAACCGGTTCGCAGAGCGGCGGAGAAATCCCCGCTGGTGCGCGACCTGCTTGAGAGCAAAGCGCTGTTCGCGCCGCAAGCGTGGACGATCCGCCAGGCCTACGCATTCCTGCGCGAAACGCTCGTGATGGAGCAGGCGGGCGTCGTCGTTCGCGTGCCTGACTGGTGGTCGGTGCGTCGGCCTCCCCGCCCGACTGTTCAGGTGCGCATCGGAACCGACCCCGCGACGACGCTCGGCTTCGGCAACCTCGTGGATTTCGACGTAGGCCTGGCGCTAGGCGGCGAGCGCCTCTCGGCCGAGGAAGTGCGCGATCTGCTCAAGGCGACGGACGGATTGGCGCTTCTGCGCGGTAAATGGGTCGAGATCGATCGCCAAAAATTGGATGAAGCGCTCGATCACTGGAAGTCGCTGCAAGCCGAACATCCCGATGGCATCAGCTTTATTAAGGGCATGCGGATGTTGGCCGGCGCGGATGTCGAAGCCCAGGCCGCGACCGAATTGGAAACGCATGCCTGGTCCGATGTCGTCGCCGGCCCGTGGCTGCGCGAGACACTCGAACGCCTGCGCAATCCGACCGCCGACGCCAGCTGCGAACCGGGCCGCGACTTGCAAGCGACGCTGCGACACTACCAGATCGACGGCGTCCGCTGGCTGTGGTTGCTGACCGAACTCGGCCTCGGCGCCTGCCTCGCCGACGATATGGGCCTGGGCAAAACGATTCAGATCATCGATTTGTTGCTACAACGCAAACACGCGGGCAGAAGCAAAGCTCCGAGTCTGCTCGTTGTGCCTGCCTCGCTCTTGGGCAACTGGCGGCAGGAGTTCGCGCGGTTCGCGCCATCCTTGCGCGTGCTGTTCGCGCATCGCTCGGAATGTGATGCCGATCAACTCAAGGCAATGACGAAAAACCCCGAACGCGAATTGGCCGGCATTGATGTCGTGCTGACGACGTATCATGTCATTCGCCGCGAGGATTGGCTCCAGAAATTCACCTGGTCGCTGGCGATTCTCGATGAAGCCCAGGCGATCAAGAACGCCGGCTCGGGCCAAACACGCAGCGCGAAGAAAATCCACGCCGGCTCGCGCATCGTGCTCACGGGCACGCCGGTCGAGAACCACCTCGGCGATCTCTGGTCACTGTTCGATTTCTGCTGCCCTGGTCTGCTTGGGTCGGCGGCACAGTTCAAGCAGTTCATCAAACGGCTCAATCAGCGCAGCGATACCGCAGCGTTCGCGTCGCTGCGCCGGCTGGTTCAGCCCTACATCCTGCGCCGCCTGAAAACCGATCCCGACGTCGTCCCCGATCTGCCCGACAAAACCGAGATGCGCATCGAGTGTGGCCTGGCGAAAAAGCAAGCGGTGCTCTACGCCAAGGCAATCGCCGATTTTCAACAACGCCTGGAACACGCCGAGGGCATCGCCCGCCGTGGATTGGTGCTGGGCCTGTTGATGCAGCTCAAGCAACTGTGCAACCATCCATCGCAATACCTGAGCGATGGCGACTACACACCGGCGGAGAGCGGCAAGTTCGAGCGCCTCCGCGCCATCTGCGAGCCGATTGTCGCCAGGCAAGAGAAGACGCTCGTCTTTACGCAATTTCAAGCGATCTGCGAGCCGCTCGCGCGTTACCTGGCGACGCTCTTCGGACGCGAGGGTTTGGTCCTGCACGGAGGCACGCCGGTCAAGAAACGCAGCGATCTCGTCAATCAATTTCAGGACCACGAGGGACCGCCTTTCTTCGTCATCTCGCTCAAAGCGGGCGGCAGCGGGCTCAACCTTACCGCAGCTTCGCACGTCATCCACTTCGATCGCTGGTGGAACCCCGCCGTCGAAAACCAGGCGACCGATCGGGCGTTTCGCATCGGCCAAAAACGCAACGTCTTCGTACACAAGTTCGTCTGCCGAGGAACCGTCGAGGAACGCATCGACTCGATGATCGCCGCCAAGCAATCGGTCGCCGATCAAATCCTGAGTCAAGACGGCGACATCAACATCACGGAGATGAACGACGACGAACTGCTGAGCTTCGTTGCGCTCGACATCAATCGCGCCGAGGCGGAGGAGTGAGCCGTTTTACCGCTTGCGGCTTAGCGATCGCGTGGGTGCCTCCGAGCGCTAAGCCGCAAGCGAAAAACGTACATGCATCAGAAAAAATCGCGAAAACGCTTGCATTTTTCCTGTTCACTCGGTAAAACATCGTAGGCCTCGGCACGCACCTTGTTAGGGGAGCACCGTGGAATTGCCGAGCGTGTCTCACCTGAAAGGAGTCAGTGATGGGTTGGTATTTTCAATTCAAGCCGTATGTTCCGGTCGCTCAACGTCGGGCGAACGCCGCCAAGGTTGCCGAAAAGATTGCGAAGAAAGACGGCCGAGCACTTGAGCCGATCAAGATCGACGGTCGCGCGATTGCGCGTACCTATTGGGGCAAAGCGTGGTGCGACAATCTCGAGAGCTACAGCGACTACGAAAACCGTTTGCCTCGCGGACGGACGTATGTGCGCAACGGCTCCGTGGTCGATTTGCGCATCAAGGCAGGCCAGATCGATGCGCTGGTGAGCGGGTCGGAGGTCTACAAGATTCAGATCACGATCGACAAACTCAAGCCGGGGCCGTGGACAAGAATCAAGGCCGACTGCTCGCACTCGATCAAGTCGGTCATGAAGTTGTTGACGGGCAAACTCGACAAGGACGTGATGGAACGCCTGGCCCGGCGCGATCAGGGCCTGTTTCCCAGTCCGAAGGAAATCAAGATGCGCTGTTCCTGCCCGGACGGCGCCTATGTGTGCAAGCATGTGGCCGCCACGATGTATGGCGTCGGCGCGCGGCTAGACAACGAGCCGGAACTTTTGTTCACGTTACGTGATGTCGATCACCTGGAGTTGATTAGCCAGGCCGTCTCGTCCGAGAATCTCGATGCCGCACTCGAAACCGAAGGCGGCGAAACGCTCGAAGGTCAGGACCTGGGGGCGATGTTCGGTATCGAAATGGCGCCGGAATTCATAGGAGGCACAACTACGGCGGCAAAGAAGACGACCAAGAAAGTGACCAAGAATACGGTACGCGCCAAGGCCGAACCGAGAACGCCTGCGAAGAAGGTGACGGTGCCCGGTCGGCGTAAAACGGGTTAAGGTCGGCCACCTTGTATTTGTTCGGTTTAGCGCTCGCGGGATCGCTCGACAACGAGACATCCAGCGAGCACTATAGGTAAACAATCGGATGATTCATCGAACGCATCCCAATTTTCACGCCGAGCCGATTTTTTCAATATCTCTTCTGTTTGGCATTTTTTCTTCGCGTCGGTGTGACTTTGTGTTACAATACCTTAATCCAAGATTGGTGTTAGATTTGGTTACGCGGGCATCCGTCAATTTCATTCCGTCGGGAGTGCGCGGTTGATTGACGCGGCGGCAAGCATTAGCACGCGACTTTGCGAAAGGTTGAGCGCAATGAAGTTCTACCTGATCGTCGCCAAGGGAAACAAGCAGGGGATGCCGATTCCGGTGACCATTGATCTGTTTCTCGTCGGGTCCGACAAGATCTGCCAGCTGCGCAAAGATGGCCTGGGTTCGAGGCACTGCGCCTTCATCACGCGCGATCGGAAGGTATTCGTTCAAGATCTCAACAGCGGCAGGGAGACGATCGTCAACGGATCGGCGATCCCGGTTGGGGGGGAATGGCCGTTGCACGCTGGAGATCGTGTCGTCATCGGTCCGCTGGAATTTTTGGTGCAGGTCCGAGAGACGGCGATGTCGCAGAAGGACCTCGAAGAATGGGCGATGCAGAGCCTTGATATCCATAAGGAGAAAGAAGAGGATGAGGGGGACCAAAGCAAATACGCCAGCGCCGCCTCTGCCGCTGGGTCGATTCTTTCTAAAATCAGTGCCGTGAAAGGGACGATCAAAGGGCGGTTGCGCATCGGTATGGAAAAAGGCACGACGACCATTCGCTTCAACGACCCCAAAATGGTCGAGCAATCGGAAATCGCGCTCATCAAGAAAGAGCTGTCGGAGAATTGCAGCAAACCCAACATGCGCGTTTTGCTCGACCTGAAGAACATCCGCAAGCTGTCCACCCAAGGCGCGATGATGCTTGCCGAGGTTAGCCGATTGTTGCGAAGTAAAGGCAGCACGATGGCGCTATGCCGTGTGCGCGCCGACATCGAAGCGGCGATGGATATTCTGCGAATCGAGAACATCAAGAGTTTCAACGATCGCGATGTCGCGCTCAACGATCGCTGGTAGAATTGCAACGCGGAGCGTTGCGCTTCTACCATGAGAAACCTACGGCTTCTTCCCGGCCTCCACATCGTAATACAACCACCGTGCCGGAGGATCCCATTCGTGCACCAATGGAATGTGCTTGGCGATGAAGCGATTGTGGGAATGATCGTAGAACAAATCGTGCGGGTAGGTCGCGCTGGGCCGAGTCGTTTCACGCGGCAGCAAACCGGCGTGGACCAGCGTCTCCGTGACTAGCTCCGAGCAGAAATAGCTGGCCCGATCGCCGTGCGGACCGCCCATGAACTTGGTGCGAAACGGCCCGCGATCTCGGAACGGCGTCAGTTGCAGGCCCAGTCGTCCCAGCGCGAACCGCTTGCCTTTTTGCTTTTCCCCGAACTCTGTCAGTAACGCCGATTGCTCTACCGTCGCCGGCGTCTTGCGTTTGCGAATCCAGACCGGACCTTTGTCGGCGTATTCCTGCAAGTGCGGCAACATGTCCAGCATACGAATCCAGATCGTGTCGTTCGGGCCGGCCTCCAAGATCGTCAATTGACCATTACAACTAGCAACGACCAAGGCCGAATTATGCGGCTCAAACGCCAACGCCAAATCGTGGGTGATCTTCCAGAACTTATTCTTATCCGTGGCGAGCATGACATCGCCCGGCTGCGGCAGATACGTCCTCGCCTCGCCGCGAATCACGTCATCCAGGCAATAGGAAGGTTCGTATAAGAATGACCCAATCTTGCAGTCGCGCTCCTGGGCGGGCAGGATGGATGATAGGCCAAGCAAGACGATGAACGACGAAATGATGGTGCGCACAACATCCATGCTCCGAGGGTTGACGGAAGGTTCTCAAGTAATTATCCGCTCGGCAAGCGTGGAAACTCCACGCGATAGTGACAAACGAATTGCGACGAACGGTTTTGACGGGTTACGGTTGACGCAACCAGCAAAAGTTGCTTTACGAGCCGGAAGCGTAAGCGACGGCCTGGGGAAATCCGTCGCTTACACTTCCGGCTCGTACTTTTATCGGTCGCGTCAAGGTTGACGCGAAGAGCAGATGGATCGACAGTTCGGATTGTGCCGAATGTATCGATTATGCAGCGTGCGGACCGAGCACGCGCCCTATTTCGGTCGTCGTCGTCAACCCGTTGGCGATGGCGTCCTGGGCGCTGATCCAGATCGTCGAGCGATTGGAGCCAGCCGCACATTTCTCAAGGGTTGCGGTATCGGCCCTCGCTACGACGGCCTGGCGAAGCAGATCATCGAACTGCACGAGTTCCGTAAGAAGTACGCGGCCGTGATACCCCGTGCCGGCGCAGCGCTCGCAGCCGACGGGTTCCCATTGCTCGCCGACTTGGCATCGGCAGGTGTCGCAAAGCCGACGCACCAATCGCTGGTTCAGGATGCCTTTCACGCCGCTGGTGAGCAGGTACGGCTCGATGCCCATTTCCAACAGTCGGCTGATGACGCCGCACGAGGAACCGGCATGTAACGTGGTGAGGACGAGATGCCCAGTGAGAGCGGCTTCGACGGTGATGTGTGCGGTGTCGGCATCGCGTACTTCACCGACCATGATGATTTCCGGGTCTTGCCGCAGCAGACTGCGCAAGCCGCGTGCGAAGTCGAATTCGGTGCCGGGCTTGGCGTGGGATTGGGTGATGCCGTCGAGGATTTGTTCGACGGGGTCCTCGATAGTGACGATATGCCGGGTTCCGCCGCTCTCGCGCATGAGGTAACGCAGACAGGCGTAGAGCGTCGTTGTTTTGCCGCTGCCGGACGGGCCGGTGAGAAAGATCGCCCCGGTGCGATGGGCAAAAAGTATGCGAAGTTCAGCGAGGAGAACGGGCGACATGCCCAGGTCGTCAAGCTCGAGGATGGCTGATCGCGAGGCGAAAATGCGGATCGCGGCTTTTTCGCCGTGCACGGTGGGAAAGGTGCTGACACGCATGTCGGAGCCGAAGCTCGCCTGTGCGAGTCGGCCCTCCTGCGGAATGTCTTGGCGATAGGTCAAAAGTTCCGCCAGCACTTTCAAACGGGCAATGACGTTCGGCGCCAATTCGCGAGGCAGCGTGGCCCGGCGATGAAGCACGCCATCGATGCGGAAGCGGATGTCGAGCGACTTCGCCGTGGGCTCGAAGTGAATGTCACTTGCCGAGGATTGTGTCGCCTCGGCAAGCACGTGATCGACCAGCTGGCCGACGCGCTCGGGGTGGTTCGCATCGACAGCGTCGAGCTGCGTTTGTAACGAGGAGTTCATGTTAGCCTCAATTCCTGCGGCGTTCGACCTCTCGATTTGCCGCTTGCGGCTTAGCGCTCGCAAGGCGCCACGCGAGCGCTAAGCCGCAAGCGGAGAATCGAAGGGCCCAAACCTGTTCTCCGCGACGCGGAGGGTTGTAGCGAATATCCCGTCGGACACAAAGTTCCGGCTCTTCTCCGCCGCGATTTTTGATGATTCGGGACGGCATTACTGGATCGAACGCCAGAGTCCGTCGATTCGTTAACTATGGACAAAAGACGTCCTCTCCCGTTCTCCGCAATAATGTGCCCCTCGGCCAACGAGACTATTTTACCATTTTTGCTAGGAGGTATTGAGGTGTTTTCCCTCACTCGTTGGCTGCTGCTCGTATTAGCGTGCGGGTTCGCTGCGGGTTCGATCTTTCAATCAAGCTGGGCGTTTGGGCAATCCGACCTCACTCCGCCGTCCCCGAACGCGATCACGGCGCCGACCGATGGTGCTAAACCGGCGCCAGTCACCATTACCGGCATCACACAGCCGCTGGCCGTCGGCGCCAAGAAAACGGCGCCGCCCACGAAGAGCGAGACGGTCATCGTTCAGACGGAAGTGCTGGCAACTTCCTGGCTGACGCATCCGCACGTTCGGCCCGCGCCGCGGTTGGGCAACTTTGTCGTTCCGCCCACCGGTTGCGGCTACTATTCCAAGCTCGATTGGCTCCAGGGCAAGACGAGCGAAAAGGCGCCGAAGTACGGCTATCCGGCGTTTGCCTTCTACACGCCCGGCTTTTTCGACGCTGATTGGCGCTACGTCGATCAACCGGGGGCCAATCCCGATTTCTTTGAAAAGCTCCATCGCGTCCATCTCGGCGACGACTGGATGTTCGGCACCGGCGGCCAAGCGTCGTGGCGCCACATGCGCGAAATCAACAGCCGACTCACGGGCAACACCAACGAGTACGACCTGTTCCGCGCTCGGGTCTACGGCGACCTGTGGTACCGCGATGCGTTCCGCATCTATGCCGAATTCATCACCGCGCACAACGTCAATCCCGAATTGCGACCGTTGCGAATCGACGAGAGCCGCGCCGACCTGTTGAACCTGTTCGCGGACGTCAAGGTGGGCGAAATCGATTGCAAGCCGGTGTACGTGCGAATCGGACGTCAGGAACTGAATCTTGGCTCGACACGCCTGGTTTCTTCGCTGGACTGGGCCAACACGCGCCGCACCTTTGAAGGGGTTCGCGGGATGTATTCGAGCGACAAGCTCGACGTCGATCTGTTCTTTGCCCGCCCGGTCATCGTCGATTCCAAGCGTTTTGATTTCGCCGACAACAATCAGAACTTCGCCGGTGCCTGGGTCACCTATCGCCCGCAGAAAGGTCAGGCGATCGACACATACTACCTGTACCTCGACAACCATAACAAAACGACCACCGGCGGCATCGTCACGACGCCGACCGTCACCCACACGATCGGCACCCGCTACTCCGGCGATAAAGACGGCTTCCTCTGGGACTTTGAAGGCGGCGCCCAATTCGGTGATCGCGGCGGCAACAGCATCTTCGCCGGCTTCGCCACTGCAGGCCTCGGCTACAACTGGTCCAAGGCAGCCATGAATCCCACCGTCTGGGCCTACTACGACTGGGCTTCCGGCGATTCCTTACGAAATGCCGGGAAATTCAACACGTTCAACCAGCAACATCCGTTCGGCCATTACTACATGGGCTTCCTTGATCTCGTCGGCCGCCAAAACATCCGCGACCTCAACATGCACCTATTTCTTCACCCCGCGAAGTGGATCACGTTCAACGCCCAGTACCACTGCTTTAGCCTCGACAAGGCCGCTGACGCACTTTACAGCGTGGCCGGCAACGCCGGCGCCCTGCGATCCGCGAACGGTACGGCAGGCGGCGTGGTCGGACAGGAAATCGACATCCTCATCAATTTCCACCTGACCAAGCAGTCCGACTTCGTCCTCGGCTATTCGCGAATGCAAGCCGGCGAGTTCATTCGCAACACCGCCCCCAATGCCAACGCTGCCCGCGACCCCGAGCTGTTCTATGCGATGTACAACTTTAGGTGGTAATTCGCGAATCGAAACCCAGTTTCGTGGCCGGGAGGCTCCACTGATTCTTGAAGGATGCCAAACCGCATTTCGCGGCGTGCATACCCAAACAGGAGTTGGGGAACGAGAAAACGAGAAAAAAAAAACGAGGCAGTTGTCGCCATGGTTTGCGACAGCTGCCTCGTTGTGATTTGTTCGCTGGCTAGGGCTTATATTCCGCCGACCTTATCGAAGGCTTTCCGGGCGGCTTTTTCTTTTCGCAGGTTGGCCCGGCGACGAAGCTCGCTCGGCTTTTCGTAGTGTTGATGTGCGCGAAGCTCTTTTTGCATGCCGCTTCGCTCGATCAGTTTCTTAAATCGACGCAAGGCCAAACCGATTGGTTCCTTGTCATGAACACGCATCCGCAAGCTCATTCGTCCTCCTTCAAAAATTCGCGATCCAATAGGTACCGCGGGTTTCAGGTTGTTGAGAATGCCTTAGTATACTCGACACCAGCAAAAAGGAACAGGGAAATTCACGGTTCGGACACGATTTCGTTTAGCCGCTCGCCTTTGGCGAGCGCGCCCCCCACGGCGCATCATTCAGGTCGCGCTCGCCAAAGGCGAGCGGCTAAACACGCACGCCCTACGTGGACTGCCCATTCTACGATACAATATCGGCGTCCCTTCAATCCTTCTCGCGGTGTGTTACCATGCTCATGACGCCGAATAAACAATTCGTTTTCACTATCGTCGCATCTGTGCTCTCGACAGCTCCGGTTCACGCTCAAAGCGTTCGATCGATCGACTTCAACCGCGACGTGCGGCCGATCCTCTCTGACGCTTGCTTCCACTGTCACGGTCCCGACACAGCGAAACGCAAAGCCCGTCTCGGCTTCGATAGCGAGGCGGCGGCCCTGATCGACCTTGGCGGGTACCGCGCGATCGTGCCAGGCAAGCCGGCGGAGAGCGAACTCGTCAAACGCATCACGACGACGGACAAGACCAAGCGCATGCCGCCAACATCATCGCCGCACGCGCTGACGCCGAAGCAAATTGACACGCTGACGCGCTGGATTGCCGAAGGCGCGAAATGGCAGCAGCATTGGGCGTTTCTTCCGCCTGTACGATCTCCGCTGCCCACCGTGAAGAACAACACCTGGCCAAGGAACGCGATCGACCACTTCGTGCTCGCCCGTCTCGAAGCCGAGGGGTTGACGCCATCGCCCGAAACTGACCCCGTTACCTTAATTCGGAGACTGTCGCTCGACCTGACCGGCGTGCCGCCAACTCTTCGAGAGATTGATGATTTCAGATTGCGGATTGCCGACTGGAGGAGTAAGGCCAGCGCGCTACCCAATCGGCCATCGACGATTCCACAACAGGCCGTGGAGGAGTTGGTCGATCGCTTGCTCGTTTCGCCGCGTTTTGGCGAACGCATGGCACAGCGCTGGCTGGATGCGGCCCGTTACGCCGACACCAATGGCTACCAGACCGATGGCGAGCGCACGATGTGGCGCTGGCGCGACTGGGTCATTGATGCGTTCAACAGCAACATGCCATTTGACCGCTTTACCATCGAGCAAATCGCCGGCGACATGCTGCCCAACCCAACGCTCGAGCAACGCATCGCCACGGGCTTTAACCGTAACCACCGCGGCAACTCCGAAGGTGGCGTCATCCCCGAGGAGTACGCCGCCGAGTATGTCGTTGACCGCGTCGATACCACGTCCACCGTCTGGCTTGGCCTGTCGGTCGGCTGTGCGAAGTGCCACAATCACAAGTATGATCCGATCAGCCAGAAAGAGTTCTATCAGCTTTTCGCCTACTTCAACAACGTGCCCGAGCGAGGCAAGGCGATCAAGTACGGCAACTCGCCGCCGTTCATCAAGGCCCCGACGCCGGAACAGACGAAACGGCTGCAACATCTGACGAGTGCTCTCCGAGAGAAGGAACAGGCGTTTCGTAAATTCACAGGCGAACTGGCCTCAGCCCAAGCGGCGTGGGAGAAAACCATCGTCGGCCTGGAGCAAATTGATTGGGCCTACTCGCGCGATTTGCATCGGCATTTTCCTTGGACACGCACCTTCGACGGCGTGCGCTACTTCGACGCCGGCGATGTCGCCCGATTCGGGTTCTTCGACAAGTTCACCGTCGGCGCGTGGATTTCACCGACCGGGAAAAAAGGCGGCACGATCGTTTCGCGCATGGCAGACACCGATCGCGCCGATGGCTATCGCTTCAGCCTGAAAGACGGCAAGCTGCATCTCGACCTCGTCAAACGCTGGCTGGACGACGCCATCCGCGTTGAGACCGTCGAACCTCTCCCCGCTAAAGATTGGCGCCATGTCGCATTTTCCTACGACGGTTCGCGATTGGCCTCGGGCGTCAAGATATTCATCGATGGCAAGGCCGCGAAGCTCAAAGTAAACCTCGATGACCTCAATCAATCGTTCAACACCGAGGAACCGTTCCGCGTCGCCGGCGGCGGCGGGAAGGACAGCCGATTCGTCGGCAGCATCGCACATGTGCGGGTCTACAATCACGTGCTCGCTGACCAGGACGTCGCATCGCTCGGTAACGCGGACCCCATTGAACGCATCGTGCACACCCCGCCTGCAAAACGGTCGCCCGCACAGACGCATAAGTTGGCTTCCTATTACCTCGACCAACTCGCGCCCAAGGCGATTCGCAAGGCGTATGACGAAATGCTCGCCGCCCGCGCCGACCTGGAGCGCTTCGATGAAAGCATTCCGACAACGATGGTCATGCAAGAAATGCCGACGCCGCGCGATACGCATATCCTCCTCCGCGGCGAGTACGACAAGCGTGGCCCGAAAGTCCAGCCCGGCGTGCCCACGGCGTTCGCGCCATTGCCGAAGGACGCGCCAAACAATCGGCTCGGCTTCGCCCGCTGGCTGGTGTCGCCCGACAATCCGCTGACTGCGCGCGTGGCTGTCAATCGCCATTGGCAGATGCTATTCGGCACGGGCATTGTCAAGACCGTTGAGGACTTTGGTTCGCAAGGCGATTGGCCCAGCCATCCCGATTTGCTCGATTGGCTGGCGGTCGAATTCATGTCGGCGAATGGTGCGTGGGACACGAAGCGCCTGCTCAAGCTCATCACGACCAGCGCGACCTATCGCCAATCGTCGCGCGTCACGCCGATGCTGTTGCAGCGCGATCCCGACAATCGCCTGGTCGCCCGTGGTCCGCGTTTCCGTTTGTCCGCTGATGTGATCCGCGATCAAGCGTTGGTGGTCAGCGGGCTGCTTGTCGAAAAACGTGGCGGCCCGTCCGTGAAACCGTATCAACCTGAAGGTTTAGCGAAGGAACTGACCGGTACAGAAGACTACGTGCAAGATCGCGGCGAGAGTCTGTATCGGCGAAGCCTCTACGTCTTCTGGAAACGCACGATCGCCCCGCCGACGCTGACGAACTTCGACGCCGCCAATCGCGAAACCTGCGTGGTGCGGGAGTCGCGAACGAACACGCCGTTGCAAGCGTTGAATCTGATGAATGACGTGACGTTCGTGGAAGCCGCCCGCGTGCTGGCTCAACGCGTCATGAAGACGGAGAAGACGCCCGCTTTGCGTTTAGCTCTTGCCTGGCGCCTGACGACTGCGCGTGCACCCAGCGAGACCGAGGCGAAGATCATGCAAGCCGCCTTCGAGAGCCACCACGCGCACTACCGCAACCACCGCGCCGCCGCCGCGAAGCTTGCGTCCACCGGCGAATCGCCGCGCGATGGGTCGTTGGACGTGGCCGAACATGCTGCGTATACGGCCGTGTGCAATCTGGTTCTAAATTTGGATGAAGTGATTACGAAGGAGTAGTTTCATGAGCGTAGTTCTGGAACGTCAGCCCCTCATTTTTTGGGAAAGGCATCGGCTCGCCATGGACCAACTCGCGGAACGACTAGAACGGATTACCCGTGCTTTTGCGGAAAAAAAAACGTACCGTATGCGCTGATTGGCGGACAAGCAGTCAACCTTTGGATTGCAACGAAGGACACGGGTGGCGGTCGGCAAACCAAAGACATCGACATCCTGCTCCAGCGCGACGACGTTCCGCGTGCAAGAGCGGCGGCGCTTACTGTCGGACTCGATTACTTTGAATTCCTTGGCGTTGGAATGTTCCTGGAGAAGACCGATCCAAATCCACGCACAGGCGTCCATATTGTTTGGGCGAATGAAAAAGTGCGTCCCGAGAATTTGCTCCCGGCGCCAGGAATTCAAGCTCGCCAAGAGATACTCCCAGAAATGTTCGTGGTTTCCCTGGAAGCGCTCGTTTGCATGAAACTCGTATCCAATCATGAACACGACCGCGTCCACCTGCGCGACATGATCGACGTCGGCCTGATCGATCGGGCGATGCTGCAAACCCTCCCGGCGGCATTAGCGGCGCAGCTAGACACGTTGTTGGCAGACGTTGGGCAGTAAGGCTACTATTTGTTGACAGGAACCGAGTGAATTATGACTTTGACGTTGTCACAACCCAATCTATGGGAACGCTACACCATGGCCGTGGATCAACTCACCGATCGGCTCAATCGCATTACCGGAGCGTTGTCGCAAATGGGCGTTCCCTACGCACTCATCGGCGGGCAGGCGGTCATCTTTTGGGTTGCGACCAAGGATCCAGGAGCCGTGCGGACCACAAAAGATGTGGACATTTTGATCAATCGCGCGGATTTGCCCCAGGCGAGAAAGGCAGCCCGGTCGGTCGGCCTGGAATACGTTGAAGTTACCAACGTCGGCATGTTTCTGGAGCCGAGCGACCCGAATCCGAAACACGGCGTTCATCTGGTGTGGGCGGGCGAAAAAGTGAAGGCCGACGATCCACTGCCGACTCCGATGATTGACGAACGCCAGGAATTGGAGCCGGGCAAATCGGTGGTGACGCTTGCAGGTCTCGTGCAGATGAAGCTAACTGCCAACCGCGACAAGGACCGTGTCCACCTGCGCGACATGATCGATGTCGGCCTGATCGATCGCGCGATGCTGAACGGGTTGCCGACGGAACTGGCGACGAGGCTGGATGCGTTGTTGGTCGATGCGGGTATTTAACTTATCCAAACATGTCCGGTGTTCCGTAATGAGCCCACCACCCCCCGAGACCGATATCCAGGACGAAGCCGCTGCCAGCCCGCGTGACCTGCTGATGGATAGCACATCGCAATCAGAAAGGCCGCGTCGCCAAATCACGTTGTTCGTCGGCACGCTCTTCGGCGCATTCGCGGGCGCACCCATCGCCGCGGTGATAGCGACGATTTGCGCGTGGTTGGCCGATAACGCGGACTACGCCGGGCAAACGGCACTTCTGGCGATGCCGTTCGGAATGCTCCTGGGAGGCGTCGTCGGCTTCATCCAACGAACGCGCAACAGCACCTCGTCGAACCGAGCATCGCAACCTGGGTTGGCGTCCTGCTTGGCCTCGTGCCGACTCTGGCCAGCTTTCTGGGAGCGCTCGGGATCGCCGGAGGCGCGTTCTCGTTACTCGTTTCCGTGGGAATCATCTTCATCGGTCCCACCATTGGCCTGTTGGTCGGCGGGGCCTTGGATCGCGCGTTCTTCGAGGTGAGGTCCGGCATGTGGAGAAATGCATGCATCCGCGTCATCGCTACGCTGGCCCTGTGTGCATGTATTATCCCGGTGCTCGATTGGATATCGACGCCCGACGCCGAAACGGTGGAACGCGATGCGAAAGTAGCGTTCCGGGATCGTTTGAGTATTAAAGAGCAGCCCTCTCAACATGAGTTTTCCTGTTGTCACTCCTGTAACAATCGGGCTGTTGAATAATGTTTATGTTTTTTGTTATAAACAGGTTTGTCCTTGGGCGGATTCTTCGGACCCCGTTGGCTTCGGGTCAGTCCCTTCAGCCTGACGTG
>CAMAUE010000128.1 GCA_945861245.1 Singulisphaera sp. GP187
CGTCATGAGAGACATCCGTGAGATCAGCAACCGACCTCTGCATGTCAGAAAGCGACGTACAGCAAGTCGATGGCCATGACTCACAGATATGGAGAAGGCCGCTATAGCGCAAGCCCCTCAAACTGCCCAGTTATGCGCGCTGGCCGTGAACTGGCCCCACCCCTTATAGAGGCCGGCTTGCGGGAAATGAGCGTTGAACGCCACGACATTGGACATGGCCTTCTTGTCGTCTGCCGGATGTGCGTGGACGTATTGTTTGCCGTCTTGGCTGAGAACAACGAGGTGGCCCATGGCACCCATGTAGGTCTGAAGGTCCGTGACCGGCGTGCCTGCTGGGTCACTGATTTCAAAGCGGATTGTGGTTTCCCCGCCGGCCTTCGAGCGGATGACGCTCACCAAATTCTTTTGGTGAGCGTGTCAATTCTGTTGCTGCGATTATGTGGTCAACCACATAATCGGTCTAGTGTGGCGCAGACGGACCAAAATTCACCGCTTATCCTTCGAGGGAAATTCATGGTTGGACAAAGCCAAGCTTTTCACCGAGACCTGCCGAGACGTCGAGACGATGCGCGTCGTCGCTGGCAAATCGAAGTCGCCGACCCGCTTCCAAACATGCGTATACGCATCGGTCTTGCGCAGATCGCCGCTCTCGGTATCCCAGTAGTGAACGATGAAACTGCTCGGCAGGTATTTGCCTTCCTTGTTGAAGGTTGTTTGCATCATGGTGATGGCAAAGCGAATTTTTTCCATCTGGCGTTGGACGACGATGATCTGCTTATCGCGCACGCGATAGTGTGAACCCATGCCATCGCCGACCAAGGTGATGGACCGGCCCAAGGGATGGTCGGTGTCCTTATCCGTGAAGAAGCCACCTTTCGGCCCGACGGCGTTCAGTCGATGATCGATGTCGGTCGTCAGCACTTGCATGGCCCAGCGTTCCGCAGCTTTGTCCAGGTTTTCGATGCGGATGCCTCCCTTGGCATCGATCCCGACTTTGCCTTTGCTGATCTTGCTGTCGATGTTCACCTCGATGTCGGCAGAGAACCCAGGAAAGTCTTGCCAAATCGCTCGATTCTTGCTGGCTTCGGTCAGAAGGCGCGACGCTTCCGGGTCAGCCTTGGGTTGCAACTGGTGAGCCTCGCCTCCTTTTACTCCGGGTGTTTTTTCCGTTTGCGCCGCAGCGTTAAACACGGCGGTCAAGTACACTGCCACGGACACGATTGCAGTTCGCATGCGATTTCTCCTGATTGTTGGACCTTGGGAGGGACTCACTTCACCGGTGGAAACTTCCTGTCGTGAAAGGTCAGCGATTTCGCTTCGACGAAAACGATGTAATCGGCGACCGGCTCGGCGATGGCGTGGGCGGCGATGGCGCCAAGTTCGATGCGCACGGTGACGGCTTTGCCGCCGGTCAGCTTCGCGGCCCGAGCCGGGATGCCGAAGCCGCGATCGATGTGGCCGCTGCCGGCCAGGAGCACCATCCGGCGGAGGCCGCGCTCCTTCTGGAACCGCGCTGCGGAATCCGCCATGAAGCCGTCCCAGGCGGTCATCACCTGATAGGAGCGTTCTTTCTGTTCCTGCGGGATGTCGGTTTTGCCGTGCATCTTGGCGAGACGCTCGAACCAGTAGTCGCGGTGCGCCTTGACGTGAAAATCGATGTCTCCTAATTGTGCCTTTTCCTCGGCGGTCAGGCCGTCACGACCAACCTTGGACAACCGCTGGGTCAGTTCGCGCGGGACATTGAGGGCGGCAACCGGAATCTGGTTCTTGCGGCTGAACTCAAGGATGGGACGATACAGGCTCCAGTCGAACCCCCAGCGCTGACGATATTCCGATTCTTTGAGGAAGGCGTCCTCGGCGATTTCGCCGCGGACATAACGATCCAGGGCTGGCTGGAAGGGGCGCTGAAACATCTCCATGCCGACGCCGAGCCGTTCGTCGTTGGCGAAGAGTCCCTTGATGATGCGCAGTTGCACATGATGGTGCAGGTCGCTGTCGTGGTTCTCGCCAACGCAAATCAAATCGGCGTCGGAGAGCTTGTCGATGAACTGGCCGAACGACAGAAATCGCTTTTCCGCGTACGACCAGACGCCGAGCGGCGGCGCTTCGAGCCGGTCGCGCAGGCCTTGCAACTGCTTGGGCGTCGGCGCCTTCAAGAGCCAAACGCGAGCGCCAAAAACCAGATCGGCAAGAACGGCGCCGTCGGCTTCCTGAACGATCTGCCCATCGGCGCCGTCGGAAAGTGTCTTCAACTTCGGATTCTGAGCCTTGCGGAGTTTTGCCGACGCCTGCTGAAATTCACGAGCCTGCGTCGGCGTTGCGAAGGCGACGATCCATGCGTGTGTATCCTTGTCCTCCACGAGCCGATCGCCTTTCCAACCGCGCGCCGACGCCATGGCGACGGGAGCAGTCTCGGCATGCGCGGCCAGCATCTCGACGATGCCAAATGCGCCTTTTGATTTCCCCGGCCCCAGATGAATGGTGGACGGGAACGTTCCGGGAAAGAGGATCGCCGCCGTCGTCTTCGGCGGATTCTTGTACGCGGCATTCACCGTGGCCCAACCGCCGCGTTCCTTCAGCGCCTGGACGTAGCGGGCGCCTTGGCCGTAGAGAAAAGCGTTGCGAAGATTCTTGGCTTTCTCCAGCGGCGTTTCGAGCATCTTGGCGACGGCAGGCTGATCCTTCTTGAGCATTTCGATCATCGTGAAGGTTGCGTCCCCTTCGATGAGCGCCGCCAGGGCCAGCTCGGCGTCGCTGCCGAAGGAACCCTGGTGCAGTTTGGCGAGCCCGAAGTGCTGGTCTTGCCAGGCGTGTACCATCTCATGGATGAGCACGCCGCGCTCGTAGTTGCCGGCGATGTCGTCATAGACAAAGAGCGCCTTCTCCGCGAGGCTTTAGTAGCCTTGAACACCCTTGGAGGCTTCGGGCGGCCTCGGAATGATCTTGGCGACGACAGGATTCTTGAAAGGCAATCCGCGCACTTCCGCGATCTCTTTTTCCAGCTTCTGAACCACATTTTGCAGGTCCTCGCGTTTTCCGTCCTGGGAAAAACCAGGATTGGTCAGACCAAGGAGGATCAGTGCTCCATAGAAAAATCTTGTCTTCATGCTGATGAAACCTTCCCTTTTTCGTTGCCAGGTTGGAGTAATCGACGATGATGGTCGCGCACCTTCCACGAATCCCGCGCCGAGGAATGCGCGTGAGGCTTGAGCGTTCTGGGTAGGAGGAGTTCAGAATTCTTGCGGTAGGTTCAGTGGTGGTCCGATCAAGGTCAGCCACTGTTCTCGTTGAGCGGCTGTCAACAAACTCTCGGCGTCGCGCAGCGATTCCTGCCATGCCGCGGTGATCTGGCGGTCCCACTCCTGTTTCGGGAGGTTCCGATCCAGTAGCGTGCGGCGGGCCTCGGCAAATTCGCGCAGGATCTTTTCGATGCCTTCCTGCTGCGCTTGATTGACCTGAAGATCGCGAATCAATTCCGGCCGCAAAAGGGCGAAATAGCCTTCCTGCTGATAGGCAATCTGCCACAGCCTGTTCTGCTGCTGGGCGGAGAGAATCTTGGCGACCTTGCGTTCCAGATCATCACAAAACGCGTTGGTTTTCTTGGCCCATTCGTCCGGCGCAACACCATGCAGGCCCTGGAAGAATCGGCACATCTCACGCCGCTCGTCCGTGTCGGGCCGCTGCATTTGCATCTTCTGGGTTTCCGTCAGTTGCAACTCGGCCTGCACTTCGGGCCGATAGACGAGTCCCAGAGTGCTCACGAAAGGACAGAAACCGCGATGGCGCGTGCTCGGATGTTTTGAAGTTCCCGAGTGTTTGTGCGGCGCAAAACCAAGCCGGGCAAAGGCAACATCGCCGGCCATGCAAGTCGCTTTTCCGTGCGGCGTCGCCATCTCGACCTTGCCGCTCAGCACGGCAACGGCCAGCAGTGCGTGTTCGGCTTCAGAGTAATGGGCGTAAAAGCAGGTCCCCTGAGCACGAGCAGTCCCGGCTGGCGTCTCCACTTCGGCCGATGAGCCTGCGACGCTTTGCAACTCGATGAGCACCTCGCCTTTCTCCAAGCGGACGCGTCCCTGATCGGAATCGAGCACCGTGAAGCGCGCGTCGGCGGCGACCGGCGTGACACGGCCACGGCCTCCGAGAATTTCCACCGAGGACGGCGCGTCCATGTTGACGAGCTTCAGGTCATCGCCGCTTCGCATTGCAAAAGACCAGACCCACGTCCCTACTCCAATCGCCAGCAGGATCGACGCCGCGGTAGCCAAGAGCCACGGCCAACGCCTCCTGCGCGGCGGTGAAGCCTTTTCTTGAGCCGCTTTGACAATGCGCTCTTTCAATTCCGGATCTGGATCCTCCCAATGGAATTGACCCAATTGTTCTTCGATGTCCATGATCTACTCCCTGGCTCATAACCAGCCGGGCCGGGCATTACAGGATTCGCGCAGTTTATCCAACGCGTATCGATAGCGGCTCGCGGCGGTGTTCTCCGAAATACTTATGACCGCGGCGATCTCGCGAAACGTCAATTGTTCAAAAACTTTGAGCACCAGCACTTCACGCTGCTCCTCCGGCAAGGCCAGGATAGCATTCTCTAGCTGGGCCGCGTCTTCTGCATCGTGTACATCTGGGTCGTTGGCTTTGAGGAGCCTTGCTTCTCCAACTTCCTTTTCCGCCGCGCGCTGCCGTGCCGCCCGCTGTCGGGAGCGATGTACCCAGTTGCGGGCCATCGTAAGCAGATACGTCCGGGGAGAATGAACGTCGTTCAAGACTTCAGGTCGGCGCACCACCTCCAGAAAGACAGCCTGCAAAGCGTCCTCCGCCTCCGCACGGTTCCCTACGAGAGCGAGCAGATAGTGAAACACCTTGGCGGCATGACAGTCGAAAAGGTCGGCAATGTGATCGGGGTCATCCGTGGACCTTCGTAGGCGCGCAACACCACTGGGTTCTCCTTCGAGCGGAGAATTGCTCAACTCATTGCTTCTTGCTTCCGCCCGCTGCATCGCCTGCTCCGCATAAGCCATTCCTATTATTAGAGTCAATCGTGCTCTCTTTTTGTCTACATTTTCAGACTGAAGAGGTGGATTTTCGGTGGCAAGACGTGCCAACGCCACATAACTGTCTGCGCCACATTACTTTAATAATATCACGTGAATCATGAACCGATTTTTCCGCAACGCCCGGAAACTCCCAATTGACCGGTTACTCCGTTTCTCCCAGTCTTGCTGAAGTTCGCAGATGTTTCGGCCGATAATTGATGATAGCGCTACGTCCACCTACGCGCCGCACGGCCTTCGTCCGTGACCACACACAATTTCGCCATGCCAGGGAAATCCATGAAACGGTTGAGGGTGAAATCCATTTCGGTGTGCCTTATCTTGCTGTTACTGTCAGCGGGTTGCGGCACGACTCGCCCTGGCGCTTTGGTTCGGTCACCAAGCCCCGATTCACCACGAAGCGTCGCGCGTGAGACCTCCAACCGAGACGTGCCGTCGCGTGTCGTCCTCGCAACTTTCCTTGCGTCTACTGTTGTGGCAACGGACTCTCCCACGCTCTATCAGGGCAACGCGGACACGCCAAAGCAGGCCCTATCGGTTGATGCGCTCGTGGAAGACGTGCTGGCCCGCAATCCGAGCTTGTTACAGATGGTTGCCGCGTGGCAGGCCGCTTCCGCTCGCTATCCGCAGGTGCGGTCCTGGGATGATCCCATGCTTTCGGGCATGATCGCACCTTCGTCGTTCGGCTCGAATGCGGTCGATAGTGGATACCGCGTGGAGCTTTCGCAAAAGATTCCGTTCCCCGGCAAGCTTCGCTTACGTGGCCAAGGCGCGCTGTCCGACGCCAGCGCGGCGGGCAACGATGTCGAGGACATGCGCGTTCAACTCATCGAGTCTGCGCGATTGGCGTTCTACGAGTACTACCTCGCCGCTCGGGCCATCGCGGTCAACGAACAGAGTCTCCAACTGCTGAAACAGTTTCGAGAAAACGCCGACGTACGGTATAAGAACGGTCAGGTGCCGCAACAGGACATCCTTCAAGCTGACGTTGAAATCGGCCGGCAACAGGAGCGCGGCCTAACCTTGGACCGGATGCGAAAAGTCGCCATTGCGCGGATCAACACCCTGCGAAACTCGCCGGTTGATGAGCCGCTCCCGGTTCCTCCGGAAGAGCTAAAACCCAAAGCGGAGTTGCCACCGGTCGAAAGCCTCCGCGCCCAGGCGCTTGCTCAACGCCCCGACTTGAAGGCGATGGAGGATCGCATTACGGCCGAACAAGCGGGACTGGCGCTTGCCTTCAAAGATTTCTATCCGGATGTGGAGTTGGCAGCCGCCTATGACACCATCATGGGAAACGGCCCTGCGAGGGATCTGGCGGCTCAAGTCGGCGTGCGTATGAATCTGCCGATCCGCGTGGGCCGTCGCAACGGAGCCGTAGCGGAAGCCCATGCGAAGATTGCCCAAAAGAAAGCCGAACTGGCGAGTCGAGTGAATCAGGTTCAATTCCAGGTTCAAGAGGCTTACGAGCAACTTCTTGAGAGCGAACGGGTCCTGGCCCTTTATGAAAAGTCCATTCTTCCCGCGGCACGAGAGAACGTCAAGGCTGGACAGACGGCTTACGTCACGGGTAAGACCCCTTTTTTGAGCCTGATCGAAGCTCAACGCAATCTCGTGAATCTGCGTGACCGGAACTACGAAGCGACGGCGGACTACTTCCGCCGGCTGGCGACTTTGGAGCGCGTGGTCGGCGGGCCGTTACCCGCTTCCGTCCAGCCACTCCCCAATATCCAAAAAAATTGAATCAGCGGCCAGTTTGAAAACACGGCAGCAGGCGCGAGTGTTTCCGCGGAAGTCCAGTTCACGCGGGCAAAACCCGCTGAAGCAGGAAACAAATCGATGAAGGATGCGGGACTCGCCTGCGCCGCTGGTATCCCTCGCAGGCGCTTCCGCCGAAGGCTACTTTGGTCTACTTGGCCGCCTTCTCAAATCCCACCTTGATCAAGTCCCCGTAACCGCTCTTCAAAGGCTCGATATGATAGCCGGCCTTGTGAAGGATCTCGGCTACCTCAAGCACGCGTCGGCCGGAACCGCAGTGAGCATAGATCGTCTTGTCCTTTGGCAACAGTTTGGCGAGGTCGTCCGCGGGAATTCCCTCCTTCAATTTGCTCAACGGAACCAAATGAGCATCTTTCAGATGACCGTCGTCCCATTCGGCCTGCTCACGAACGTCGAGAAGGATCGCCTTTTTGTTCTTGAGGCTGGTCTTGACCTTGTCCAGGGAATCCTTGGTGTGACCGGTCTGCGCGGTCGCCGAGGTCGGCTCTAACATTTGTTCCAGTTTTTTGAGGTCCTTTTCGTTCTTGGTTGCCCAGTCCGCCCATGCCTTGGCAGACTGTTTCTGATAGGCCGGATTGGCGTTCGGGATGGGACCGAAATCCACATAGGTGGGCACAACGCCCTTCTTGTTGGCTTTTTTCATTGCATCCAAATGATAGCTCGTCAGGATCAGGCTCCGCCGGCCCGCCTGGCGAACCGGGTCACTTTTGTCCGTCAGCAGGCCGATAAGTTCACCGGTCAGCGGAAGTCCCTTCTCGCCAATTGCGAGTGCCGCGGAGAAGCGTTCCTCGGCCTTGTCACTCTTGAGCATGTCGCAGAGTTCGCCTTTGTCCTTTTTGCAGCATTCCATCGTCATATTGTGGACATGGTCGGTCCCTTTCTTCTGGCCGCCGCCCATCATCCCGCAGCAGTCCATCATGCCGCCTTTGCCTTGCATCATGCCGCCCTTGCCCATCATCTTCATCATCATTTCTTTCTTCTGCATCATGCCGGCGGGTTGTGCCCCCGAGTCGGCAACCGCGATGAGTCCAACGGCAAAGCCGAGAAACCCACACATGGCGATCCAGTTCTTCGTCAACATGAGACTCTCCTAAAAAAAGTGCACCGTTCGTTAATTTGGTAACAACGATCCTAATCCCGCTTCGGTGCCGGCGTCATCTTCATCATGCCCGACATTCCTTCCTGGACGAAGCGGTCCACGACACCCGCGTGCGCGAGAATCAGTTTCACACAGTAAGCGTCCTTCGAGGTCTCCTTGACGCGCAGGCCATCCGGCAGGTTCGTAATCTCGATCTCGAACTTTTCCGCGTTCTCGAAGATGGCGGCGAAAAGGGGATCCATGGGTCGAATTACCTGCTTCTTTTGAAGCCTCTCGTACATGGCCTTGACGTGGACCTGAATCTTGGCCGCGACGGCTTCATCGTTTGAAGTGGTCAACGTCTCGACGCCGTCAGGCAGGCGCTTGACGGTTCGTCTGATTTTCTCGTGATTGAAAAGCAGGAACCGGATGTCCATCATGTCGGCCATGTTGCCGTGCATCATGCCATTACCCATCATCCCCTTGCCCATCATTGCCTTGTGGTCCATCATGCCGTGGTCGGCGGTGTCCTTTTTGTCGATTTGCTTTGACGGCTCCTTGACCGAATTTTCGTGGCCATGCTCCTTCTTGACCGGTGTGTCGATCTTTGGCGTCCCGTCGTGAGCGTGCCGCGCATCCGATTTCAGGGCCTCGTTCTTCTCGGTGCTCTGGCGACTGTTCAGCGCGTAGAGATTGACGGCGATCACTGCGAGCAGCAAGAGGACGCCCATCGGAAACCAGTATCGACAAAGGAGGGTCATTGTTTTGTCCCTTCAATGGATTGGTCCACTTTTGCAACCATGCGCAGCAACTCGGCACGATCACGCGGGCCGACGATTGTGACGGCGGTACCGTTGAAATGCCAGAATGCGGCCCAGCAGGCCTTGCCCTGGACGACGTTGACCGACTTTTCGCCCACCTGCACGGCTTCGACGGGAGCGGTGCCAAAGGTTACAGGCAACTCACGAGGGTACTGGAACATCACGCATTGCTCCTGGTCGCGGCAATACTCGGTTTGCACGATGGAGTGCATCCCACAACAGCCAACGCGGCACTGTTTTGCGGTGAAGCCATCGGTCAACTGAGGCTTATCGAAAACGTGAAACGTCACTTGCTGTTTAGCTTTGTCGAGAGGGGCCGAGACGAAATTAAATTCGTCTCCGGCATTGAAGTTGATTGGGATGCCTTTTTCCAGGATGAGAGAAAGATCCACCATTGCCGGTGTTGAATCGGGAATGTGCGGTGTGTCAGGTCCAAACGCAAGCCAGCCGGTATAAACCGCGATTAAAACAAGTGCGGCGACGGTCGTGATTTGAAGCGGGACGGCACGGCGCCAGGGGCGAATCTTACCCGCTATAGCCGGAGTTGGCATTTCATCGACAATGCGATTCCAAAGGCCTGCGGGGAGCACGGGCACGGGCCACTGTCGAATGGTATCACCGAACTCGCGAATCGCTCCAAGCTTTGCGACGCAGGCCGGACAATCCGCCAGATGGTTTGAAACGAAGTCTTTGCGTCCGGGATCGAGTTCACCGTCTGCAAAACGACCAATCAGAGGTTCGCATTCCGCACACGTCATTCCGAATTACTCGCTCATCGCCTTCGTTAGATAATTTCGCAACTCACTTCGCGCTCGATTCAATTGCGAAGCAACCGTGCCCGCAGGAATTTCCAGGATCTCGGCAATCTCCTCGTAGGACAAACCCTCAACTTCTCGAAGTAGAAAGACTGCTCGCAGTTTTTCGTCTAGTCCGTCCATGGCCCGCTGTAGTAGATCCGCCTTCTCCAACCGCTCACTTGTGGTTTCGGCAGGATCCGGCAAGTTGGAGGTCAACTGTTGATGCGGTCTTGGCGTTCGTCGCCGATGTTGCAAGCATTCATTAACGATGATTCGGTAGAGCCAGGTGGAAAAACTCGCATTTCCCTGGAATCTCGGCAAACCGCGGAACATCTTCAGAAACGTCTGCTGCGTCAAGTCCGCTGCATGCGTTTCGCCCACCATGCGAACCGCCAACCGATAGACTTTGGGCGCAAACTCATCGTAAAGCGACTTTTGCCCACGTGAATCGCCAGCCAAGCACTGTTGGATCAGGTCGCCAAGCCTGTCTGTCATCAAACGCCTTTCCGTTCCCCATGATTATTTGGATGCAGTCCCCGGTCGATTTCTTCGCGTGGCCCGCTTTTTTTTTGGAAAGAGCTGTGTGCAGACTATATCGCAGCGGTATTCGAGGCGGCGGTTGTCGCCTTCTCCTCCTGCAACTTGAGCCAGCGAGCACGGCGGACCCAGTAGAAACGCACCGGCAAGAAAATGTCCACGACCTCATCCGAAATCAGTAAACCGCCCAGAACCGGCAGGGCCATCGGCGCCAGGATCTCGCCACCAACGCCGGACGCGAAAACCATCGGGAAGATGGCGATGATCGCGACACCTTCTGTCAGCAGTTTCGGTCTAAGACGATGAACCGCGCCTTCGATGACCGCCTGGCGAAGCTCTTCAAGTGACTTGATGTTTTCCAGGCCGCCGCGTTTATCGATGGCTTCGCGCAAATAGACAAGCATAATGATGCCGGTCTCGGTCGCCATGCCGAAACAGGCGATGAAGCCAACCCAAACGGCGACGCTGAAATCCATCGGCGGGGTGTCCCAACCGTTGATGATTTTCGGGAAGATGTACATGAAGAAGGCTCCGCCTGCGAGAGCCTCGGGCACGGCGAGCATCATCAGGGCGGCATCGGCGAAGTCCTTGTAGGTCAGATAGAGGATCACGAAGATCAGCACGATCACCACCGGGAACACAAAACGCAACGTCTGGGCTGCCCGGACCTGGTGCTCGAATTCGCCGCTCCACTCGATATGCACACCTTCGGGCAAGCGAACCTTTTGAGCGACGACTCGTTTTGCCTCATCTACGAAGCCTACCATGTCCCGACCGCGCACCATCAAGGTGACGTAATTGAGGAGTTGGCCGTTCTCGCTCTTGATCATCGCAGGGCCCTCCACAATCTTTACGGTGGCCAGGGCGCTCAATGGGATGGGGGCTTTTTTCCCTTTGCCTGAATGGTCAGGCGCTGCCTGGTGCGTCTTGTCGCCGCCTGTCGCCGGAGGAGTTATTGCCGTATCGCCCCCCATGCCGGCAACTCCGGGCAGCACCATCGCGGTAGGCGTTGCCATGCTGCCTGGGCTCACCAGCAAACGCTTGACCGACTCCTCGTCTTCGCGGTTGTTTCGGGCATAGCGAATTCGAACCGGGTAGCGGTCGCGTTTTTCGACAGTGTAGGTAATGATCCGGCCGCCCAGAGCAACCTCGATTTCGTTCTGAATGTCTTCCACGGAAATGCCATAGCGAGCAGCTTTTTCACGGTCGATCTCGATTTCCAGATAGCCCTTGCCCATGATAGGAGCGGCAAGAACGTCGCGCGCCCCGTTGATCGGTTTAACGACGGCCTCGATTTCCTTGCAAACCTTCTCGATGACGATTTGGTCGGGGCCGAACACCTTGATACCGATGTCGGTCCGCACACCGGTCGAGAGCATCTCGATGCGGTTGATGATCGGCTGCGTGAAGATATTGCCCCACCCGGGGACCTGGATGACGCGGGTCATCTCGTCGTCCACGAGATCGCCTTTCGGGCCTCCCTGACGTTGCCACAAGAAAACCCTGTCCTTGAATGGTCCTACAAGGTCCGGTTGCAAAGCCAGAAACGGCTTGAACGCTTGCTTGTCGTGAGGCTTGCCAAGGTGCTCGCGGACGGATTCCACCGTGAACCGCTCGGCCTCATAGCTTTTGGCAGCGCCACTCAAAAGGGTCGAATCCTTGGCGCTCTTGACAGCTTCCTGAATGGCAAACCAGGTGTAGGCCTCAATGCCCCGATCAAATAGCTCCCAGTTGACGTTCTTTACTCGGTCTCGCCACAGCTTGACCCGTTGCGCCTCGGTGGATGTCAACACTTCGCCGCTGAATGTCTTTGGGGCGGCGCCCAAGAATTCAACAGTCGCGGAGAGGGCTTGGCCTATTCGTCCTTCCTTCACGGACAGAGCATCGCCCGGTTCCAACCGGGAAGAAAAGACTTTTCGTTTCGCCAACTCCTTGGCAACGTGCTGCGTGAGGCGAGTGATGTCCTCTTGGGCCGGGTGTTTCGCGAGCCAATTGCCGTAATGAGGGGTAAGTTCCGTTGTGAATTCATCAATCAGCTTTTTCTGTTTTGCCGCAGGCACATCAGGCAGATCGCCGGCCTGCTCGAACCGGCGAAATGTCTCCTCGGCGACGAAACGCGTCAAGATAGGACCGAGTTCGTTCTCGAATTCGCGGTAGCGAAGAAGGGCGAATTCCCGCATGGTCTCGTCAAAGCGTGCGAGCGCTTTTTGGGTGGCATCATTGATAACGCTGTCGCGATCGTCTTCATGCGTGGCCCGTTGAACGTAGCCCTGTTTCTCCAGAGCCCCCAACACGGCGCGCGTCTGCTGGATGGCGTCGTTGAATTTCAGAACGCGCTTTGGCCAGAATGCCTTGGGCCGAAAGTTGACGATCGTCTCGAACATGTCGAGCGGCGCCGGATCGGTCGGCGTGTCGGCGCGGCCGGCCTTGCCGATTACGGATTCGACCTCGGGGAAGCCTCGCAACAAGCCATCGCGATGTTTGAGGTCGTCCGCTGCTTGTGTCACGCTGACACGCGGCACACTGGTGGGCATGTCGAGAGTCGTGCCTTCGTCCAGGGCCGGCATGAAGGAAACGCCGATCTTCGGAAAATGGAACGCCCACAATGCCAGCGCCACCAAGCTGACGAATGCAAGGGCCTGCCAATGCAACCCGCGAGTGAGAATTACGGTCAACCCGGTAACCACGAAAAAAACCACTAAGAAAGTTGTCTTCCATGCGGTTTCCGAAGCGCCCAAGCCAATAATCGCTTGCAATGGAAACATACCGGCTCCCAGCACCAAGAGTGCGGCGAACATCCACATAACTAAGTTGCGCCTCGGCAAAAACCAGGTAAGCAACGGCTTGTAGATGTGGATGAAGCTGCGAACGATCCAGTTGTCTTCCTCGCTTTTCAACTTACCCCGGATGAAGGACGGAATGAGTGCAGGCACCACCGTCACCGAAATAATGGCCGTGCCGATAAGAGCGAAGCTCTTGGTGAAAGCCAGCGGATGAAAGAGCTTTCCCTCTCGACCCGTCAGCATGAAGACGGGAATGAAGGAGATGAGCATGATCAGGACCGAAAAGAAGATCGGCCGGCCGACTTGCTTACAGGCACGGATGACCAGCTCGCGTGTATCGCCGGTCACGGGCTTGTCGCCGAACTCCTCTTTCAGGTGGTGTGTGGCATTCTCCGTCATTACGATGGCCTGGTCCACGAGAATGCCGATGGAAATGGTGATGCCGGCCAACGACATGATGTTGGCCTGGATGTCGATGATGCCCAGTTGTCGGAGAATCCACATCATGAGAAATGAAAAAAGCACTGACAATGGAAGCGTAACGCAAATGACGAACACGCTGCGAAGGTGCATGAGGATGAGCAGGATGGCGATGGAAGCGATCACCATCTCGTGCCACATGACGGTGGCGAGAGTTTCAATCGCCCCGGTGATGAGTTGCGTCCGGTCATATGCCGGTATGATCCGCACTCCTTGAGGTAGCGCGGGCTGAAGCTCCTGAATCTTCTCCTTGATTCGTTGTGTCACGGAGAGCGGGTTCTCGTTGTGGCGCATCATCACAATGCCGCCGACGACGTCGTTGCCATTTTTTTCGTAGACACCGCGGCGGAACTGCGTGCCTTTCTGGACGACGGCCACGTTTCTGACGAAGATAGGCGTGCCGCCCACCTCCTTGATGACGGTGTTCTCGATGTCATTCGTGTCTTTGATCCACCCCACGCCGCGGACGAGATATTCGGCGTTGTTCTTCTGAATGACCCCGCCGCCGACGGCCATGTTGCTTTTGGACACGGCGGCGTACAGTTCTCCCAAGGTGATGTTGTAAGCTCGAAGCGATTCGGGCCGCACGTCAATCTGATACTCCACCGGCATACCGCCGAGCGTGGCGACATCGGCTACACCCGAGGCCGAGTTCAGCACGGGCACGACTTGAAACTTGTTGAGCGCCCACAGCTTCGCGGGGTCGAGCGGGTTGGTCGAACTGGCCTCCAGCGTGTAGAAGAAAATCTGGCCCAGTGCAGTGGTGTCCGGAGCAAGATACGGCACAACGCCGGAAGGAAGGTAATTTGCCTGCGTCAGCTTTTCCGTGACGCGTTGCCGGGCGAAATAGAAGTTGACTTTGTCCTCGAAGATGATCGTGATCATCGAAAAGTTGAATTCTGAAGACGAGCGGACCGCCTTGATGCCGGCCAGTCCTTGCAACTTGCGCGAGAGGGGATAGGTGACCTGTTCCTCAATTTCCTTGGGGCTTCGGCCCATCCAGTCGGTGAAGACAATGACCTGGTTCTCGCTGAGATCGGGCACGGCATCCACGGGCGTGTTCAGAGTCGCGTAGACGCCGAACGCACACATGGCTGCCGCAAGAAACATCACGATGAAGCGATTGCGAATCGACGCTTCGATGATTTTTTCGATCATGTTCGTATACCGCCTGACATTTCAAGAAGTTCAGCGTTTTTGCAGTTCGGTGATAACGTAGTTGCTATCCTTGGCCTTGAGCCGGCCTTGCACTTGATCTCCAACTTTGAGACTGGGTAGCAACATGGAGTCTTGCGTATCTGGCAGGATGTGTACGGTCCGCCCCCTAAGGCATAGGTAGAGTAGGTAGACATGGTTGCTCAGCAAAGCTCTCATGGAAACCTCCGTTGGGTTCAAGGTGGTGTCAGTTCGTTTTGGCCTTGGCTTTCAGTTTCGCGATTTCGTCAATGGTCCTCTGGGGATTAGCCAGAGCGCCTTTTTCGCAGCCATCGCAGCAAAGGAAAACCGGTTGATTCTGGATCATCAGCTTGATGGGGACGCCCATGGATCCGAGAGGGCTGCCTTTCAAAACCGGGCAATAAACCTGCGCCTCGGCCAATTTGCGATCGGCCTGGCCGAGTTTCGCTAGATCGCCGGCAATCTTGGCTTCGAGGTCCGCGGGAGTGGATGGCCGAACCGTGGAGGCTCCCGCGCCGGACTTGCCGCCGCTGCTGCTGCCGCCGAAGTAGATCGAGCCGGCGGCAGGGTTCAGTCGTGTTTCCGCGTCAAGCAAGAACGATCCGGTGGTGACGATTTGGTCGCCGGCCTCTAATCCACGCAGGATGGGGTAATAACTTGAGTCGTCCAAGCCCCGCATGCGCGGTCCCAGTTCGACCTTGACGCCTTCGTACTCGCCGGCCGCGACCTCGCGGTAAACGATCTGGAGATTGCCGGTGTCGATCACGGCCGTTTCGGGAATGGCGAGAACGTGGCCTTGTTCAAGCATTAGCTTCCGTGCCGAGTACCGGGCAAGAGATTGAAGGTTCGTTCCCGCAGCAAGGCCATGCCACGGTTGTAGGGCGGCGCTCCCTGCTGACTCCCCAAGCAAATCGTCGTCAAAAGTCTTGTTGAAGAGAGCAATTTGCTTCGGCGGGATTTTCAGCTTGATCGTCGCTGACGTGCCAGGCCGCAATTTGTGATCTTTGTTGGGCACCTCGATACGCACGATGACCGTTCGCGTGTCCTGGTCCACATGCGGATGGATGAATGTGAGGCTGCCGTCGAATTTCTCGTTGGGATTGGCGCGCGTGAATGCAGTCACGGGCAGGTTCGGATGCTTGCCATCCTTGTGGAACTGACTCTGAGGCGGAAGAAAGATCATGTCGTCTTCGTAGACTTGCCCTTGAATCCAGACCGTGGAAATATCGACGATGTCATACAGAGGCGTGCCTTCATCGACATACTGGCCTTCCTTGACGTATTTCTTCAAAACATGCCCCTTGATAGGCGTTCGGATTTTCAAATGCGTGTTTGCTTTGCCCGTCGTGAGGATTTCTTGAACTTGCTCGTCGCTGATTCCCCATAGTTGCAGGCGATCCTTGGCGCTTTTCAGTAGCGATGAATTGCCATTGGGCCTCGCCGCGTCGAGCATATTCTGCACAGTGGCAACAAGTTCCGGACTATACAAGGAGGCCAGTTCTTCGTTGGCATGGACGAATTGACCGGTTTTGTCCACGAAGAGCTTGTCAATCCGGCCCTTCACGCGTGCCGAGACTTGCTTCATCTCACTTTCGTTGAACTCGACGAAACCAACCGTCGCGATTTCTTTTGTCAACGGCAAATAGGCGACCTTCCACGTTTCGATACCAGCCAGGACCACGCGATAGGGCGAGAGCTGCACGCGATTGACGATTCCCGGCGGCAAGGCCTCCTCCTTGTTGTCTCCCTTCTTGCGTTTGGAGAGCGGCATGAAGCAGATCGGGCATTTTTCTTTAGAGTTTTCTCGAATGACTGTGGGATGCATGGGGCAGAAGAACTCGAAATCTGAAACGGCGACCGTCGAACCGGCGGGCCGCGTCCACTTTTCGTAGTAGGCGGTCAAGAGATCCCACTTCACAGTCACCAGTCCAATGACGACCAGGATGGCGATGAAGCGCAGGCGTGCCAACTTGACGAGAATCAGAAAATCGAACCACCACCAGAGCCACCTCCAGAGACTAAGCCCGGGCGGCGCGTGCAAGCCGCCCTCGTCATTGGTCTTCGGACCAAGTCGTAGTGAATCGTTTTCGTGATTATCAGTCATGGCAAGACTCCTGATTTCGTCGGACGGAGACCGGAACGGGACGCGTGAGCGGGTTCGCTCACGCCCGCACGAGTTTCTGAGAACGTTCCCGTGGTGTGCGCCCTGACAAGGACATTCACTTCACAACGGACCCACCGAAGCCTTCTTTTTCCAGCGCGGCGATGATGGCGGCTTCGTCGTAGCTCGCGGCCTCGGCGACGAAAGTGGCCCGTTTACGATCAAAATCAACCTGCACGTTCTTTGCCCACGGCAAAGTCGCAAGCGCTTCGCGCACTCGCGGAGCACATCCCACCACTCACGTCATTCCGGTGACATCGACCGTCACCTGTTTGGTGGCAGTGGCCGGCCCTTTTGTATCTGATGCCGATTCCTTTTGACACCCGGTCAATGTGGCCAACGTGACTAACACCAGCAACCCAAGGATGCTGGCGGTGCGAAAAAACGGAGACATAAGCAGGTTCCTCCTGAAAACAAAGCGATCGGTACTTACGAGTGTTCACGACAGCGCACCTTTCTTTGAAAAAGTACGCAGCGAGTGGGCATTGGCGGATCGAGAATAATCCGTTGCGTGAGATTATCAGTCACACGTTCGGCGACGGTGAGGAGCGCGCAAGGGAGTACGCTTGTTGAGAACAACAAGATCTGGCGAAGGGATGATGTCAGATGGTGAGGCGATGCAGCGTTGCAACGAAATCGGTCGGTGGCGGAAGCCCGTGAATTTGCCAGATGCCACTCACCGAGGGGGCAGACGCGACGGGAATCGATGAACCCATTTCCGGAAGGCAATTCAAGGCGGTGATGTGGATTTCACCAGTATCGGTACTCATACGCGGCAGAGGTTGTGCCTCGGATTTTTCCAACGTCTTCTGACACCCGGCAGATTTGAACACAGGTCCGCTAACAGGGTTACTTTCCGTATTTCGAGCGGCGACGGGAGTCGGCTTCTTCGGCGTCGTAGTCTGCGGACTGCAACAGGACGCCTTCGGCTTGCCATGTTCGCCCGACGAGTTTTCCTTTTGGCCACCGCTGTGTTTTTTGGAACAACAAGATTGGCCCGTGCAGCAGGTAGACGTTTCTCCGTACTGCATGCCAAAGCAAAAGTGCTTGATCGAGCCGTCAGGACAACGGCAAACGAAATGCGGAACGCTGGCCAGCAATGTCGAAGCTGCTGTCGTCCACACGATCAGAACTGTGGTTATGTTTTGAATTCGGCGCATGTATCACCAATGGCATTATGGCGAGACAAGGCAGGTAAGTCAATCGCGACTGGCTTCCAGTCGAGCCCGAGGACACGGGTCAGCAACAGTTCGAGTAGCCGGTATCTTCGGATGACGAACCGAGCCTTGATGATTCCTACCTTGGTCACGCTGGCACCGCCGTGGGATCATAGCCGATCCAACCCGCTTTTTTGAGACGATTCAGCATTCCCGTCACCGATGGAAGACGGACCTGGAGCAGGTCGGCGAACTCATTGGTGGAGACGCTCTCTTCAACGCTGGCGACGCGGTGAATCGCTTTGCAAGTAATCCTGCTCGGCCCGGGATGGGACGGTTTCCATGCATGTCTGTGCGAAGCTCATTTTACATTGAAATCCCTCATCTCTATCGTCCGCTCTGTGGCGTAGTGCAATCCGTGCTCCGACATATCCAAACGCCAACAACATCTGTCGGTTCCAATTGGATCAAACCTTCGCTGGTTCCACAAGGCGTTGCATCGCGGGTTCGCAACCAGCAATTCCCGGTGGTGGCGGGCGGGGAAGCCCAATCTTCCTAATTTATCGAACGGCGACGCAACGGCGTGGTCCAACGTGGGCCAACCGTTGCTTTGCGGAGCCAATAATGGCCGTAATGGACTCCTCCACGCCCGCCAACCTGC
>CAMAUE010000129.1 GCA_945861245.1 Singulisphaera sp. GP187
ACCAGGCCAGTACGGAGTCGACGCATGAAACGACGCGGGTTTACCCTCATCGAATTGTTGGTGGTGATAGCCATCATCGCGATTCTGATCGCCTTGCTCGTTCCTGCGGTGCAGAAGGTGCGCGAGGCCGCCTCCAGGTTGCAGTGCCAAAATAATTTGAAGCAGATCGCCATGGCGCTGCACACTTACGAGAGTGCCAACAAACGCTTCCCCTTCGGGACTGGGGTATGTTGCACCCCCACCGGCCCCAACTGGACTTTGGATATCATGCCTTATGCGGATCAGGGAAACCTGGTGAGTTCGTTGAATCTAACGATCGCCACGGGACTGAAAAACGCCGTCAATGCTGCCGTAGTGCAACAAGTCGTACCGATGTTCATTTGCCGAAGCGATCCCGCTGCGGGAAATCCGATCATGACGCGTTTTGCGGCTCACAACGCTTCACCGGCGCATGCCCTGTGGTATCCGGCGAGCATGGGGCCGACGCATATGGACCAATGTCCCTTCTGCGCAAACGGAACCCCGGCGCCGACGAATTATTGCTGCCAGGGTTGGAACTTCGGCACCGCAGCAGGCGGCGGATCGCCCGCTGGGACGTTCGCTGGCATGTTCGGACGAACGGACGTGACGACGATTCGAGTCGCCAGCGTGACCGATGGATTGTCCAACACGTTCATGGTCGGCGAGACCTTGCCCAAGGGGTGCACGTTCATGGGACTCTATAGCCAAAATTTTCCGTTGTCCGGCACGTCGATTCCGCTCAACCACATGGAAGATGCCGTGGACACCAATTGGTTTCGGACCTGCGGCTATAAGAGCGCGCACCTCGGTGGCGCGAACTTTGCCATGGGGGATGGCAGCGTGCACTTCGTCGCGCAGACGATCGATTATCGTGTCTACAATGAATTGGGCTCGCGCGCCGGCGGTGAGACGTGCTCGTTGCCGTAGTTCGTGAAAGTCTGATCTTCAGAGCCGGAAGCTCTGAAACGATTGCGAACGGGCGTGTGAATTCTGATCCATCCGCAAGGGGTTTTTTCAATGATCGCGAATCATGCTGGGCAGCGCCTTGTTTGGACGATCATGTTGTTTGTCGTGAACTTGTTGCCTGGCTGCTCGAATTCGCCGCAGTGCATTCCAGTCCAGGGAACCGTGACCGTGGACGGCGCCAAAGTGCCCGGGCCAGGGTTCATCTATTTCACGTCGGACCCAGACCACACGCAAGGACTTTCGCGACCTGGCACGGCGGAATTTGATGCGGAGGGGAACTACAAGGTCAAAACCTTTATGCCTGGCGATGGCCTACTTCCTGGTAAATACCTCCTTCGCGTTGACTGTTGGCAATCCGCGCCAAATATGGAAGGCAAGCCAGTTATCAGCTTTCTGCCGCAAAAATACCAAAACGCAAGCTCGAGCGGCCTGGTCTTGAACGTCGAGCCAAATAGTGTGTCAATTACCTTCGATGTTAAGCTGATGTCAAAATAGATTGGATCACCAATCAGGTGGCGGCTGCCGAAATCCGCTTGGATATATTCGCATCCTCATCTGTGGTCTTGAAAAACGACCCAATATTTGCGCTCATGCACATGTCTCTTGGTCAGAATGCCGGTCAATTTCGCAAATGGATTGTTGAAACAAAGTTGACGCGCCCATCAAAAGTAGATTTTCCTTCCGAGGCTGAAGCGTAAGCGAGGCGGCCTGAATGCCTCGCTTACGCTTCAGCCTCGGAAGGAAAATCTACTTTTGTCGGTGGCGTCAAAGTTGTCCTGATTGGTAGCTCGTTCATTCTTCTGGTAGAATTACCAATGCAGGTTGCGCCAACGAATGCATGATCGGTGGTTTTGACGGAAGTTGCCGGTTTTTCGGTTTATGCGGGCGAAACCGACCGTTCTCGGAAAAGGCTGTGCTATACTTCATGCGGCTTAGGAGGAATGTGGAAGAACCACCATTCTTCGCGATGGATTTGCGAAGCATGACGCCGTCGGCGTTAAGATGATTAGCCGCTTAGAGGGTTGCATGGAAACACAGGTGCCTGCGAAATTGAGTTCAGCAAAGCGTCGGACCGAACTCAGTGTCGGTACGATTTTTCCATCAACATCTGAGAGCAAGCTCGTGCGAAACGGCGATACTACCACGCCTGAAGAAAACGATCCCCGGTGGAATGAGCTCGGTTCCACACGCGTAGTATCCGATGCGCCTACGGGCGGTCTGTCGAATCTTACCGAACTGTCGCCCTCCCGAGTGCTGGGTAAGGATATTCTTAAACTGGGCGACTTTCAACTCATCAAAAAGCTCGGCGAAGGCGCGATGGGCGCCGTCTACAAGGCGAGGCAGCTGAGTTTCAACAATCGTATCGTCGCTCTCAAGATACTGTTCCCGCACGTCGCGAAGATACCGAAATTGGTCGAGCGACTTCGTCGCGAAGGCCAGGTGATGGGCCAGCTGGACCATCCGAACATTATCCAGGCGTACGCGGTAGATTTTGCCGAAGGTTGCCACTACGTCGCGATGGAATATGTGTCTGGGAGTAACACGCAGAAATGGCTGAATCAGCTCAAGCGATTCCCGGTCGCCGACGCGATTCGCATCGCGATTGACTGCGCCAAAGCGCTCGCCTATGCCCACAGCCAAGGGGTCGTGCATCGCGACATCAAGCCGGAAAACATATTGCTCACAAAAAGGGGCATCGTGAAAGTCGCCGACTTGGGTATGGTGAAGCTGAGCGACGATGATATGTCGTTAACGCAGACGGGGCACGCAGTCGGCACGCCGTGGTACATGCCGTTGGAGCAGGCGCGCAATGCCAAAGAAATAGACGGGCGTTCCGATATCTATGCCCTGGGTTGTTCGCTCTACGCATTCCTAACGGGGCAGCCGCCCTTTGTCGGTCGCACGCTGATTGACGTACTCAAGGCCAAGGAATTGGGCACGTTTACACCCGCCCGCCAGGCCAACTCCGACGTACCGGAACGGCTGGATCTGATCTTGCTCAAAATGACAGCCAAGCATGTGAAGAATCGCTACCAAAGCTGCGACGAATTGGTCGCCGACCTTGAAGGCCTGGATTTGGCGTCCGCGGCCATCTCTTTCACCACCCAGAGCGCTGCCAACACCATCCGCGAAAGCGATTGCGACGAGTTGGCGAGAACCAGTCTCATTTCGACAACCGTCGCCAAATCGCGGGCCGATGTTGATTTCGTGAAATCCGCTGGCGTGGTACTCGATCCAAACACCTGGTACATTCAAAATGTAAACGCTTCGGGCACGATCACCACGATCCGCTACACCACGCCCCAACTGAAGAAAATGCTCTCCGACGGCACCATCAAGCCGACGGTCCGGGTCAGCCAAAACCCCGAGGAAGGGTTTCGCGCGTTGGCAACGTTCAAAGAGTTTCAAGGCACCGCGATGAGCAAGATGACCAAAAAGATCGCGGACCAAAAGACAGCCAGTTCTCGGGGCTCTAAGACCAGAGAAATCGAACGTGAATGCGCAAAGCAGAAACAGGAAGAGAATGAAGGTGAGGATTCTGCTTTGCGTGTCAATTTACGCTACGTGTTTGGCAGTCTCAAAGCTAAGTTGTCCGCCTGGGCCCCTGTTCTCGTCGGCCTCGTCGGCCTCGTCGTCCTCGTCGCCCTCGTCGGCACTGCCATCTCGTGGTTTCTAGGCGAATGATCCTGCTATCATGCATCGCCCATCATTTCGGCGCCGGCACCGTGAAGCCTTTGATTGTCTCTTCCTTGCCGCCACGAATCACGACCACCTCAACAGCGGTGTCCGCCTTGAGCTGCGCGAGTTGCTTGCGAAGGGCGAACGGGTTACCCGCGACGGGATTGCCGTCGATTTTTACGAGAACATCGTGCTTCTTCAGCCCTGCTTTGTCGGCGGCGGAGTTCGGTTCGACGCGTTCGATCACAATGCCGTGATCTTTCTTCAAGCCAAGCTGCTGCGCGAGCACCGACGATGGCGCACTCGTGCTGATGCCGACGCGTTCCTCCTCGTTGAGCTTTCGTACCGGGATGTTGAAGCCACCCGTCGGGTTGACTTTGCGATCGATTTCCGTGCGGAGCATGTGTATCTTCAGTCGCTCGCTGCGGAGTTTGCTGGCCAGGCCAAAGATCTCGTTCGCGGTTTTGAAATCCTTGAGCTTCATGGAATCGATGCGAGCCTTTTCTAACTTCGCCATGATGTCATCAATACGTTTCTCCTCGACTTCCACGTCCTTTATCATGGAAGAGCGAATCTTGGCGAGGTCCTCTTCGTAGGTCTTCAATTTCGTTTTCAACAACGTATAGGCGGACTCTTTCTTTTCCTCCGCCTTATTGGGATCGGGCTTTTTCTCATCGGACTTGGCGGGCTCGTCCTTCTTCTCGTCGGTTTTCTTTAGTGCGTCTTTGGTTTGCGCGATCAGCGTAGCTGGTTGGAACGTCAAGCACGTAAAAATCATACCGATTGCGAGTATGCGGAGAGACATGAAGCTATCCTTTCCGAAAGCCTGAAAAAAGTAAATCGCTGGGTCTCACGGGAAATGATATTCGCGACAAGTGGAATTACTATTTGTGGAGGCTACACAAAGGATCGATTCGTTCTTACCTCGCGGCAATGATCTTTCGCCATGAGCTTGGCGACGGGTTCGTCGGCGTTTGCCCAGTCAGTTCGCGCAGGGCGTACTGGGCCGCGGCGTGGTTCGACGGCGTTTGCGTTGCCAATAGCTTCGTGGCCTCGGCTGCCTGCGCCGGTGTCACGTCGCGTGTGCGGACGAAAAAGTCGAATCGCTGCATTTCAGGCCACGGCTTCGCATTCTCCACGTTCATCATTACCGAGAAATCTTGCCGAAGGTAGGTCATGTCGGTCCGTACGAAGATGTCGGGCGATAATCCGCTGCCGTAGCCGTGGACTGCGGAGGGTAGGGCGTCGCTCGGCAATGCGACCGGCGCCGTCAGGACGCCTTGCGGAACATCGGGCGTATTGCTCGGCGCATGGCACATCAGGCAATTGTGATGATGGTTGATGCGCACCATCTCGCGCACAACGGAAACATGCTTTCCGTCAACGTTTCTTGTCCTCGGCGCTCGCGGGTCGGGTTCCGTAAGCACGGTTACCAGATCATCGAGAACCGACGTGTTTTTCGTCTGAACAAGCACGTCGGCGGCTCGTTTGGAAATCACAGGCAATGGGTAGCGGAAACCAGCCATCACGGCATTGGAATAGTCGCTGTACGGGCGTGATTTCAAGGCATCAATCGCTGCCGTGCGCACATTCGCTTCCGGCGGATAGATTGCAAGCTTCACCAGCGACGCCGTGGCATCGGGTTGTTTGATCGTGGTCAAGTATCGCACCATCCCTGTCTTGTAGGCTTCGTGCCTCGGCGTGATTATTTGCATGAGTGCCGCCACGACGGCGCGATCGATGGCATCGGGCGATTGCTGTACCGCGGGCGCATTTTCCTTGAGCCAAACCGCGAACGTCTTGGCACTCAAGTCCAGCCAAAACTGTTTCGATCGGGCATTATCGTCCATTTTCTTCAACGCTGCGTCGAGTTCCTTTTGGCTTGCATCTTTTGGCTGGCTTTTTACATGTTCTTCAAGCAAAGTTTCATGAGAGGTTTGCAATGCTAGTTGCACGAAAGCGACAGCGCGGCCGAAGAGGAACGCTTGCTTCTCGTCCGTTTTGCAATCGTCACTCATGCGGAACGGCAAGCCGCGCAGGTCATCGCGTTTGGCGAGGTAGATTTTCAAGAACCCGTCGCGTTCTTTTTTGTTGAGGTGATTTATCTTCGCCAACACATGGGCCATCTCTTCTTGCGCTTTGAAGAACTCCAGCTTTTTGTCGAGCGGCGTCATGAACATCAATTGCGGAACGAGCGCAAGCTCCTCGTTAAGTATCGATGGCAGCTTCGCTGTGCCTGGTAGCGCCTCCAACAGCGGGTCTTTCGGCAACGCCTGCTCGTCGATCTTAAACGAATACCGCGGAATGAATATCTTCTTCGCCTCGCTCTCCCTCGTTGAGACAATCAACACGAGGAGCGCCAGCAACACCCGAACGATCGGCGCGGACAGCAGGAGTTTTTGAAGCGATGCCATGAGATGTCCTTTCCGAGAAAGTGAAAGCGGGCGTGGATACGACGACTGAGATGGGTGGATTGTAACATGCGGACGGCCAGAAACGCCAGCAGAAAATAATCGATTCGTTTAGCCGCTCGCCTTTGGCGAGCGCGGACGGTACAGGGCCGCGCTCGCCAAAGGCGAGCGGCTAAACGCGGGCGGCGATCACGACGTTATCGCCCCCTCCGATGCCGAACTCACGGTCTTCGCGTACTTCGCCAATACGCCGCGTTTTTCGCGGGGCGGCGGTTGCTTCCACTCGGCTTTGCGCTTGGCCCACACATCGGCGCTGAGCGCGACCGACACGTCCTTCTTGTCCGCGTCAATGGTAACGATGTCGCCCGTCTTTAGCAGCGCGATCGGTCCGCCGGCGAACGCTTCGGGTGAAACGTGACCAACGACCAGGCCGCGCGAACCGCCGGAGAATCGGCCATCGGTGATCAGGCCGACGTGTTCGCCGAGGCCTTGACCTGAGAGCGCCGCGGTGACGGAGAGCATTTCGCGCATACCGGGGCCGCCGATTGGGCCTTCGCCGCGAATGACGACGATGTCGCCTGGTTGGATTTCGCGTGCTTGCAGGGCCGCGAAACAGGCTTCCTCGCCGTCGAAGACCTTGGCGGGTCCGGTGATGTTACGCTTCGAGAGTCCCGCGACTTTGGCGACGGCGCCGTCCGGCGCGAGGTTGCCCTTGAGAATGATGATGTGGCCCGTGGGATGCATTGGTGCGTTGATCGGCTTGATGACTTTCTGCTCGCGGGCATAGATGCTGGGCACGTTTTTGAGGTTCTCCGCGAGAGTATTGCCCGTGACGGTCATGCAGTCGCCGTGGAGGTAGCCGGCTTCGAGCAACGCCTTCATGACGGCGGGCGTGCCACCGGCTTTGTGCAGATCGAACATGACGTACTTACCGCCTGGCTTCAGGTCGGCCAGATCGGGCACGCGGTCGCCGAGCCGATCGAAGTCGGCGAGCGTCCAGGCCACTTCGGCTTCACGAGCGATGGCCATCAGATGCAGCACGGCGTTGGTCGAGCCGCCCAGCGCGAGCACGAACGTATAGGCGTTCTCCAGCGACTTGCGGGTGATGATGTCGCGCGGCTTGATGCCTTTCTCGATCAGCGATACTAAGAGTTTTCCCGCTAAGAACGTTTCCCGATCCTTGGCGGCGGAGACGGCGGGATAGCTGGCGTCGTACGGCAACGACATGCCCATCGCTTCGATCGCCGAACTCATCGTGTTCGCGGTATACATGCCGCCGCACGAACCGGCGCCGGGGCAGGCTTCGCATTCGACTTTGTGCACGCCCTCGGCACTGAGCTTGTTCGCTTGAAAGCGTCCGACGGCTTCGAAGATGGAGACGATATCGATGTCGCCTTCATCGCCGACGCCGGGCAGGATCGATCCGCCGTAGACGAAGATGCTGGGCACGTTGAGCCGGGCGATGGCCATGAGACAGCCGGGCATGTTTTTGTCGCACCCGCCGAGCGCCAGGACGCCATCGTGGTTCATGCCGCCGGCGACGACTTCGATGGAGTCGGCGATGACTTCGCGCGAGACGAGCGAGTAGCGCATGCCCTGATGGCCCATCATGATGCCGTCGGACGCGGTCGGCGCACCGAAAGTTTGGCCCACGCCGCCGCCGGCGCGGATGCCTTCCAGGGCCTTCGTGGCCAGGCGATTGAGGTGGGCGTTGCACGGCGTGATGTCGGAGTGGAGATTGGCGACGCCGATCATCGGCCTATCGAAGTCGTCGTCGTGGAAGCCGACGGCTCGCAACATCGCGCGATTCGGCGCTCGGCTCATGCCGCCGGTGGTGATTAGACTGCGTCGTTGCTCGGACATTATTTTGGCCTCGTGGTTTGTGGATGAACGTTTAGCCGCTCGCCTTTGGCGAGCGCGGACCGATTCAATTGTGTGAATCAATTCGCGCTCGCCAAAGGCGAGCGGCTAAACGATTGTAAATGACGGCGGCGTTTACTCACTTCGCGATCGACAGAGTCACCTTGGTTTCGTGGACGATCGGGATATTGCCGTTGAACATTGCGGTCGCACGGATCGTCAGGCCCTGAGCGGCGCCGACCTGAGCGTGCGGCGAGATGCTCACGATGAGCTTCGTTTCGTCTTCGCCAGTTTTGATCGTGACTTCCTTGGCGCTAATGCCCTTGGCTGTCGGCGGCAGGATTAGCTCTACCTTGAACGACACTGGCAAGTCGTACTGGCGGGCGGCGCGGACGATGATTTCGACGTCCTTTCCGAGGTTGCCCTTGGCGGCGAGTGGCGTCGCCGTCACCTTGGCTAACTGCTTCGGGACGATAATCAGCGTGATCGGCGTGGAAATCTGTACGATGTTCGGCGGCCCGGCCATGCCCTTGGCGGGTTGTGCCTTGGGATTGATTGGCTGGGTTTGCCCGATCAAGAAGATCGTATAGCTGCCGGGTTGGATGCCCGCGACGGCCTTGGCGTCAAGCGTCACCGTGCCCCCGACTTGGGCCATTGTCAGGGTTGCGCTCTGCGACACGAGTCCTGGTGGCGGATTAAGTGCGGCCACCTGCACGCTGCCTTTGAACTCGCCCGTTGCATTCAGCTTGACGGGGATGGAGATCGCTTCGCCCTGGGCTTTGACGATCTCTTTGCCACCGGCAACCAATTGGTATGCCGCCTTGGCGCGGACCGCAACAACGAGTTCGCGATCGAGGCGAGTGATGGTTGGTGTGTTGACAGCGATGACGGGCCAAGAGATCGTGGCGGCGCGGATTTCGCGGACGAGCTTTTTGCCATCGACCGTTGCCGATCCGATGATCTTTAAGCCACCGACAAACTCAGCGGCGCCGACGTTGGCGTGCACGACAAGCGTGCTGACTTTGACACCTGGCGGAATCTTCTGCGCGCTCACGGTGATACCCGCCGGCAGGTTTTGGCCTTCGATGGTGATTTCTTCATTAAATCCGCCCAATCGCCATACATAAACTTGGTAGGCAGCGCCGCCGCCTTGATTCAACGTGACGCTATCGGGCGCCAGGTTGTTTCGCGGCATCGCCACCAGGCGGAAGTCGGGTTCGTCGGTCGTGATACGCACCGTGTAAAGGTGGCGCGGCCCCGACAGCGTGAACGCATCACGTGTCGTCACTTTGAGATAATAGGTTGCATCGGCAGTCGCCACGAAACGGTACTGTGGCGGATCGTCGTTTCGCGTGTAGAACTGCGGCGACAGAATCTCGATGTTGTCGTCCTGCTCGCTCAGCAGTAGGCCTTTCTCGTCACGCAGCTGGAAGAACAGATCGACCGGCGAACCCAGACGTTCGCCGAATGCTTCGATGTTCACTCGTTGGCCTTTCTTGGCTGTGAAGGCAAACCAATCCTGGTCGCCTTTTTTCTCGATCCGACCCGCGATGACACACGGTACGCTGATTTTCTGGGCGTTGGCCTGGCTGTCGTTATCGCCGGTGTCGAGCACGACGGGAGCGGATGCGTAGGTGATCAGGTACGGGTTCGATTGCCCGTCTGGACCTTTGACGCGAAAATCGAAGCCATCGATCATCGATCCCGGGGGCGCCACGAAGCCGCTGTAGGCGAGACGATGCGCGGAGCTTGCGTCGGCACTGGGCTTTACCGTGACCTCAAGCTTTTCGAGCACGCGTTCATTCAGGACGATGCTAGGATCGAGTTTGCCTCCGGGCAGATTACGGCCGTAGACGGTGACTTTGGTGTCTTTGCCTGGCTCGACGACGGGCGGGAAGACGGCGTCAATCCAGGGATTCGTGGTCACGGTCAAGCGGTAAAAATGATCGACGCCGCCCTGGCTATACGAGAACGAGAAGACGCGGACATAATAGTCGCCGTCGGCGGGGAGCGTGGCGTCGAAAACGGCGTCGTTCTGGGCGTAGCCGCGATTGCTGCCGAGGTAGGCGCCGTCGGCGCCGTAAACCTGAAGCATCGTCGGCAACCGGCTGTCGATGCTCGTCGAAAGACACGCGCAGACGACACGCTGGCCTTTCTTGCCGGCGAACACGTAGAAATCGACATCGGTCGGCGTGAGGATGACGCCATTCACGGTCGAGTTGAGTTCGATGCGTTGAGCCTTCGGTATGTCGTCGTTGGTTTCTTCCTCGACGAATTCCTTGGTATCACTGACGACGAACGCACGCGGATTGCTGACGCCGCCCTTGCTGACGACGCGGACATCTTGGATGCCAAGCGGGGCGTTAGCGGGGAGCGTAACCTTGAAGCGGTGCGTAACCAGGCCCTGCGGCGTCTTCGGCGTGATCTGCTTCTTCATCGGCGTCAGCGTCGGTATCGTGGTCTTTTCGCTGCCGGCGGGAACCGCGGTGACGCCGGGGAAGTTGAAGTGTAACCCTTCCAGTTCGGCGTCCTGGCAGATGACCTTCAGCTCAAACGTCGAGCCGGCCTGCCCGCCCATTGGCATGACATGGTTGAGTCGCGGCACGGCTACTGGCGATTGCGCCAAGGTAAAACCCGCCTGCAGCTGCAACCCGAACGCGACGACCGCGAAATAAAGACGGTGCATTTTCATGATGTCGGCCCCCCGAGTGTTTCTTGTTTTCGCCCGTTACAATTGGAACAGCGATTAATGTTCAGCATAAGGGAAACTGCGTCGAGAGGGTAACAAAATCTGCGTTCGCATCCGATTTATTGACATGTATCGAAGCCTCACCGTTAGCCGAACGCGCAAGCGACGTGGTGCTTCACCGTCGCTTGCGCGTTCGGTCTAATGGGAAAAACCGACGAGCCTGAAAACCGATCCAATCACCAAGATCGGACCAGTTTTCCCAGATTACGGCATTGGTGAAAAGCAAACAGAAAAAAGAAGTTTTTGAAATTTTTTTTGAATATCGACGTTGCCATATGCTGATTCTGAGGGTAGGATCAAAGGTTAGAGTCTTACCTTTGCGCCCAGAGTTTCACTTTTTCGAGGGGGAAGAAGATGCTTTCGTTTCAAGGTGCCAAGCAAGGTTTCTGTGACGGCATATCGCGCCGCAACTTCATGAAGATCGGCGCTTTCGGTGCCGGCGTGACGCTGGCTGATATGCTCCGCGCTCGCGCGGATGCCAGCAATGCTCCGCAAGCGGCTCCGACACGACCCAAGTCGGCGATCATGATCTATCTGCCCGGCGGCCCGTCCCACATGGACATGTACGATCTCAAACCGGACGCTCCCGCCGAATTCCGCGGCGAGTTCCGTCCGATTCAGACGAACGTGGCCGGCGCTCAGATTTGCGAACATTTCCCGCTGCAAGCGGCGATGTGGGACAAGTTCGCCGCCATCCGTTCTATCGCTTCCGTTGACGAACATTCCGACAGCCTCGTGATGACGGGCAAAAGCCAACGCGAAAACATGACCGCCAACCATCCGTCGTTCGGCTCGGTCGTTTCCCGCGTTCGCAATGGTCAATCTTCGGTTCCCGCGTATGTGAGCCTTCGTGGCATGTCGCGCGGCACGGAACCCGGGTTCCTCGGCATTCAACACCGTCCGTTCTCGCCGCAAGGCCCTGGCATTGAAAACCTCCGCCAGCTGACGACGGTTTCGCAAGACCGTATGTCCGACCGCCGCTCGATGCTCGAAACCTTCGACGGCCTGAACCGCGAAGTCGACGCCAACGCCGCCGGCCTGGATAACTTCACGGCCCGCGCCTTTGAAATGGTCAGCTCCGGTGGCGTTCGCAACGCCCTCGATCTGGCCCGCGAAGGTCAGGCCTCCCGCTCCCGCTATCAGGGCGTCGAGCAGTTCCTCACCGCGCGTCGTCTCGTCGAAGCCGGCGTCGGCTGCGTCACCATGTCGATCGGCGGCTGGGACACCCACGGCCAAAACTTCCAGGCACTCCGTCGTCAGCTGCCCCAGGTCGATAAGGGCCTGTCGCTGCTCGTTGGCGATCTGCACGAACGCGGCTTGCTGAACGACACCGTCGTCGTCATGTGGGGCGAATTCGGCCGTACGCCGCGCGTCAACAACAACGCCGGTCGCGATCACTGGTCACCCGTCATGTCGGCTCTCGTCGCCGGTGGCGGCATGCGAATGGGCCAAATGATCGGCACGAGCACCGCTCGCGGCGAACGCCCGCAAGAACGCCGGTACTACGTTCCGCAAGTTCTCTCGACCCTGTATCGCACGATCGGCATCGACCCGGCCACGACGTTCCTGAATGGAACGGGCCGTCCGATCCACATCGTCGAGAACCGCGAACTCGTTTCCGAACTGGTGTAATAACCCGTTTGTGTTTACGTTTAGCGCTCGCGTATCGTTTGGTGATGCGAGCGCTAAACGAATAATAATAACCTCGCCACCCAGGGATCAGGAATCAGGGAACCGATGAGGTCCGCGGGTTCCCGATCCCTTTGTTGCTGTCTGGTTCGCTCCGTCTCCGAAATCCCGCCATAACATCGCATCTTGCAGGAGATTTTTGCATGCGAAAATATCTGCCGGCGCTAGTCCTGGGACTTGGCGCATTGCTTGTCTCGCCGATCGTTGCCCAGGGCGAAAAAACCACCCCGAAGAAAGACTTTGACGCGATCAAACTCCCGACCGCCGCCGAGGTCAAGGAACTACAAGGTTTCCCGTCTGAATTCAAACTCACCGGCGAAGACGACTCGCGTCAGCTAATCGTCACGGCCATCCTGCAAAATGGATCGTACCAAGATTTATCGGGCGACTCGCAGTACGAAATCGCCGATCCGAAAATCGCCCGCGTCACCACGACAGGTCGCGTGATTCCGCTGGCCAATGGTTCGACGTCGATCACCGCAAAGTTCGGCAACAGCCGCATCACGGTGAAATTGACATCCGAGGCGATGGACCAGAACCTGCCGATCAGCTTCTCCAACCACATCGTGCCGATCTTCACCAAGCTCGGTTGCAACGGCGGCGGCTGCCACGGCAAATCGGGTGGACAGAACGGCTTCGCTCTGTCGCTGCTCGGCTTCGTTCCCGAACTCGACTACATGACGCTTGTCAAGGAAAACCGCGGACGACGCCTCATGGTCACCTCGCCCGACTTCAGCATGTTGCTGACCAAAGCCTCAGGTCAAATGGCCCACGCCGGCGGCAAACGTATGGATGTCGGGTCTGATGAATACAAACTTATCCGTCGCTGGATCGCCGGCGGCACGCCGTTCTCCGACGGCAAGGACCTCGAAGTCACGAAAATCACCGTCTTCCCCGAACAGCGCATCATCAACCGCAACAACCGTCAGCAGTTCGCCGTCATCGCTCATTACAGCGATGGCACGACGGTCGATGTCACTCAGCGCGCTCAATACGAAAGCAACGACCCGGACATCGCCGTCGTTGATGGCAGCGCCCTCGTTCGCTCGCTCGAAATGAGCGGTGAAGCAGCGATCATGGCACGCTATCAAGGCTCGGTCGCCACTTTCCGCGCCACCGTGCCTTCCGGCCTGAAGATTCCGACTTACGCTTTTGGACATCGCACAATCGTTGACAAGCATGTCCAGAAGAAATGGCAGGAGCTTGGCATCGTCCCTTCCGACCTTGCCAACGACGAAACCTTCGTTCGCCGCGTGTATCACGACGTCACCGGCACGCTGCCGACGCCGAAACAGGTCAAGGAATTCCTCGACAACAAGAGCGCCGACAAGCGTGACAAGTTGATCGATCAACTCGTTGAAACGCCGGAATACAGCTACTACTTCGCCAACCGTTGGGCGGATGTGTTGCGTGTGCGCCGCGGGGTCAACAACCCGCAACGCGCGTTTGGCACGTTCGCATTCCACAACTGGATTCGCGAGAGCATGGCCTCGGACAAGCCGTACGATCAATTCACCCGCGAAATTCTGGCGGCCATCGGCGATGAATCCAAAGCGCCGCCAACCGTTTGGTATCGCGATTTGCAGAAACCCGAACAGTTTGTCGATGACGCCTGTCAGCTGTTCCTCGGCGTTCGCGTGGCTTGCGCGCAATGCCATCACCACCCTTACGAAAAGTGGAGCCAGGACGATTACTGGGGCATGGCGGCGTTCTTCTCCCAAATCGGCCGTAAGCCCGGCGCAAACCTCGGCGTGGCTGTACAGAACAACGCTCCGGGCCGGCAGATCGTTTTCAACAAAGGCACCGGCAGTGTTGTCAATACGCGAAACGGCAAAACCGCCGTCATGCGTGCACTTGACGCGCCGCCCGTTGATCTCAAAACCGGCGACGACCCGCGCACGCACCTCGTCGATTGGATGGTCGATGCCAAGAACCCGTTCTTTGCTCGTGCCGTCGTCAATCGCTATTGGGCCCACTTCTTCGGCAAAGGTCTCGTTGACCCCGTGGACGACATGCGCGTGACGAACCCGCCGTCCAACCCGGAACTGCTCGACGCCTTGGCTGAGGACTTCATTAAGAATAAGTTCAGCCTGAAGCACCTGGTCAAGCAACTCGTGAAGAGCCGAAGCTATCAGCTCTCTGCGATGCCGAACGAGTTCAACAAGAACGACAAGAAGGCGTTTGCTCGCTACTATCCTCGTCGTATGTCGGCAGAGGTGTTGTTCGATGCGGTGTCGCAGGTGACGAACAGCCCGGCGAATTTCGCGGGGTTGCCGACGGATCGGTTCGCGCCGAATCGTGCGATCATGTTGCCTGACGAATCGTTCCCGTCCTACTTCCTTGACGTGTTCGGCCGTCCGCAACGCATCAGCGCATGCGAATGCGAACGCGTCGCGGAGGCGAACCTGGCGCAGGTGCTGCATCTGTTGAACTCGCAGGAAATCCAAACCAAGCTGTCACGCTTGGGCGGTCGGTCGGATCAAATGGTGAAGGACGCTCGCCCCGACCGTGAAAAGGTCGCCGAACTCTTCGTATGGGCGTTCGGTCGCCAACCTTCGGTCGCGCAGATGGACGTCGCAATGACGAACATCGAACGCAACGCGAAGAGCCGTCAACTCGCCTACGAGAACATCATCTGGGCGTTGATTAACACCAAGGAATTCATCCTGGTGCAATAGTCGATGTCGTTTAGCGTTCGCGCGATCCCGCGCGAACGGACGATCGTAATCCAAAAATCGACGGCGTGAATGAAGAGCAATCTTCACTCACGCCGTTTTCGTTTGAATCGAGGCGTGTTATTGTGTTCCGGTCCGGGCTCAGCGTTAGAATCGCGCCTGGTGAGCGCTAACCCGCAAGCGGAAGGGCCCAAATTGGCTCCGCATTTTTTTCGCTGTTTTTGCTTGGCAGCGGCCGCTTCATCTGATAACCTCTACCAGCACACCATCACCTCGCCACTTTTGCGGGATTACCGCCATGCTTCACCGTGCTTATTTTGCTCTGCTCGCAATCATTCCTGCGGCCTTCGTCGGCGATACGCTGCTCGTCGGGCAGCCGGCCGTGAAACCGCCGACTACCACATTCGAGTGCCGTTGGACGGACCATACTATCAAGATCACCGGCAAAGGAACCGACCCTGCATGGAAGCACGCCCAGGTCATTGATCATTTCTACCTCCCTTGGATGGGCGACAAAGCTCGCCTCGCGAAGACCAAGACCAAGGCCAAGCTGCTGTGGGATCGCGACAACCTCTATTTTTTTGCCGACATGGAGGACAGCGACCTCTATGCCGACATCACCACACACAACGGCATGCTCTGGAACAACGATGTGTTCGAATTGTTCTTCAAGCCTGCCGACGACAAACCTGGCTACTACGAGTTCCAGGTCAACGCTGCCGGTGCGGTGCTCGACGTTTTCCTGCCTCGCCGCGGGTCCGGCGGATTTGATCGATTCAAGAATCAGGACAAGTTCCACGTCGAAGCGAAAGTAAATCTTCGCGGCACGCTCAACAAGTGGACCGACAAGGACGAAGGCTGGTCCGTTGAAGGCAAGATTCCGTGGACCGATTTTCTCGCCACCGGCGGTCGGCCAGCGCCCGACGAGAAATGGAAGTTCGCCCTGTGCCGATATGATTACTCCGTCGATTTTGAAGGCCCGGAACTCTCAACCTGCGCACCGCTCACGCAGCGGAGCTTCCATCAGCACGAAGACTACGCAACGCTGGTATTCGTCGGCCCGGAAAAGACGACGACGGCAACGCCGCGAGGCCCGGAGAAATTCGTGCCGCTGACGACCTCGAAAGTCGCCGGCTTCCCCGACGGCCCGCCGCCGTACCAAATTCAGAAAGTCTACCCGAAGGCCAAGCTGGACTTCGTTTCGATCACCCACGTCATCCCCGGTACCGATGAGCTGCTCGTCATCACGATGCCCAATACCGGCACGTCGAGCAAAATCTATCGCATGAAGGATAATGCCAATGTCGAAACGCTCGATCTCTGGCTCGAATCGCCTGATCTCCTCTTCCAACTCGAATTCCACCCCAAATGGAAAGAGAACGGCTATATCTACGTCGGCAACAACGGCACGCGGCCCATCGTCGGCGGGGTTAAGTCAAAGGATGAACCCAAGGTCAAGAAAAAGACTCGCCTCACTCGATTGACGATGGAAACGAAAGCGCCATACGCCATCATTACAGGCTCGGAAAAGACGATCATCGAAGTCGAATCGAATGGCCACAACGGCGCCGCCCCCGTCTTCGGACACGACGGCATGATGTACTTCACGACCGGCGATGGCACATCCGACTCCGACACCGATCTCGTCGGCCAGGAGATGTCGTCGCTCCTCGCCAAGGTGTTGCGTATCGATGTCGATAATCCGGCACCGGGCAAGATGTACTCGGTTCCCAAGGACAATCCGTTTGTCAATATGAAAGGCGCCCGCCCCGAAATCTGGGCGCTCGGTCTGCGCAATCCCTGGCGCTCTTGTGTCGATGCCAAGACCGGGCATGTCTGGGTCGGGCAGAATGGGCAGGACGTTTACGAGCAGGCGTTCCTCGTCAAGAAGGGCGACAACTACGGCTGGAGCGTCACCGAGGGCAGCCATCCGTTCTACCTCACGCGCAAGCTCGCACCAGTGCCGTTGACCAAGCCGACCGTCGAGCATCATCATTCCGAGGCTCGCTCCCTCACCGGCGGCATCGTCTATTACGGCAAGCGCCATCCCGATCTCGTCGGGCATTACATCTACGGCGACTACTCCACCGGCAAAGTCTGGGCCGTTAAACACGACGGCGAGAAAGTCGTCTCGCATCGCGAAATCGCCGATACTCGGCTCTCCATCACCGGCTTCGGGATGGACACCAAGGGCGAAATCCTCATCGCCGACTTCCAGCGCGGCGACCTCGGCGGACTCTACACGCTCGTGCCGACGCCGAAAGAGAAATTCAAAACGACCTTCCCGCGCAAGCTGAGCGAGAGCGGCCTGTTCAAATCGGTGAAGGGCCACGTGATGCAGGATTCGCTGATCCCGTACTCCGTCAATGCCGTGCTCTGGTCCGATGGCACCGCCAAGCAGCGCTGGCTGGGGCTGCCCGCCGGCGCGAAGATCGACTACCGCAAAACCCGCGGTTGGGATTTGCCCGACCAAACGGTGATCGTGAAGTCGTTCTATCTCGACACAATCGAAGGCGATCCGACATCACGCCGCTGGATCGAGACGCGATTCCTCGCTCGTCAGGGCAAGGAATGGTACGGCTACTCCTACGCCTGGAACGACGACGAAACCGAGGGCACACTCGTCGAAGGCAAAGGCGCGGACCGTGAGGTCATCATCAAAACCAAGACCGGGGAGAAGAAGCTGAACTGGCATTACCCCAGCCGATCCGAGTGCATGGTCTGCCACAGCCGGGCGGCGAATTACGTGCTCGGCTTCACCGAGTTGCAGATGAATCACGTTCACGATTACGGCACCGCCAAAGAGAATCAACTCGCGGTCTTCGAGCGGCTTGGCGTTTTCAACAAGTTCAACTGGAGCTCGGCGACGATCGACAAGATGCGCCAGGAGCTAAAATCGAAGGGCCGCACGACGAAGGAAATCAACGACGAAATCGCACGGCGAACGGCGACACGCGATCAACGCACGCCGACACAATCGACGCTGCTGCCATTTCGGCCCGAAGACACACCGAGGCTCGTCGATCCGTACGACAAGAAGGCAGACCTGACGGCGCGGGTGCGCTCGTACCTGCACAGCAACTGTGCTCAGTGCCACGTCGAAGCCGGCGGCGGGAATTCGGCGATGGAACTGGAGTTCACGAAGACGCTGGACCAGATGAAGGTCATCAATGCGAAACCGGTGCACGACACGTTCGGCCTAAAGGACGCGAAGATCGTCGCCCCGGGTTATCCGGAACGCTCGGTGATGCTGCACCGCATCTCGCACCGCGACAAAGGCCACATGCCGCCCCTGGCGACGCGCGTGGTAGACGAAGCCGCCGTCGCCCTGTTTCGCGAGTGGATCTTGAAGTTGCCGAAGGAGGAGGGGAAGGGGGAGTGACG
>CAMAUE010000130.1 GCA_945861245.1 Singulisphaera sp. GP187
ATGATTTGTCAAAATAAGTCAAGTGCATTCGCACGTCCAGCGATCAACGAGCCGCGCGTTTCCGGTCTGGCAACGCGGCATACAATATCGCCATCGACCCGGCATACCATTCATTAACGGAAACTCGAATCATGGCCGACTTGCGACATATCCCCAATAACGCGATCGTCACCGGCTGGGATTTCAGCACCAGCGGTGTCAAGTGCCTGGCGTTTGATCTCGACGGCAACACCGTAGCCGAGACTCGACTCACGACCGATCTCTGGATCGACGACGGCGTCAGCGAACTTAACCTCGCCCAACTCGAAGGCCAGGCCCGCGCGTCGGTTCGCGCCATCGCGGCGGCGTTGCGTGAAGCGGGCAGGCTGGGCGATTGGGTCGCGGGCGGCATCTCCGCGACGCATCACACCGCGGGCCGCATCGATGCCAACCGCAACCAGGTTCGCCGTGCCATTTGCTGGAACGATGCGACACTGGCGAAATACCACGCGAAAGGGCTAGATCGACTCGGCGGCCAAGCGAAGGTTCGCGACCTCATCGGCGGACCGTGGGCGAGCCGCTACAGCCTCAGCCATCTTGTCAAGGACGAAACCCATCTCGACGAAACCGACTGGAAACGCACCGCGAAAATCCTATCGCACGGCTCTCTCGCCGCGGGCTATCTTACGGGCAACTTTGACGTCGCCAGCGTTTCGTCGGCAGCATCGTCGGGCCTGATGGATTTTCGCACGAACCAATGGCAGCGCGGCATGCTGGACGCCATCGATTGCCCTGACTATCGCGAGTTGGCGTGGTTGCAGTTGCCTCGCATCGTCGAGCAAAACGAACCGATCGGACCGTTGCATCCCGCGCTGGTGTTGGAGGCGAGCCTGGATGCGAAGAGCGTGCCAATCGTATTTCCGACCTCCGACGATCAGCAAGCCGGTCTCATCGGCGGCGGGGCGGTGGACGCGGGGCAGATGGCGATTATCCTCGGTACGTCCGCCGTCGTCAATTCGTCGTCGGGTTCCATCCCCGACGGGGACATGCTCGACGTGATGAAGCTCAACTGGGGGCCTTACCTACGGATGCGCTGCTACAACAACGGCGCTCAGTTCGTGAACAAGATCGTTGGCAAATCGCCGGACTGGATTATGCTGGAGGAGGGAGCACGAGCCGTCCCCGCGGGATGTGAAGGCGTTAGCGTGTCGCCATTCGTCTTCGCGGAACCATCGCTGGGCATCGACGAACCGAACTTTCGCTGGGAACCGAAGCAGCCGAAAGAACCAGGCAAACGCTTCCGGGCGGCATTGGAATCGCTGGCGTATCTCATTGCGCTCGGCGTGCGGGCGCATGAGCGGGCGGGGCAGCAGATCACGCGCATCACCGTGTCCGGCGGCATCGCTCGCAGCGCGTTGATGTGCGAGATATTGGCAAGCGTCCTGAATCGCCCGCTGGAGTTGCTGGCATCCGACGAAGGGCCAGCGCTCGGCGCTGCGGTGACGGCGTTGGCGGCGTTCGAGAATCACCAGCGAACGCAAGCCGGCAAAGACGCGGATTATCCGGTCGGTGCCGCCGTCGCTCGCATGGTTCGTTTTCGTGGCCGTATCGAGCCGAATGCGGAATGGCACGCTGTCTACGAGAAGGGCCTGCGAAAATTCGCGAAGATGGCCGGCGTGAAAAAGCGGTATATTTGACGCGGCCGACAAAACTGGATTTCCGAGGCTGAAGCGTAAGCGAGGCATTCAGGCGGCCTCGCTTACGCTTCAGCCTCGGACGGAAATTTGACTTATGTCGGGCGCGTTATATTTGAAAGGGGTTTTGTGCAATATTCCGGCGGCACCGATCGTGCCGGCGTCGCAATTAATCGCTCGCTCTGGCAAAGGCCCACCCAAACCAGTTTTCCTGGATAGCAAGATTTTCCCGATCGGTATTCCCATTGGCCAGATTGTTGTACAATAAATCACAGGAGATTTCGAGAGAACGAGAACTGCTGCGGATCAGTGAAAGAGCGAGGCACCCACAGGCCGACCGAATCGGCTGTGATTAAATATCCACGCTTCCGGATCAAATCAGGTTCGGAGGAAAACGCATCGACGGACACCAGTCGGTCGCGCCATCCCAGGACACCGCACTCGCGGCTGCATTCGCGGCTCGCCGATCGGTTGTCTCACCCCGCCATCACGAACGCTCGCTTCGCGAGCCGGCGTTCTCTTGCGAAAATCTCAATAACCACGTGACTCATGGTCGGCATGATGGCGTTCCCGGATTGGAACGCACCTTCCGGCCAGCCAGGAGAAGGATTTATGTCATCCACCACCGAAACCGTCGATATAAAGAAGACGGTAAAACCGGTACAGGCTACTAAGGACGTCGTCATCTATTTCGCAGGCGACTCCGGCGACGGCATCCAGGCCATCGGCGGGCAGTTCGGTCATACCTGCGTGCGCATGGGTAACGACATCGTTACCTTCCCCGACTTCCCCGCCGAGATTCGCGCTCCCGCTGGCACGCAAGCCGGCGTCAGCGGCTATCAACTCCGCTTCGGGTCGGGCGAAGTGCTCACGCCGGGCGACGCCTATGACGCGCTCATCGCGCTCAACCCCGCGGCGCTGCAGGCACGCGTCAAGGGTCTCAAGACCAACGGCCTGCTCATCATCAACACCGATAAGTTCCGCGAGACCGACCTCAAAAAAGCGCAATGCAAAACGAACCCGCTCGACGACGGTTCGCTCGACGGCTACCAGATTTTTCGCGTCGATCTGACGAAGCTCACTCGCGCAGCCGTGTTTGAAACGCCACTCCCGGCGACGCTGTCCACGCGTGAGGGCGATCGCTGCCAAAACTTTTTCGCGCTTGGCATGGTCTGCTGGCTCTATCAACGCTCGCTTGAGCCGACGGTGCAGTACATCAAATCGAAGTTCGGCAAACGAGCGGAAATCGCCGAGGCGAACCAGCGTGCGTTGCGGGCGGGTTGGGTCTATTGCGAAAACACAGAGACATTCGCCAGTTCGTACGAGATCGCGCCGGCCAAGCACGCTCCCGGGTTGTATCGCCACATCACGGGCAACCAGGCAACGGCCCTCGGGCTCGTCGCAGCCGGGCAGAAGGCGGAACTGCCGGTGTTCCTGGCAAGCTATCCGATCACGCCGGCCAGCGATATTCTCCATCAGCTGTCGCGCTACAAAAATATGAACGTGACGACCGTGCAAGCCGAGGACGAAATCGCCGCGGCCTGCATGGCGATCGGCGCGTCGTTCGCCGGGGCACTGGGCTGCACCTCGACGAGCGGTCCGGGGCTGGATCTCAAACAAGAGGCGCTAAGCCTTGCAATCAGCACCGAGTTGCCGTTGATCGTCGTGGACGTCCAGCGCGGCGGACCTAGCACGGGCTTGCCGACCAAGACCGAGCAAGCCGATCTTCTCGCCGCCATCTACGGTCGGCACGGCGAATGCCCGGCGCCGATCATCGCCGCCAGCAGCCCGTCGGATTGCTTCTTCGCAGTCTATGAAGCAGCACGCATTGCCATCAAGTATCGCACGCCGGTCATCTTCCTGACCGACGGTTACCTGGCCAACGGCGCCGAGCCTTGGTTGATTCCGTCGTCCAAAACCTTGGCACCGATCGTCCACAAGCAACTCGTCGAACGCAATGGCGTCATGCCGTTCGATCGCGATCCCGATACGATGGCGAGACAATGGGTGCGTATCGGCACACCGGGTCTCGAATACCGCGTTGGCGGCCTTGAGAAAGACCAGAAGACCGGCAACATCAGCTACGATCCCGACAACCACGAGGCGATGGGTTACCTCCGCAAGGCCAAGATCGATCGCATCGAACGCGAAATTCCGCCGACCGTGATCGACGGTCCCGCGTCCGGCGATCTCCTGCTCGTCGGCTGGGGCAGCACGCATGGCGCGATCAAGAGCGCGATGGAACGGCAGCGCCAGGCAGGCCAGAAAGGCATCTCGCAGATTCATCTGCGATTCCTCAATCCGCTGCCGCCGGACTTGGGCGACATCCTCAAGCGGTTCAAGCATGTGCTCGTGCCTGAAATGAACATGGGTCAGCTTTCGATATTGATCCGCGCCAAATACGTTCTGCCCGCCAAACCGTTGAACAAAGTTAAGGGACAACCATTCACCATCACTGAAATCAGCAACGCCATTGAGGCGATTCTTGGGGGTAAGTAATATGAGCGCTGTAACCACAGTACCGCTGTCCGCCGTCAAGCTGACGAACAAAGACTATGAATCCGACCAGGAAGTCCGCTGGTGCCCCGGGTGCGGCGACTATGCGATCCTTCGCCAAACGCAGAAGGTGCTCGCCGACCTCGACATCCCGCGCGAGAAGCATGTGTTTGTGTCGGGCATCGGTTGCTCCAGCCGATTCCCGTACTACATGAACACCTATGGCTTTCACACGATCCATGGCCGCGCGCCGGCGTTCGCTACCGGCATCAAGTGCGTGCAACCCGACCTCACCGTCTGGATCGCGACCGGCGACGGCGATGCACTGTCGATCGGCGGCAACCACCTGATCCACATCATCCGCCGAAACGTCGGCGTGAAAATCCTCCTCTTCAATAACCGCATCTACGGCTTGACGAAGGGCCAGTATTCCCCAACATCGTCCTTCGGCAAGCTCACCGCGTCGACCCCGATGGGCTCGCCGGACCATCCGCTCAACCCGCTATCGCTCGCGCTCGGGTGTGAGGCGACGTTCGTGGCGCGCACGCTGGACCGCGACCTCGAGCATCTCGGGCAAACTCTCCACGCGGCCGCCAAGCACAAAGGTACGGCATTTGTCGAGATTCTGCAAAACTGCAACGTCTTCAACGACGGCGAATGGTTCGAGTATACCGACAAGGCCACCAAGCCGCTGTCCACCCTCCGCCTGGAAGACGGCCAACCGCTCGTTTACGGGCAGAACAAGGAACGCGGCATCCGCCTCAATCGCTTCACGCTCGAACCGGTTGACATGTCCAAGGGCGAAGCCAAAGTCGAAGACCTGATGAAAGCCGACTCCAGCGACCTCAACCAGGCGCTGGCGCTCTCGCGCATCAGCGGCAAGGACGGCCTGCCGTTGCCGATCGGTGTGCTTTACAAAGTCGAACGCAGCTGTTTCGAGGACGATGTCGTCGGCCAAGTTCGCAAAGCCCAGGCCGAGAAGCCAAGCAAGAACGACATCGACTCGCTGCTCCGCGCCGGCGAAACGTGGACGGTGTCGTAATGAGGTCAAGCCCGCAAGTGAGCGCAAGCGAACCTGCTGGGGTAATCGTACGCTACCCCAGGCTCGCTTGCGCTCGCCTGCGGGCTTGATGACAACCAACCGGCCCGAAACTCTCCCGGGGACTAGGTGTCTTCCGCGCGAGTGCTTCGGGCCGTTTTCGTCAAAAAAAGACCTGCCATTTATGGCGGGCTATATATCACGGTTATACCCTTCACGGGTGAGTTTGACGCATTTCCGAGCCGCGACCGTAAGGGAGCGGCCGACAGGATGCCGTGCGGTTTAGGTCGGCCGCTCCCTTACGGTCGCGGCTCGGAAATGTTTTGATCGATTCGGAAAAGCGACAATTTCTACCGTGCGAAGTATATATAGCCCGCCATTTATAGCGGGAAAGAAGACGCCATGAGCCATCTCGCTTTCCCATTCCGTGCCAATCTCGATCTGGTGGAAGCCCAGTACCAGCGCTGGCGTGCCGACCCGCGCACCGTGGACGATACCTGGAACACGTTCTTCCAGGGTTTTGAACTCGCGAGCGATTACCACCCGCGCATCGTCGAATCCTCGCAGCTTCAGGCCGGTGTCATCCGCCTGATCGACACCTATCGCGCACGCGGGCATTCCTATGCGCATCTCGATCCTCTCAGCGATCCGCCCAAGTGCGACCTCGTGTTCGACCTGGGCGACTTCGACCTTTCCGATGCCGACCTCGATCGCGTCTTCGACACAGGCTACTTCCTCGGTCTAAAGAACGGCACGCTGCGCCAACTCATCGCGGCCCTGGAAGCAACTTATTGCCGATCGATCGGCGTCGAGTACATGCACATCCAAGACTCGCAGATACGCCGCTGGCTGGAGCAGCGTATGGAACCGGAGCACAACACGCCGAAGTTCTCGCGTGCGGTCAAAATCCGCATCCTGAAAGACCTGCACCATGCCGAATCGTTCGAGCGGTTTCTGCACGCGCGTTACCTTGGGCAGAAACGTTTCTCGCTCGAAGGAGCCGAAACGCTCATCCCGCTCCTCAACATGATCGTCGAAAGTGCCGCTTCGATGGGCGTGAAGGAGATCGTCATGGGCATGGCTCATCGCGGTCGCCTCAACGTGCTCGCGAATATTCTCGGCAAACCGCACAAGGAACTCTTCACGCTGTTCGACGCCCACTATATCCCGAATTCGATGGCCGGCGATGGCGACGTCAAGTATCACCTTGGTTTCTCCGACGATCGCCTGACGTCATCGGGCAATCCGATCCACCTGACGCTGACGCCGAACCCGAGCCATCTCGAAGCCGTAAATCCCGTCGTCGAGGGCCGGGTCAGGGCCAAGCAGCGCGACTGGAATGACGAAATGCGCAGTAAGGTCGTGCCGTTGCTCATCCACGGCGACGCCGCGTTCGCCGGCCAGGGCATCGTGCCGGAGACGTTGAATCTCTCGCAGCTTCAAGGCTACAAGACCGGCGGGACGATCCACATCATTATCAACAATCAGATCGGATTCACGACGAGGCCGTCGGATGCACGTTCGTCGCGTCACTGCACGGATGTCGCCAAGATGATCGACATTCCGATCTTCCACGTCAATGGTGAGGATCCCGAAGCCGTTCTGCATGTGACGCAACTTGCCGTGCGTTATCGGCAAATCTTCCACACGGACGTCGTGATCGATATGTATTGCTTTCGCAAGCACGGCCATAACGAAGGCGACGAACCGGCGTATACCAGTCCGGACATGGTCGCGCGCATCGTCAAGAAGCCGCTCCTGAGCACGATGTACGCCCAGCACCTCAGCGACACGGGCGTGCTCAGCCCCGAAGATGATCGTGAGATGCAAAAGAAATTCGTGTCGCTTCTGGACATCGAGCAACAGGAAGTGCGCACGGGCGATCATGCCGTATCGAGCTATCGGCCTTATCGCGACAAATGGTCGAAGGTTCAATCGGACTACTCTGCCGCACCGGTGCCGACCGGTGTCGTATATGAATCGCTCGAGCGAATTGCCAAGGCGATGGCGACGCTGCCCGACGACTTTGAGCCGAACCCAAAGTTGAACAAGGAAGTGATCCAGGCCCGCTATGCCGACGTGCGTGAACGCAAGCCGATCAACTGGGGTCTGGCGGAATCGCTCGCATTCGGGTCGCTGTTGCTCGAAGGCACGCCGATTCGATTGAGCGGCCAAGACAGCCGGCGCGGCACGTTCAGTCAACGCCACACCGTCTACTACGACCGCCGCGACGAACGCACCTATGTCCCGCTGCAACATCTCGAACCCGATCAGCCGACGTTCTGCGTATACGACTCCATGCTCTCCGAGGTGGCCGTGCTCGGCTTCGATTTCGGCTATTCACTTGGATCCCCCGACAGCCTTGTGATGTGGGAGGCCCAGTTCGGCGATTTCGTCAACGGGGCGCAGGTCATCATTGATCAGTACATCTCCACGTGCAAATCGAAATGGCAGAAGGACAGCGGTCTGGTTCTGCTCCTGCCCCACGGCTACGACGGCCAAGGCCCGGAACACTCCAGTGCCAGGCTCGAACGCTTCTTGCAAGCCTGTGCCGAGAATAACATGATTGTCGCCTATCCCTCGACGCCGGCTCAGTATTTTCACCTGCTTCGCCGACAGGTGCGCGCGCCGTATCGCAGGCCGCTCATCGTGATGACTCCCAAGAGCCTGCTACGGCATAAGGCGTGCGTCTCAAATATCGCGGAGTTTCTCGACGGCACGAATTTTCATGACCTGCTCGACGATGCCGCGGCCGACCCGGCGACGGTGGATCGCATCATTTTCTGCTCGGGCAAAGTTTACTATGATCTCCTCGAACAGCGTGCCAAGGCGAAACGCTCTGTCGCCATCGTGCGTGTCGAACAACTGTATCCGCTTCACATCGAGACCATTCAGCGGTTGGTCGCAAAGTATCCGCGGGCTAAGGGCGATGTCGTCTGGTGTCAGGAGGAATCGCACAACATGGGCGCGTGGTCGTTCATCGAGCCGCGTCTGCGCCAACTCGGACTCGACGTGAAATACGTCGGCCGCGACGCCAGCGCCAGCCCAGCGACGGGATCGCTCGAAATTCATAAGCGTGAACAGAACGAGCTGGTGCGGGCCGCCTTTCACGCCGAGGGACCACATTACGTGGTCTCCTACGAACCGCGAACGTTCGGCGGGGCGTAGGCGAAATCGCATTTTGTTTAGCGCCCGCGTGGCACCTTGCGAACGCTCAACGTGAACCAGGAAGTAGGACACCATCCCATGACTATCGACATTCTCGTTCCGAGCTTCGGCGAATCGATCGCGGAAGGCACCGTTTCGCAGTGGGTTCGGCAGGAAGGCGACTTCGTCAACAAGGACGACATTCTCCTCGAAATCGAATCCGAGAAGGCGACGCAAGGCATCCCCTCGCCGGCGTCGGGCGTGCTGCATCTCGACGCCAAACCGGGCGACCGCGTGCAGGTCGGCGCCGTCCTGGGCCGCATCGACGAATCCGCCAAGCCTGGCTCCCCTCTACCCCCGGGAGAGGGGTCGGGGGTGAGAGTGGGGCGACATGATCTTGTGGCGACAACGCCGCCAGTCCCACCTGCCGCGAGTCCGAAGCTTTCGCCCGCGGCAAGACGAGTCGCAGCCGAGGCGAAGGTCGATCCCGCCTCCATCGCAGGCACAGGCAGGCATGGCGTGATCCTCAAGGAAGACGTGCAGGCCCACCTCGCCGCTCCAGCACCAACACCGCCGCCAGCCAGTGAGCGCGAGCGCCGCGTGCCGATGTCAGCGATTCGCCAACGCATTGCCGAGCGCTTGATCGGCGCTCAGAAGGCGACCGCCAGCCTGACGACGTTCAACGAAGTCGATATGTCCGCTGTCATGGATTTGCGTGCCCGCTACAAAGATCGCTTCAAGGACGCGCATGGCGTCGCGCTCGGGTTCATGTCGTTCTTTGTCAAAGCGTCAATTGAAGCGATGAAGGCGTTCCCGCTCGTCAACGCAGCGATTGATGGGCGCGACATCCTTTATCACGATTACTGCAACATCGGCGTCGCCGTCAGCACCGAGAAAGGCTTGATGGTCCCCGTCTTGCACGATGCCGAGACGCTGACCTTCGCAGCGATCGAGAAAACCATCGGCGAGATGGCGGTCAAAGCGCGCGATGGCAAGATCAGCGTCAGCGACCTGCAAGGCGGCACATTCACCATCACCAACGGCGGCATCTTTGGATCGATGCTCTCCACGCCGATCCTCAACTATCCCCAGACCGCGATTCTCGGCATGCACGCCATCCAAAAGCGAGCCGTCGTGCGCGACGACCAGATCGTCATCCGTCCGATGATGTATCTCGCGCTGACGTACGATCATCGCCTGATCGACGGCAAGGAAGCGGTGCAATTTCTCGTGCGCATCAAGGAATGCATCGAGGACCCGCAACGATTGTTGTTGTCGGTCTGACGCATTCGTTTAGCCACTCGCCTTTGGCGAGCGCGTACAACATTCCACGCGGCGACAAGATCGCGCTCGCCCAAGGCGAGCGGCTAAACGGGGAGATATCATGTTCGACCTCATCGTGATCGGCGCCGGCCCCGGCGGATACGTTGCCGCCATTCGCGCGGCACAGTTAGGCCTCAAGGTCGCCTGCGTCGAAAAATCGCGCACGCTCGGCGGCACATGCCTCAACGTCGGCTGCATCCCCAGCAAGGCGCTGCTCGATTCCAGTGAACTCTATCACCTGGCCACGCATCGCTTCAGCCATCACGGCATCCAGGTCGGCGATGTCACGCTCGACCTCGCCAGGATGCTCGCACGCAAGGACGGCATCGTCAAAAGCCTCACCGATGGCGTCGCCTATCTTCTCAAGAAAAACGGCATCGCACACTATCCCGGCTCCGCGACGCTGCTCGGCAAAGGCCGGGTGCAAGTCGCCGGCGAAAAGGCGACGACGCTCGAAGCCCGCGCCATCGTGCTCGCCGCCGGCAGCGTCTCGACGCAGTTGCCCTTCATGCCGACGGATGGCGCCCAGATCGTCACCTCGACCGAGGCGCTGTGCTTTTCGCGCGTGCCGAGCCATCTCATCGTCATCGGCGGCGGGTTCATCGGTTTGGAGATCGGCTCGGTCTGGGCCCGGCTCGGCGCCAAGGTCACGGTCCTCGAGTTTCTGCCGCGACTGCTCCCTGCTAACGACGCTGAGGTTGCGCTTGCACTTCAGCGCTCGCTGCAAAAGCAGGGCCTGGAGATACACCTCGAGACCAAAGTCACTGGCGCGACGAAGGGGACGATGCGCGTCACGGTGCATGCCGAGCAAGGCGGGAAGGCCGTCGATTTTCAGGGCGACAAGGTACTCGTTGCCGTCGGGCGTCGGTCGGCGTCTGATGGGCTTGGCCTGGCCGAGGCGGGCGTGCAGGTGGATGTGAAGAGCGGGCGAGTCGTCGTCAACGATCACTTCGAGACCTCGGCGAAGGGGGTCTACGCGATCGGCGATTTGATCCGCGGGCCGATGCTCGCGCACAAGGCCAGCGAAGAAGGCATCGCTGTCGCCGAGCTGATCGTCGGCAAGGCGGGACATGTCAACTACGAAACAATACCTAGCGTCATTTACACGCACCCAGAAGTCGCGGCTGTCGGGGCGACCGAGGAGCAATTAAAGGAGAAGGGCGTGCGATACAAGGTCGGCAAGTTCCCGTTCGCCGCCACAGGCCGTGCGAAATGCCTGGATGACACCGAAGGCTTTGTCAAGTTCCTGACTGACGCCGACAGCGACCGCATTCTCGGCATGCATGTGATTGGCCCGCGGGCGTCGGACCTGATCGCCGAGGGCGTGCTGGGCATGGAGTTTCACGCGACCGCCGAGGACATCGCCCGCACGTGCCACGGCCACCCGACGCTTTCGGAGGCGGTCGGCGAAGCGGCACGGGCGGCGTGGTCGAAGGCGCTGCAGATGTGAGGAAGCCGGCGTCTCCGTTCGTGCATCGCGGCACTATCGCTTCACCTGCCCCGTCGCTGCCAACGCTCGCGCGCTCACGGACAGCACGCGCAGGAAGCCTTCGCTATCGGCATGATCGAATTCGCCGATCGCTTCCATCGAGGCATTCGCTTCGGAATAGAGCGAGTGCGGCACATCCTTCGCGCCGGCGAAGTTGGCGTTGCCCTTGTACAGCGAGACGCTCACCGTGCCCGTGACGAGTTGGGCGAGCGACTTGACTGCATCGAACGCGACTTTTGATGCCACATCGTAGCCGTAACCTTGATAGACTTGCTTGGCGAGCATTAGCGAAAGATTGTCAAACAGTTCGCGTGCTCGGCGATCGAGCACGAGCTGGAGTAGGTAAAAGTACGCAGACCCCAAAAGCTCCATGCCGGGGGCTTCGTAAACGCCTCGGCTCTTGATGCCGACGAAGCGGTTCTCGACGAGATGATAGCAGATGCCGACGCCATGTTTGCCGCCAAGCTCATTGGCGGTGGTGATGGCATGATAAGTCGTGACGGCGTGGCCGTTGATGGCGACGGGCCGACCTTTCTCGAAGCGGATCGTCACGATCTCCGGCTTGTCCGGCGCTTGCGTCGCATGCACGCCCATGCCCGGCGTGACGAAGCTCGGCGGCGTCTCCAGCGATTCGAGCTTGCCCGCTTCGTGCGTCAGGCCCAGCAGGTTCGCGTCAGTCGAGTACGGCGAGTCCTTGGTCACCTTGATCGGCAGCTTGCGTTCATTGCAATAATCGATCATCTGGCTACGGCCACGAAATTGGCTCAAGAAAGCTTCATCGCGCCACGGAGCGTAGACTTCAAAGCTCGGTTCGAGCATGTTGGTAACGAGCTGGAAGCGGACCTGGTCGTTGCCTCGCCCGGTAGCACCATGGCTCAGTACGGTGATGTTGCGTTTGCGCATTTCGCCGACGATGCCTTCGACGATGACATGCCGACCGATGCCGGTGGTGTTCCAGTAACGGCCCTCGTAGTAGGCCTGAGCCTGAATGATGTCAAGCCCGGCCTCGGCAATGGCGTCGTGCAACGGTACGCGGACGTAGTCCTGCGCTCCGCAAGCGAGCATGCGCGTGCGCACGGTGTCGAAGTCGCTTTCGTCGGGCTGGGCCATGTCAGCTGTGAAGCAGACGACGCGCACGCCGTTGTCCACCAGCCAGCGTGTGATGGTGCAGCTATCGAGTCCGCCCGATGCCGCGAAGGCGATGGTTTTGCCTCTGAGTGTCGAGAGATTGGTACGCATGAGATCGGCCTTTCTGATGAAGCGGTGTTTGCCGCTATTTTTCGCTTGCGGCTAATCACTTCACCGAAGCTATGAATTATTGACATAATCCCAGAGGTAAGGTTCCCCGAACCTCTGGGATCGTACAACCGTAATCCCAAGGGTTCGGAGTGCCTCACCCTTGGACTTGCTCACTCGTCTTCCTCCCGCAGCTTGGCGAGAATCGAGAAGTCTTCCAGCGTCGTCGTGTCGCCAGTCGTCGTTCGGCCGGCGGCGATGTCGCGCAACAAGCGTCGCATGATTTTGCCGGAGCGCGTTTTTGGCAGCGATTCGGTGAAGCGGATTTCGTCGGGTCGCGCCAGGGAGCCGATCTCCTTGACGACATGCGCTTGCAATTCCTTCTTGAGTTCATCGCTTGCCTTGATACCTGCCTTGACGGTGACGAAGCAGCAGATGCCTTCGCCCTTGATTTCGTCCGGTTTGCCGACGACCGCCGCCTCGGCGACCTTCGCATGCCCGACCAAAGCGCTCTCCACTTCCATCGTGCTCAAGCGATGGCCGGAAACATTGAGCACGTCATCGACACGGCCCATGATCCAGAGGTAGCCGTCGTCGTCCTTGCGAGCGCCGTCCGCAGTGAAATAAACGTGAGGCACCTGCGACCAGTATGCTTCGCGATAGCGTTCGTCGTCGCCATAGATCGTGCGCATCATGGATGGCCAGGGTTTGCGCACAATGAGGAATCCGCCCTGGTTCACGGGCACGGGGTTGCCTTGTTTATCGACAATCTCGGCGATGATGCCGGGCATCGGCTTGGTCGCGGAACCGGGCTTGGTCGGGATCGCCCCGGGCAGTGGGGCGATCATGATGGCGCCGGTTTCCGTCTGCCACCAGGTATCGACGATCGGGCATTTGCCTTTACCGATGACGTTGTGATACCACATCCACGCTTCGGGATTGATTGGTTCGCCGACCGTGCCTAGCAGACGCAGGCTGGAGAGGTCGTGCCCATTCGGATGCTGATCGCCCCATTTGACGAACGCGCGGATGGCCGTGGGTGCTGTGTAGAAAATGCTAACGCGGTACTTCTCGATGATCTCCCAGAAGCGGTCTTCCTTCGGATGGTTCGGCGCGCCTTCGTACATCATCACGGTCGCACCATTGGCGAGCGGACCGTAAACGATGTAGCTGTGCCCCGTGATCCAGCCGACATCGGCGGTGCACCAGTAAGTGTCGTCTTCTTTCAAATCGAAGACCCAGCGATGCGTCAGCGACGTGCCGAGCAGGTAGCCCGCGGTCGTGTGCAGCACGCCCTTCGGCTTGCCGGTCGAGCCGCTGGTGTAGAGGATGAAGAGCGGATGCTCACTGTCGAGCGGTTCGGCGGGGCATTCGGCGGAGACATCGGCAACGAGGTCATGCCACCAGATGTCGCGCTCGGATTTCATGGGCACGTTTTGATTGCAGCGATTGTAAACGATACACTTCTCAACCGTCGGCGACTTCTCCAGTGCGGCATCGACGTTGGCCTTCAGCGGCACGATCTTGCCTCGGCGCCAGCCGGCGTCGGCGGTGATGACCAGGCGAGCCTTGGCGTCATTGTTGCGATCCGCGACAGCCTCGGCGGAGAAGCCGCCGAAGATCACTGAGTGTACTGCGCCGATGCGGGCACACGCCAGCATCGCGATCGCCGCTTCGGGGACCATCGGCATGTAGATCGTGACGCGATCGCCAGGCTTGATGCCGAGCTTCTTCAAGCCATTCGCGAATCGGCTCACTTCGCGGTGCAAATCCTGATAACGCAACACGCGCGTATCGCCTGGCTCGCCTTCCCAAATGATGGCGGCTTTGTTCTTGCGCGGCCCATTGAGATGGCGATCGATGCAGTTATAGCTGACATTGATCTTGCCGCCGACGAACCATTTCGAGAACGGCTCGTTCCATTCGAGTACCGTGTCCCATTTCTTGAACCACGTCAGCGACTCCGCCTGCTCAGCCCAGAATCCATCGGGATCATCGGCGGCACGCTGCCAAAGCTTGTCATACTCGGCCTGGCCCTTGATATGTGCTTGCGCGACAAACTCCGACGATGGTGGAAACGACCGCGTCTCTTTGAGCACGCTGGTGATATTGGTGGTGGGAGAGGACATTGGGTGGGGTCTCCTGTGTTACAGTGGCATCATCAAATTATATCGGCGAGCCTAGCCGCGTAAGCGACGGGTTGACGCCGGCTTTCGCGAGTTCAACCTGCCGCTTACGCGGCTAGGCTCGCCCGAGTCTCGTTTCGGCTCGCTCGCAGAAATCAATCTGGGCGGGTCGGCAAAGCGCGCAGCTCATCCTGAAATGTCATCTTATGATGATGTCGCTCCTGATTCCGCACATATTGCTACTCGGTGACAGCAGCCTGATCGAATCGTTCTGCCTCGAGCCGTCGCCGCCTTTCGTCAAGGAGTTCGCCATCGAACATCCAATACGCTGGCCCCTGTGCCGATGGCGTCTTGTACCCCAACTGATGAAGAGCCGTTAGAGCTGCAGCGGAGAGGCTCGTTATCGTTCCCTGGAATTCAATTTGGTTGCCGTCGAGAACTTTCGCCTGGAGAGATACGTCTCGAGAAAACACCAAGCTGTCCCCAGGTTTGATCCCGATTTTTTCGAGTCGAATCGGTGTTCGGCGGGCTTTTTCCTTCTCGAGCGCTTGTTTCTCTTCAGGTTCAACCTGGGCTGCGCCCGGTGTGACTTCCTTGAATGGACCGATGCTTATTGCTGCCAGGACTACTTTTTCCGGGTCAAGGCGGAAAAATTCTCGCTTTGGATTTACGCGAGATTCACTAAACAACTGGTGCAGCGTCTTTTCAATTCGCAAGCAATCGTCGACCTCGGCAGCAAAAAAACACTCAAACGGCAAGGGAACCCCCGCATGCGAGGTCAACTGGCTCAGCCGCGCCTCCACGGTGTCCTGCGTATACCCAATCTTGACAAGGCCAGGCATTGCGTCGTTTGTCAACACATAGACGATGTCAGACATGGAAGGCTCCCGAATAATGAATGCAGATTATCTCTCGTACTTGAAGGCTCTACATATACTATCGCTGTGACAAGAGATAATTTCGTTGTTTTTCGAGGATTTGATGGAAAATATTTCGTGTCTAATCATTCACGAATTCCCGAACACGAAGTTGGGAGCGTCCTTTGCGCATGCCAACACAACAGTCTATTGCATTCCTCTCCAAACTGGATTACAATGATGGGACTATAATAATTATCCGATTTCCAAACCCTGATGTTGAATGCAAAGCGCTGGGGTATCTGACCGGTCGCTTCTCCTTCAAAAGCTGGGAAACTGGCGAAACTGCCGTGCCGCCTCAGGCGTTGGCATCGCTCGCAACTGAAGGAATTACGTTCACTGTTGAGGGCCCAGCAAGATATGAGCAGCTCACTGCGCCGGTTCGAAATCCTTTTTCCAAAGCAGTTTAACGACGGTTCTCTTGTTTCTGATGAGATCCTCGGCCTCACCGAAAGGGAGCTTGGTCGAAAGTTTGGCGCGGTTTCATCCGAAACACAAATCATCCGCGGGATCTGGGAGCATGCTGGGCAATCCTACCGAGATGAATTACTTCGCGTTTTTGTGGACATCGCAGTTACAGCCGAGAATCAACAGTTCTTTCATGACTACAAAGAACAACTCAAATCGCGATTTCAACAACTCGAAATTCGCATTACGACATTCCTTGTCGAAGTCTATTAATGCGGATGGAAACCCCATGACCCCTCGCTTCACCCCCCTTGCCATCGTCATCCTGCTGTTCACCTCGCCAATCCGCGCCGGCGAGGCCACGCCACAGGCGAGCCTCGCGAGCTTGCAGCAGCGTGTCGCCAAGCGCGAGTTCGCCGGCGATAAGCTACGCCTCAACGTCGTCGCGTTCGCCCGCCAGCAGGTTGACACGACGCACTATCTCGCGGCAATCGACCTGTTGCGCCAAGTGCGTTCGCCGCTTGATGCACTGGATGCTGGCGAGATCGATGCCGAGGATCGCAAGCTGCTGGCGTTACCGGATGTCGTCGCTTATTTTCGCGCGCATGGCCGCGCGGTCGCCCATATCGCGTTTAACTCGGATAGTTCGCTCGTTGCAACCTCTGGGTGGGACAACGTCGTCCATTTGCACAAGCTCGGCGGCAAGGAACCGGTCTCGTTCGCGAAGATCGATGGCAGCCCGAGCGGCATCGCGTTTCATCCCGACGGCAAGCTGCTCGCCACCGGCTGTGGCGATACGCGCGTCATTGTCTGGAACCTTTCAACTAACCCGCCGAAGGAGGAGTATCGGCTCAGCGGGCATAAGAATCGGCCGTTCGTCGTCGCCTATTCGCCGACGGGGAGGATGTTCGCCAGTGGCTGCTACGATCCCGTGCTGCGTGTGTTGAAGTTCGACGACCCAAATCCCGAGGTCTGGGCAGTGTTGGCGAACGAGAAGACAGCGTCACTCGGCATCGCGTCGCTGGCGTTCAGCCATGATGGCAAGCACCTCGTCGCCGGCAGCCATATCGGCAAGGAAGCGCTGCGGATCTGGGAGGTATCAGGGAATTTACTGAACGAGAAAACACTTAACGCATTCCGTGCTCGCACCGTCGCCTGTTCGCCGACCGAAGCGATTTTCGCCTTCGCTGGCGATGACGAGGCGGTGCAACTGATGCGCATCGGTGCTGAGCGTGTCGAAAAATTGCACGCCATCCGCGCGCACACGGGCAAGGGCGTGTTGCCAGTCGTCAAGGCGATGACGTTCGCACCGGATGGACGCAACCTGGCAACCGCTGGCCAGGATAAGCAGGTGCGGCTGTGGAACGTTGCCACGGGCAAGGTCTCAGTGACGTGGATCTTGCCCGTTGAGCCGCGTGCCTTGGCGTTTTCGCTCGACGGTCGGCATCTGGCGGTCGGGACCGGCGACGGGACGGTGCTCGTTCTTCGGCTCGGCGCACTTTTGCCCGCTCGTCCTTGACAACGGCCGGTCGATCATAATCATCTCCAAGTTTTACGTGGCCGTCAATCGTCGCCTGTTCACGTTTATCGCTCACGGGATCCGTCGATGGCACGGGATTCAGCGAACGCAAATCGTAAACAAACAGAGCACCCCATGGACAATCCCAAAGAGCCGAAACGACCGATCATCCCCGATATGTCGATTCCTGACCGCGTGCCGGTCCCAGGCGAACCAACCTCGCCTTTGCGGACACCGCCGGATTCCGCAGACCAAGCGGCGGTTCGGCGAAAGCTGGCGTGGGACCAAACCGCGGGTAAAAATGGTTCCACGTGGAAAGTCGGTGATCGCGTGCTCGCCCCGTGGGAGCCGATGTTTCTCTACGTCGGCACGATTCAGGAATTGCAGGGATTCCGGGCACTCATCCAGTTTGACGACGGCGATGCCGGCTGGGTCGCACTCGACGACCTTCAAGCGGTAAGCGTCAAGGTCGGCCAGCAGGTGCTCAGCCGTCGCAAGATGGGGCCGCTGTTCTATCCCGCGACGATCACCAAGATCGCCGACGACGAAGTGCTGGTCGAGTTCGAGGACGGCGCACGGACCGAATGGACGAAGATCGCGTCGCTGCGCATACTCGCCGACCGCGAGTACGACGGTGCCGAGCCGACCACCGTCGCCTCGAACAAGGCCTATATCGAGCAGCTGCGAAACGGCGACCGCGTCTGGGCGCATTGGATGAACGGCGCTATGTTTGTTGGCCGGATTCGTGAACTCAATCGTGGCCGGGCGTTGGTTCTATTCGACGATGGCGATGAGGGCTGGGTCTTGGTGGAGCAGTTAGAGGCTATCCGGAAAGATTCCTCGTGTTTTCCGTCTTTCATGCCGCAGCTCGATAACGAAACGCTGCGGTGTTCTTTTTCGGAGCTAAACGTTGAAGCATCAGATGCAGCGAACTGATCTGAATCATCGATTCGCTTGAGTCGGTGCG
>CAMAUE010000131.1 GCA_945861245.1 Singulisphaera sp. GP187
AGGGCCGAAGGTTGACGCGCCCGACAGAAATCAAATTTCGGTCCGAGGTTGAAGCGTAAGCGAGGCATTCAGGTAGCCTCGCTTACGCTTCAGCCTCGGAAATCGACTTTTGAGGGTGGCTTCATAGTTGAAAACTGAAAATTCGCAACTGACAACCGACAACCGAATTCCATTCGCAAACCCGCCGTCGATTTTTTATAATGAATAATAGATCGTCGGCCTGCCTCGGGTGTCGATCGATATACTCCCGCCGATTTGTTCACGTTTTCCGTAGGAGCTTCTTCCATGATTCGCAATCGTTTTTCGTGTGCGTGTATTTTCTGCGCGGTCTTTGGCCTTGCTTTGGCCTGGCTGTTGTTTGTCTCACCGCAAACAGCTAACGCTCAGGGTGCCAAGGGGCCGGTGAGCTTCATCAACGATGTCGCGCCGATTCTGCAAAAAAACTGCTTCGCTTGCCATGACGCCAAGAAGAAAAAAGGCAAGCTCGAAATGACCACCTGGGAGAATCTTCGCAAAGGCGGCAGCAAGGACGACCCGATCTCGGCGGGCAAATCGAAGGAAAGCTTGCTGATCGAAGTGCTGCGTTCGATGGGCAAGGAACGCATGCCGCCGCTAGACGCCGGCGATGCCCTCAAGAAGGACCAGATTGATCTGATTGCGAAGTGGATTGACGAAGGCGCGAAACTCGACAAGGGTCTCGACGTCAAGGCCGATCTGGTGCGTGAGCTGCGCGTCCGCTGGAATCCGCCGCTGCCGTTCGTGTCGTACAAGTTCCCGACGCTGATTAACGCCGTCGCTTTTACGCCCGACAACAAGCGTGTCGTCGTGGGTGGCAACCATGAACTGACGGTATGGGACGCCGCCACGGGCAAACTGTCGCGCCGAATCTTCACGCGGGCGGAACGTGCACACCAGATGCAGTTCCTGCCCGATGGCAAGCTCGTCGTCGCTGGCGGTCGCCCGGGCCAAGAAGGCGACGTGCGCATTTACAACATCGACGCCGGCACGCCCAAAGACCACGGCGGTGTGCCGTCGGTGGACGGCGTTAACGACAAAGCCGTCATGCTCAAGGAACTCATTCAAGTTGACGATTCGATCCTCGCTCTTGCCGTCAGCAATGACGGCAAGAAGATCGCCGCCGGCGGGACGGATCGCATGGTTCGCGTTTTCGATGTCGCCACGGGCAAAGTCGAACATGCCGTCGAAAATCATGCCGACTGGATTCTCGGTGTTGCGTTCACGCCCGATGGCAAAGGCCTGGTCACGGCGAGCCGCGATAAGACTGCCAAGCTGTGGGACCTCGTCGCCAAGGAATCGCTGCTGACGTTCCCCGATCATCAAAACGTAGTCTACGGCGTCACGATGACCTCCGATGGCGTATTCGGCCTATCCGCGGGCGAAGACGGCGCGGTCCGCATCTGGCAGGCGACTGATAAGGCGAAGGCGATCGGCAAAGCGAGCAAGAGCATGACGGGCCACGCGAAAGCAGTCTTCCGCCTCGCTGCGCATGCCGACGCCAAGAACCCGCTAGTCGCCTCAGCCGGGGCCGACATGACAGTTCGCCTATGGAACCCGGTCGCGGGAACGCCATTGAAGACGCTCGCTGGCCTGACCGATTGGGTCTACGCCGTCGCCATCAGCCCAGACGGCCAACAAGTCGTCGGCGGCGCTGCGAATGGCGAAGTCCGCGTCTGGAAAACCGACGGCAGCGTGGTATCGAGCTTCAACGCCACGCCAGGCTTTGTGGCGCCGAAGGTCATCGAGACGCCGAAGAAGTAGTATCAGCTGGGCAAGCCCCACCATGAGCGCAGCGATTGGTGGGGGTAGTGCCGCGATGATCGCCAAAAGGAGGACGCCGATGAAAATCGCTGACACCGACGAACTTCGTCTCTTCAGCCAATTCGTTGTGGAAAAGGTCAAAGACGGCGATGCAAGCCTCTCGCCCGAAGAAACCCTGGATGAGTGGCGAACGCTCCATCCTGACCCCGAATTTGACGCGCTGGAAGTGGAAGCAATCCGAGACATGGAGAACGGCGACCTCGGTCGGAATGCGAATCAGGTGATGGCGGAATTGCGAGCGGAGTTTGGGTTGGACAAATAATGAATCTGTATGAGGTCGTCCTTCTTGTAACGTGCGGAACGTGACTCGAGGTCAATACTCCGCTATCTCGTCAAGCGATCGCTGTTCGGTGCAAATCGCTGGGTCGAGGCGCTAGATGCCGCGATAGAAAGACTAGCCGAGGATGCCGAGGGTTTTGGCTTGGCGCCGGAGAGTATTGCCACGCTTCCAGACCTTCGGCAAATCTTTTTCAAAACACCGCGCGGCCGACGATACCGGGCATTGTTCATCGTCGCTGATGGAATTGTTCGCATCCTGCGAATTCGTGGACCGATGCAACGGCCGCTACGGGGCGCGACCTGTATTGACACCAGTTCGATTTCTACGTTCTAGCTCATCCAAGCGGGGTCCATGGCATGGCCAAAGCAATCCAAATCATCATCGGCATCCTCGCCGGCGCGTATGCGGTGTTCGGAGTCGTTCACTTTGTACGAACGCTGTCTGCAAGCTCGGATTCGGCCTAGAGCGTCGCAAATCTTGCGGCAAGCGCGGTGCCAGCGTGCATCGGATTGATCGTGTGTCTGCTCTGCTTTCAGCGGGCCTTCCGAAAGCCGCCCACGGAATGAACGCGATTCGTTTGACGGCATTGGCAACGAGGCAAGCATCATGAACGTAAACCTGAACCCGGGCGGTTTTCTCGGAGCCGCGCTCGGTGCCGGTATTCCATTTGGCATCATGGTAGTCACGGCGAGTTACGAAGGCCTCGCGCGAAATCTGGTTGTGCCTGGACTGGTTGTCGGCGCGATCGTCGGCAACTTTTCGTGGGGTGCCTTTTCCGGAACTCCAGACAACGAGCAGCCAGCAGGTTCCGATCCTATCCCCAAGTCCAGGCGTGAACCGAAATAGCCTTTGCAAATTCATCGTGCGTCGGCGCTGGCGTTTGACAGAATCGACGCATCTCCTGCACGTTCTGAATTTTCTTGCCGCCTCGAAAGAAAAAACGTCCTCAAGTCGACGCACTTCAAAGTATCGCAGAAACGCATTGGAGTGCGGTGGCGAATACGAAATAAACGGACGCACGCCGATATAGGCGAATGGCTAAACGCGTCTACTCAATTCACCTTCTTCCCTACCGTGCGGAGGATGTCGCCCGCTTCCGCGGGGACGACTCGGCCTGAAAGCTCGCTGGCGATCATGCGGATCATCAGGCGTTCCAGGCGTTCGACCTGGTAGTACGGAATGCTCGGCTCCGCGTGCGCGCCGCCGACGCCGGAATCGTCAGTGAGAAACAGGAATTGGCTGCCGGTGAACATCGCACAGGCGCGCATGACGAATTCGCACGCGCCGTCGTAGCCGCTGCACGCCACGGGGTAGATGGCCACACCCTTGCTTCGTAGCAGATGGGCGGCTTTCATCGTGCGCTTCATGTGTTGGGCGTGCGGCGGGGCGTCGGCGATGAGGAAAACGACGCGGGCTGCGTGCGGGCCTTCGCTCCAGCGCAGTTGGCCGGCCGCCTCCAGACCGCGATGCACCGCTTCGGGATAATCGCCGCCGCCCGCTGCACTCTGGGCCGCGATATTCTTTTGGAATTGGTCGAGCGAACCGGTGAAATCGAATGTGCGGACGACATACGCATCGTTGTCGTCGCGATAGAGGATGAGCGCGAATCGTTGCTTGACTTCGGGGAAGTTCTTGGCGATCGCCGCGGAGATGCCGCGAATCTCTGCCGCGAGATGCCTGATTTCGTCGCCCATGCTGCCGGTGGTGTCAAGCACGATGGCGAAATCGAGCGTTTTGGGAAATTGGCTCGTCGCCGTCGGCAGGGTGACTTCCCAGCGATTCGCGCCGACGGCGACGGTCTCGGTGATCGGCGTGCCGCCCGTGGGGCCGGTGACGTTGACGACGAGCGGTTGATCGTCGGGAAGTTGATCGAATGTCAGTACGAACACCGCTCGGCCATCGCTGCGGGTGACGAGTTCGACGCCCGAGGACGCCCCGCCGGAAAGTTTCACGCGAGCATTGCCGACCGGCTTGCCTGCGGGATCCTTGACGAGCACGGTGAGCCGATGGCCCCCCAGCAGCGTCGTCAGGTTGGTCAGCTCGCGTTTTTGGCTGCTACGTTTGGCGAACGAGGCGAAGACGTGCGGCTCGACGTTGTCGTCAAAGCTGCCCGCGGTGAGGATGCCGGACGGGATCGGCTGCTGCATCGGCTTCCGCGGCGCGACGTGCTCTTTGCCAACGACAGCCTCGGCGACGGCAGCGGGCGCTTCCTCGGCTTTCTTGGCCTCGACCTTGGGAGCGGAATCGGCTTTCTTGGCGTCGCCAGTCGGAGCACTCGCGGTTTTGGCTAGAGCCTCTGTGACGGGAGCTTCGCCAACCGGCCTACCGATTTTGGTTCCGGCGGTCGTGAAGGTATCCTCTGCACTCTTGCTTGCGTCCTTGCAACCGCTGCCGGCGGCGCCCAGGTAGCACAGAAATAGAACAAACGGAATTGCACGCATGATCTCCGCCTTTCGATTGGGGTTAATTTCACGATTTCGTTTAGCCGCTCGCCTTTGGCGAGCGCGAGCGATGCACATCCATCACGGTGTATTGCGTCCGCGCTCGCCAAAGGCGAGTGGCTAAAGGTTAATCTTTCGTCAAATTCGCATCGAGCTGCTCCGCTCGCCGTTGGTCGGCGGCAGCCCGCGCGGTGTCACCTTGTCGCATATACGCCACGCCGCGGTTGTAGTACGCCAGTGCGAACTTCGGGTTCAGCCGGATCGCCGTGCTGAAGTCGCCGATTGCGCTTTCCAACCGCTTTTTGCGCAGATGCGCCAGCCCACGATTGTTGAAGGCGGCGCTGAATTTCGGATCGAGCGCGACGGCTTGGTCGAAGTCGGCGATCGCGCGATCAGGCTCGTTTTTTTCGAGATGGGCGTAGCCGCGATTGTTGAAGAGCAACGCTGATTTGGCATCGTATCGTAATGCTTCGGTGTAATCCTCGATGGCGCGATCGTGCTCGCCGAGCGATGCCTGGACCACGCCGCGGTTGAGATAGGCGACGCCGAAGCGCGGCTCGATGCGAATCGCGGCGGTGAAGTCGGCCAACGCCTTATCGTGCTTGCCGAGCCGATGCAGCATCAACCCGCGGCTATTGAGCACGCCTGCCGAGCGCGGATCGAGCCGCAACGCTTCGGTGTAGGCGGCAATTGCATCGGAATGGTCGCCAAGTAAACGATGAGCATCTCCCAACCCAGCGTGGGCCAGCGCGTTCTCCGGATCGGTTTCTGTTGCTTGTCGATAGAGGCGCATTGCTTGCTCCGTATCGCTCGTCAATAGCGGCCCGGCCTGGCGCAGCAACTTCTCGGCAGCCTGATTTTTGCTCCCGGAAAACGTACCCTGCTTCAGTGCGTCAGCCAATTCGCCGAAGCAATCGACGAACACCTGGCGCTGGACCGTGCCGCCATCGACACGCAACGGGCCAAGCTCCTTGGCGAGACTTCGCTGGATGTCGAGCACTTTCAAAAACACGCTCGTCGGCACGCCCGCCTCGGCCGCCGCGAGTGCGAGATCAAGCTCGGCCTCAAAGCGCAAGGTCAAGGCGGTGATTGGTTCCGTCGTGCTCAGCGGCGCTCCGGTTTTCGCGACGGCGTCCTGAAATCGCTGTGAGTCCGCACGCATCAGCGCCGACATCTTCGCGCTCGGCGGATACAGCGTAAGCAGCGTTTCGAGCGTACCTTCCGCATAGCTCTTGCTATTCTTGAGCACATGGCCGCGAATCTGATCGGTCTTGTCGATGATGCCACGCGAATGGCACGAGATGCACGACAGCCCATTCTCGACCGCGCGATCGGGCCGGCGCGGATCGCTGACGATCGCCGTCGGGCCTTTGTCGATGCGCTGGCCTTTCGCGTCGGCGAGGAAATACGCCTGCAACCCGTTCGGTAGCGAAATGATGATCTCGCCGCCGTCGTGAGCGAACGTCTCCGCCGAGTCACCCGGACCCAACGGCAACGCGAACAGGTTTTGGCGACCGGTGTTGCCCGCGAAATCGTAGCTCTTCCAATACACCGTGGCGCCCGATTCATGACGTTCGATGAGCCGATTGTTGCGCGAAACGCCTGAGCTGTTGAATCCCGCGCGGGCTGCCTTCTCCTGGCGAATGCTCTCGGCTGTGTCGATCCGCAGCAGCTTTTCCAGTTCCTGCTCGCTGCGCGGCAGTTGCAAAATATCGTGATAAAGCGGTGGCCGCGACCCGACGGCCACGAACCAATCGCCGCGAACGTACGGCATCGGGCTGCGCGTCATCTCCGCGCACGCCTTGGCGTCGGCGCTGGCGTAGTTGATGCCGTAGGGATTGCGCGACAGGATCGTTTCCCAGGTTCGCTCATTCCATTCATAATCGCGCAGATCGATGCGAAGCAGCGTCTTCGCCAGGCCGACCTCAATAGGCACGACGATGCGTCGGCTCCACGACAGGCTGTTGATGAGCTTCGACACGCCGTGGCGATAGCTTTGAATTTCTTCAGCGGAGAGGTCCGCATTGTACAGATGCGTGAGCGTGAAATAGCGGAGAAAGGGTCGATCCCGCACGCCGGCTTTTTCGAGATCGTCGCGCATCGCCTTGAGTATTTCTTCTGGCTTGACAAAGGAACGCGGGGTGCGTTCGTCTGGGGCTGGCGCGCCGGCATCGATCCATTTCTTCAGCAGTGTTAGCTCGTCGGAGCTTGGGCGAACTTTTTCCTCGCTCGGCGGCATCGGATCGTCAGCGTTCAGCATCCGCTTGAGCAGCTTCGATTTGCCCGGATCGCCCGGCACGATACGCTTGCGGCCCACCAGCAGCCTAGCGTCGGTGGCGTAGCCGAACCCGCCTTCGCTTTTGCCGTCCTCGCCGTGACAGCGGTTGCAGTGCGTTTTCAAAATCGCGACGGCTTTCCGCGCCAAGTCCTGCGGTTCCTGGGCGTGGGACCCGGTCGGAGAAAGTAACAAGAGAATGGCGAGGGCTGCGCAACACGTTCGCATGACCGGGCCTCTGCGTTTGCGAATGAAATGAGCGGTCGGCGTCGTGCCGGCGTCGATTCTAAGGTATGAGCCCGTAGCGAGCGTTATATTCCCGAATCGAAAGAATATCTTTATCAGGATCAAGCCCCGGGGTGAGGTACTCCGAACCCCTGGGATGAACGCATGCCGACGATTGATCCCAGAGGTTCGGAGTACCTCACCCCGGGGCTTGAATGTCTCTCTTGATTGACAATGAGTATAACATCGTCTAAGGCTCCACATAAGATCCCCGGGGAGATTCCGTCATGCGATTCGTCAGCGTACTTCTGCTTCTCGGCATCGTTTCATCCGTTCGCTCGCAGGCACCTTTGCAAATCCTGCCGCCCGACACAGAGCCTCGCAAGATGCTTCATTCGTACTTGCTCGGCGAGGCCCAAAAGCACTTCGATGCTCGACGCAAGACTGTCGCATCGCTCAAAACACCGGAGCAGATTCAGAAGCGCCAGGCCGAGTTGAAGGCGAAGTTTCTCGCCGCGATTGGGCCGTTCCCGGACAAGTCGCCGCTGAATGCGAAGACCGCAGGCGTCGTCAAAGGCGACGGGTTTCGCGTCGAGAACGTCATCTTCGAGAGTCGGCCCAATCATCACGTAGCTGCGAATTTTTATTTACCCGATGGCAAAGGTCCGTTCCCCGGCGTTCTCGTGCCGTGCGGGCATAGCGTCAACGGCAAAGCAGCCGAGGCCTACCAACGTGCGTGCATCCTGATGGCGAAGAACGGCCTGGCGGTGCTCTGCTACGACCCCATCGGTCAGGGCGAGCGCGTGCAACTACTCGACGCTTCGGGCAAACCGGGCGTCAAGGGCAACACCAGCGAACACACCATGGTCGGCGTCGGGGCGCTGCTCGTTGGCCAATCGACGGCGGGCTATCGCATCTGGGACGGCATCCGTGCCATCGACTATCTCGTGAGCCGACCGGAGATCGACGCCAATCGCATCGGCTGCACGGGCAACTCCGGCGGCGGGACGCTGACCGCGTACTTGATGGCCCTCGACGACCGCATCCTCTGTGCCGCCCCGTCGTGCTATATCACCACACTCGAACGGCTCTTCGCAACAATCGGCCCGCAAGACGCCGAGCAGAACATCACCGGCCAAGTCGCGTTTGGCATGGAGCACACCGACTTCGTGACGATGCGTGCGCCGCGGCCGACGCTCATCTGCATCGCCTCGCAGGATTACTTCGATCAAGTAGGTTCGTGGACAACCTTCCGTGAAGCGACGCAGATCTACGCCAAACTCAGGCATGGCGAGCGCGTGAGTCTGTTCGAATATGACGACAAGCATGGCTTCTCAAAACCTCGCCGAGAGGCGGCGATGCGCTGGATGCGCCGCTGGCTGTTGAACCGCGACGACGCCCCAAGCGAGGGCGACTTCAAGACGTTCACCGATGAACAACTGCAATGCACGCGATCCGGCCAGGTGTTGGCTGATTTCAAAGGCATCTCGGCGTTCGGCCTGAACATGCAGGTCGCGAAGAAACACGAAGCCGATCGCGCCAAGTTCGCGTCGCTCGGAGAGAAGGAACGGCACGCGGAGATTCGCCGTCGGCTGGCACTATCCGAAGAAACACCGAAAGCAAAATTACTTAGTCAGAAGATCCACTATCTCGAAGATCGGCTGAGCACGCACAAGCTCACGTACGAAACGGAGCCTGGCATTCGCGTGCCCGTTCTTCGCTTCAAGCATCTGGCGCCGAAAGGAGCGACGATTGTCGTGCTGACCGATCAAGGCTTGCCGGAATCAGGCAAACTCACCGGCTGGCTGGATGAGGCCTATCAGAAGCACCATCAGGAAGTCTGGGCGTTCGATGTGCGTGGCATGGGCGAGACTTTGCCTCTCGGAAAGAGCGCGTACTTCGGCCCCGATGAGAAGCAGGCGTTCCTCGCGTTGCACATCGGTCGCCCGCTGCTCGGCCAGCGCGTGCTGGACGTGCTATCGATGCTCAAGGCGATCCCCGGCGACGAGATTCATTTGGTTGGTCACGGCGCGACCGGCCCAATCGCTTTGCACGTGGCCGCCCTCGACCCGCGTGTCAAAGCCGTGACGCTGGAGAAATCGCTGGCGTCCTGGGAGAGCGTCGTGCGAACGCCGATCAGCACTGCCCAGCTCGCCAACGTCATCCCCGGTGTGCTGGGCGCGTACGACCTGCCGGATCTCGCCGAGACGCTCGCCCCGCGCTCACTGACGATTCGCGGCCCCGTGGACGCGACGCTAACGTCGCTGACGAAGGCCGGCGCTGAGGCAGCCTTCGCCCGCTGTCGAGCAGCGTATGCTAAGGCGGGCGCGGCGATGGCAATGGTGGTGGAGTGAGGATTCGTTTAGCCGCGACGCGCCAGCGGAGCGCGAAGCAAAACCGCGATCCACTGGCGATTACAGGTCGTCGTCGGTCAAACCAGCGTCGCGCATGATGCTGCGCTGCGTATCGGTTTCACGTCCTGGTTGGCGTGAACAGGCACTACGGTCCGACGTTTCGTTGCCGCATGGCGATAGATGTGATGGCTGCCGTTAATACGTGCGAGGGTCCAGCCTCGAAGTTCCAGTACACGGCACATCCGCTTGCCGGAGACGATCTTCACGAGGCCTCTCCCGGAACGTCATTGGCAAGTGCGTCCTCGTGGGCAACGGCGAGCCACCCCTCGGCTGCCTCTTGAAGATTGGCGCGAACCTCATCGAGCGTCTCACCTTGGGTATGGCAACCAGGCAACGCGGGGATCGAGGCCGAGTAGCCGCCAGCCTCGGGTTCCGGGCTAACGATCGCCGTTAGAACAACTGCGACATCAAGGGCAACGGGCGGAACAAGCATAGCGGTACGGTTCATAGTCAGACTCTCCCATTCTTGATAGCTTATCGCCGGAAAAGAATTTGGTCGAGGCTAAACATCTCAGTTTCGGTCGGGGAGCGCGGGCGTCCCGCCCGCCTATGCGGCCGAGACGGCCGCGCTCCCCGACCGAAACTGAGACACTACCTAAGCGCAATCGCCTTCCCCGTCCGTGCCGATTCGATCGCGGCGGCGCAGACGTTGAAAACCGCCAGGCTGGCGCGGGCGTCCATGATCGTCGGGCCGCCGGTGTCGATGGCGTTCGCGAAATGATCCGCCAGGCGCAAGTCATTCTCGTTCGCCACTCGGCGCTGGCGGTGCTCCTTGGGCGGTTGGTTGCGGTAATGGATTTCGACGGTCGGACTCGCCTCGTTGATGAGCAGCGCGCCGGACTCGCCGATGATGCGAATCTTCATCTCGCCGCCGCTCGGATGACTCGCCGCGCCGATTCGGCCCAGGGCGATCGTGCCGACGGCGCCGCCTTCGAGTTCGAGTGTCATGCTGCCGAGGTCTTCGATGCCATTGTCGGCGTAGAGTTGATGGAAGTGGGCTGTCGCCCGCGCGAACACTTTGCGAATCGCCATTCCCGTGAGCATTTGCAAGTAGCCGAGCGGATAGATTCCTTCGTTGGTAATCTCGCCCATCGGCGTTCTGCCCAGCCCGCCGTCCGAACCGTCGATATGAGCCGCGATCTGGTTGGCATGCCAATTGAGCGGCGGATAGCCCGGCAACCGTGAGCCGATCGGTGGGCCGGCGTCTTTTGCAAAGTAGAAGTCGATGTGTATGCCGAGCACCTCGCCCACGACGCCGGCGTCGATCTGTTCCTTGGCATGGGCGACAGCGGGCACAAAGTTGCGGTTCCACATCATGAAGTGCACGCCGCTCGCTTCGACTGCTTGCACGAGCCGCTCAGCTTCACTGCGAAGCGTCGTCATCGGCTTGTCTTGCACGACATGTTTGCCGAGCTTGGCGGCACGGATGCTCAAATCGCAGTGCCGTTCCGCTTCGGAGCTGACGATGGCGACATCGACGTTGAACTCGCGCAACGCCTGATCGACATCGCGAACGTAGGGCACTTTGAAGCTATCCGCAAGTTGCTGATTGCGCGCATGCGCCCAATCGGGCACGCTTGGATCATCGGCCACGACAACGAGTTCAAAACGCCGATGCGATGTTAACCCGCGCGCGACATAGTCGTGCTTGACGGCACTGAGGGCGGCGCTGCGGAAAATGGGACGCTCAGCCATGGAACGGCCCTCCTTCCAATTCCACGGCTTGGCCCAGAGCGATGGAACGCTCGATCGCTTCGGATAGCACCATCACCTGTCGCCAGGAATCGATGCTTGAAGACAGGTCGCGTTTTTCTGCAATCGCGTCCACGAAATATTGCACCACGCCGGCCCATTGCGTTCCCGTGTCTCCCATTTGCACAAGACGAGGGGAGCCGCCTTGATTGAGGACCTGCTTATTCATTTGCTCGTCGGCATAGGCGGCGCCGCTCGATCCAATCAACGAAAGCGATGAGTGCACACTGAAACCGGCGAACGTCGCCATTGCCATGCCGCCGCCTTCAAACCCGAGGTGAATCTGATCATGCTTACGGCCTATGCGATGAGCGAACGCCACAGTGGGTAACTCGCCGAAATACCACAGAATCTGATCTAGTGCCGAAAGCATTCGCGTGCTGATGTCTCCAACCCGCGGATGATAGACGCGAATTAACCCGGGCCGCCCAATTTTGCCCGCGTCAAGTTGCTGGCGGATGAGTTGACGCGACGGCAGGTAGCGGTCTGAATTTATCAGAGCGAAAATTCGAGATGGCGTCACGACATCGATGAGTCGGTGGAGTGGCGTGGACCAACCGATCGCGTTTGCCTCGACCAGGACATGCTTGCCCTCGCGCAGCGCGGCAATGACCGGATCGAGGTCGTCGCCCGGCCACGGGAACACGACCGCGTCGCCGTCCTGTTGAACGAGGCGTGCGCCGCGTAGTCGGGCTTCCAGGCCACGCACGAACCAGTGGTCGGCATGGTGATGCAAGTGCCGAATTTCGACGGTAATCATGGTGGTCGTATTGTATGCGCAATGTTTAGCCGCGACGCGCCAGCGGAGCGAGAGATGATGCTCGCGCTCCGCTGGCGCGTCGCGGCTAAACGGAACTGGCGTTTGTTATCTCATCGCGTATAACAACACGCAAATCCCTCCACCCTTTGAGAAAACCTCCCATGAACACATTTCGCAAACATCGCTGGTGGGTCGGCGTCCTCGTTCTGGCCACGGCGCTCGGTTGGCCTGTCGAAGCGCAGAACACTCAGGAATCACCTTGGCTGCTCGGCAAAGCGACGCACGTGCCGTCCGAATACACGAATCAAGAATCGTGCTACTTCTCCATCATCGAAGGGCACAACGGCAAGCTCTACGTCGGCACCGCCAAGTACGGCGTCAACGCCTACCTCGTCGAGTTCGACCCGATCAACAGCGCCATGCAGATGGTTGTCGATGTCCATCGTGTCATCATGACGATGGTCCGCGGTTTCGCCGCCCAGGCCAAAATCCATACGCGTAACAATGTCGGTCAGCTGACAGGCAAGATCTATTTCGGCTCCAAGCAAGGCTATCCCGAAAAAGGCGAAAAGCTCACCGACTACCCCGGCGGCTACGTGATGGCCTACGATCCGAAGACCGGCAAAACCGAGAACTTCGGCCTGCCCCAGAAACACTTCGGCATCATCAGCGTCACGCCCGACGAAGAACGCGGTCTGTGCTACATCTCCACGTGCGACGACGGCCGACCGATCGAGAAATCGCACTTCATGGTGCTCGATCTGAAAACCAAGAAGTATCGCGACCTCGGCGACACGGGCATTCATTACGCGTTCATCGTAGTTGACAATCAGGGGCGAGCTTACCATCCGGTGCGCAATGGCAAGATCGCTCGCTACGATCCGAAATCGGAAAAGCTCGAAAAACTCGACATCACGATTGACGGCCAACCGCCGCCGTTTGAACTGACAAGGGACGGCACCGAAAAGAAGGGCGGACATGGCGCCGTCCTCAACTGGGATGTTTCGCACGACGGCAAAACGCTCTGGTGCGTCGAAATGTCCACCAATCAACTCTACTCCTTCGACCTCACAGCGAAGTCCGACAAGATCCCCGGCAAGACGCATGGGAAGCTATTGGCGAACGCCAAGGCGACCGATTGCCGGGCACTGTGCGTCGATAAGAAGGGCAAAGTCTGGTTGGGCTTGACGGAGCAGGGCAGGCCCGGCGGCGCCCAGACGCATCTCGTCAGCTACACGCCGGGTGCGAAATCCCCGAGGGATCATGGCCGAGTGGGAATCGCTAATCCCGACTACATCAAGATGACAGATGAGAAAGGCAAAGCGAAACCTTGGCATCACACGCTGCGCAAGGAAAAGGACGGCACGCTGACTCCCTGGCAACCACTCGGCATCGCGGCCTCGGCGGAAGGGCATGTCAACCTAATCACGTTAGCTCCGCTGACCGTGACACGCTTCTCGCCGGAGCATCTGAAATAAGATCACCTTGTGCCTCGCAGTATCGCCGCTGTTCGTCATGCCACGGCACCGCCTCGCCTGGTATGGGCGGCGCGGGAACGAGCGCGGCCGAAATGGCAGCACACAATTTCGCCAGGCCGGCACCCGTGTGAGCCGAGATTGGCAGCGCGCCGGTCAGCGTGCTCCAATCCCATGCGGGTGGCAGGTCGATCTTGTTGATTACGAACAACCACTTATCCGCATCGGTAGGCAAGTACGCTGGCTCCGAACCATCGACGAGCCAAATGCGCAGGTCGGCGTCGGAGGCAGCGGCCTTTGCGCGGGCGATTCCGAGCTGCTCAAGCGATTCGTTTGCCTCGCGCAGTCCCGCGGTATCGATGAGTACGATAGGCCAACCGTCGATCGCGAGCCGACAGTGGACCACGTCGCGCGTCGTGCCGGCAATCGGCGTGACGACACTGCGCGTGTAGCCCGCGAGCGCGTTCATCAGACTGCTCTTGCCGACGTTCGGCGCGCCGGCGAGGACGACCTGCCACGGTTCGACAAGATGCCGGCCAAGCGGTATCAGCGCTCGCAATCGATCGATCGCGGCGGGCGTGGCTTCGATCACCGCGCGATTCCAGGCGCCGTCGTGCTGGTCGAGCAGGATCGAAGCGGTACGCAACGTCGGAGCGTTGGCGAGCATGTCAAGAATGCCGAAGCTGTCGCCTAAGAAATGTTGCCAGGAAACGACGACGGCACCGCGCTGAACGAACAACTCTTGAATGAACCGCACGACCTCGATGCCGCCGTGGCTGTGGATCTCCACGTAGGGCGGCGATTCGTGCTTGGCTGCCAGGACTGCGGAATCGGCATGCGAGGTACCGATTCTTCCGTACCAGAATTTATTCGTAATCGGCGAGGCGGGCAGCTTGCCCCGCGCGGGTTGAAAGAGTTCACACGCCATCGACCACGCCGCTGGGCCGCGAACCCCGATCGTGGCGACACCGGCCTTTCCCGGCGGCGTCAGGACGGCAACGAATGTGTCCGCCATCATCGACCTCCGCTAATGCGAATTCCTTCGAGCGTCATCTCCGGCCAAGCGATTGCGCGATGGCTCAATCTCGCTGCGATGATCGGTCCATCGCCGCCGGTGATGAAGAGATCACAGTTCGCCAGAGACGTGGTCTGATATTCGGAAACGACGCGTTCAACGCCGCCGACGATCGCCGCGAGGATGCCCGCTTGAATTGCGGGCACGGTCGATTGGCTCGGCGGCATTGCTTGTGGATCGGGTGAAACGACGGGTAGAAGTGCCGTGAAGTCGTGCAATGATTTCGCCATCAATCCGAAGCCGGGGAAGATCACGCCGCCGCGAAAGACGCCCTGTGCATCGACGTAGTCCACTGTCACTGCTGAGCCGGCATCGACGACAATGGCGCCGGCATCGGGTCGGCGTCTGGCGTTGGCTGCGACAGCGTCAAGCAGGCGGTCGATGCCAACGCCACCCGGCGCTGGCAGGCCTACCGTAAGCGGAAGATCGCGATAAGTCGTCAATATTTTGACCGGCGCGCCGTGCTTCGTCAACCACGCCGCGAGTTCGTCACGCCTAACTGGATGCACACCGGCGATGATCCACGGCACATTTGCAGTCAGCGTCCAGGCATCCCATTGCTTCGACCACGCTTCGACATCGCCAGGTGGTAGCGCAAGGGTTTCAGCGACCATGCTGCCGGCGCATCGGCCCCACTTAATGCGAGTGTTGCCAACATCGACGACAATCGCTTCGGTCACGGCGCATCTTTCAAAATTGGCGCAAGCCCAGGGTTTCGGAGTACCTCACCCCTGGGCTTGTCTATTCGTTTGATTCTGGTCCCCGCAGAAGCTCCGAGACGCGACGCACGAGTTGCGCCAGGCCCTGGCCTGTGACGGCGGAGATGCCGAGCACTTCGCGGTCGAGTTCCTTGCTCATGCGTGAGCGCACATCGTCGGTGTCGGTGATTTCGCTTTTGCTGACGGCGATGACTTCGGGCCGATCGCCTAATTCTTTGCGGTAGAGTTCGAGTTCGCGGCGAACCATACGGTAGTTTTGGAGTGGATCGCTGCCATCGAGAGGCAGAGGTTCGACGAGGTGGACAAGCACGCGCGTGCGCTCGACGTGGCGCAGAAATTCGTGCCCCAGGCCGACGCCGGCGTGGGCACCTTCGATCAAGCCCGGCAGGTCGGCGAGCACGAACACGCGTTCGCCGCCCGACTGGACCACGCCCAGGTTCGGATGCTTGGTCGTGAAGGGATAGTCAGCGATTTCGGGATGGGCCTGCGAGAGTCGGCTGAGCAGCGTCGATTTGCCGGCGTTGGGCAAGCCGATGAGGCCGGCGTCGGCGATGACTTTGAGTTCGAGCGTCAGCCAGTGTTCTTCGCCGGGTTCGCCGGGTTCATATTCGCGCGGGGTGCGATTGGTTGGGGTGGCAAACGATTTGTTACCTCGCCCGCCGCGGCCGCCCTTGGCGACGATGACTTCGTCGCCAGCTTCGGTGAGATCGCGTAGGATGTTGCCCCGATCGCGGTCGTAGATGATCGTGCCGGGGGGCACGTGGATGACGATGTCCTTGCCATCACGTCCGGTTTTTTGCGCGCCGCTGCCGGGCCGACCGCCGTCGGCGCGAACGTGCTTGCGGTTGATAATATCGGCGAGGCTGTTGGCATCGGCGAGGGCGCGGATGGAGATGCTGCCGCCTTTGCCTCCGTGGCCGCCGTCGGGTCCGCCTTTGGGTTCGTACTTCTCGCGCCGAAACGAGCAGCAACCACTGCCGCCGTCTCCGCCTTTGACAAAAATAGTCGCACGATCGATAAACATAGTCGCAATTGTCTCCTGGACATATCACGATATTATACGCTAACGAAACGGCAATATCGGGCCAAGTACGAACTTCGACCGGAAAATGTGTTGTAACGTGTGCCAATCGTGACGACGGAGAAAGACCATGAACAAGCGGGTTGTCTTTCATTTAGCAATGCTTGCGGCGTTCGCCATCACCGGTTGCGGGAAGGTGCAGCCTGTCAAAGGCAGGGTGGTCTACACGGACGGATCGCCTGCGACGGAGTTGGCGGGCCATTACATCATGTTTCAGTCGGGGGAGCACAAAGTCGGTGCCACGGGCGTCATTCGTGCCGACGGCACATTCACGGTCGGCACGCACACCGACACCGATGGCGCTATGCTTGGCAAGCAGCGGGTCGCCATTTCGCCGCCCGCTCGTGAGATCACCAAGCCGGTGCCGAAGAAAGTGATCCTGGATCGATATGCCAGCTTCGAAACATCGAATCTGGAGATTGACATCACGTCAGGAACGAACACGCCGACGATTACCGTGGAGAAGCTGAACTGAGGAGCCGCGCACGAAGTATGCGGTAAAAACCCGTATTCCGCTTGCGGCTTAGCGCTCGGAATATCCCCCGCGATCGCTAAGCCGCAAGCGGAGTTCAAGAAGATTACTTTTCACCAGTTGCTAAAAATCGAGGCTAACGGTCTGGCCATCGCGGCGATTGGCGAGATAGCCCAAAACTGCCAGGTCGATTGTGTTGGGAATTGGTCGAACGGTGGCGTCGCCCAAGAGAAACAGGCAATGGCCAAGATGATAGCTGCCGAACTGCCCGGTCCCCATCGGGCCTTTGGCGAGCGGCGCGCCGATCCCAGCCTGCCGATGCGAGGCACCGTTGTCACCATTGTAAACGGAGCTATCGGGTGACACGCCGAAATTGAAGTTCGGCACATGCTTTTCGCCGATGAACAGCGTATTGCTCAGGCCGTCCAAGATCTGCACGAATTTCATTTTCCCGCCCTTGTAAACGAATGCACCATTGGCGATGTCGGCATCCGTGCAAGGCGGCGTACCCATGCCGATGAGATAGTCGATCACGCCAGACGGATCGCCTGTGCAGGCAGCGTAGTCGCTAAGGCAGCCCGGCACGTTTGGATTCGTGGTCCCTTGCAGCACATCGCCGGAGGTGCTTAGCAACGACGCGGCCCCTACACGGCGCGCCGGGCAGTAATAGACGGCCACCGGCTGGGCCAGCACTGTTGGCGCCTGGGTATAGTAGTTCTTCGTCATATCCCAGTTGGAAAAGAGCGGTAGCTGGTCGAGAAATGGCAGCAAGATCACCGCCCACGTTTCGGCGGTGTCCTGCCGGCTGTAGGGCATGAATTTGTTGGCGTCGTGGAAGCTATGAATTGCGATGCCCATTTGCTTGAGGTTATTGCCACATTGTGTCCGCGCCGCCGCCTCGCGCACCTTTTGCACGGCGGGCACGAGTAGGGCGATCAAAATCGCAATGATGGCGATGACCACGAGCAACTCAATCAACGTGAATGCCCGTGAACGCGTGCGAGAAACGGGATATCGCATATGCATTCCCTTCGAATCGATAAAGCAAAGCGAAAATGTAAGAATATTGTTGCCGAGCACAGCGAAAAAGTCAACGGAATTGCCCGATAGGTGTCGCAACGCAATAGAAATGTCCGCATTTTGGCTGCATTAGAAATGTCCGCAACCATTGCCCTATGCCTTCCTCTTGAACCACCTTCGCCAGTGAGAAGATTGGCAACCTCATTGTTGAAGATCTTTGACGCCGGGGAATACACATTAAGTTGGTCTTGATGTGATCCTGGGCCGCATTGATGTAAGCAGCGGCGATCCCGTCCTGCCGGCCCCAAGGCCGCCGGCTGAGCTGGGGGATGTGGGGAACTGCTGCCCGCCAACGCGCGGAGCGGCGAAGAAACCGCGATGTGGCGACT
>CAMAUE010000132.1 GCA_945861245.1 Singulisphaera sp. GP187
GACAACTATTTTTCCGGTCAGCGACAATTACCGACTCGCCTTAACTCCCAGCATGCATTTCTCGTCCAATACGCCCTGCGCCCCTAGCTGAGGGCGTATTGGACGAGAAATGCATTGCCACGCTGCGACGACTTGCGTCATTCCGATAATTGTCGTTAGACACAAAAATAATTGTCGCTCATCACCGCAGCAACGTCTTGAATCGTTGATCGTGTTCCATTCCGTATATTTTCGCATGTCTCATTGCGTGTGTCAACACTTGATCTGTGTCCCGATTCGCAATCGCCGTAGAATGATAGTAGTACACACAAGGAGCAAACGAAATGCCGAGCTCGGAAGAATTCTCCTCGATTGACGACGCCATTGCCGATCTACGGGCCGGGCGCATGGTCGTGCTCGTGGACGACGAGCACCGCGAGAATGAGGGCGACATCATCGTCCCCGCTCAATGTGCGACGCCCGATCACGTCAACTTCATGATGCGCAACGGTTGCGGCATCGTCTGCCTGGCGATGTCCGCGGAAATTTGCAACCGCCTGAACCTTGAAGTCGTCACGGGTTCCAACCTCGAAGGCCAAACACCGTTCACGCAATCGATCGATGCACGTTATGGCATCACTACGGGCACGAGTTCGTTCGATCGCGCTCGCACCGTCGCCGTCGCTATCGATGACAACGCCAAGCCGACCGATCTCGTTCGAGGCAAAGGCCACGTCTTCGGCTTGCGCGCCAAGGACGGCGGCGTCCTCGTTCGCGCTGGCCACACCGAGGGCAGCGTCGATCTCGCACGCTTGGCGGGCTTCAAGGAAGCCGCCGTTATTTGCGAAATTGTTCATCCCGACGGCACGATGGCCCGCTTGCCGTTCCTGCGGGATTTCTGCAAACAGCACAGCCTCAAGATGTGCACCATCGAGGACCTCATCAAATTTCGCCGATCGCGCGAACGGCTCATCCATCGCGAACTCGTCGTCAAGCTACCAACGCGCTTCGGCGAATTCGACCTCATCCCCTACTCCTCCATCGTCGATATCGAACCGCATTTGGCCCTCTGCCTGGGCGGCGTCGGCGTCGAAGTCAACGGTGTCATTCCCGTTCAGACCGACCCGATCCTCGTTCGCATCCACAGCCAATGCCTGACCGGCGACATCCTCGGCAGCATGCTTTGCGATTGTGGCCCGCAACTCCACCAGGCGATGGCCCAGGTCGCCGAGGTCGGCCGGGGCGTCGTCCTCTACATGCGCCAAGAAGGCCGAGGCATCGGACTGCTGCCCAAACTCAAGGCCTACAAACTCCAGCAAGAAGAGAAACTCGACACCGTCGAAGCCAACCAACGCCTCGGCTTCCCGCCCGACCTTCGCCAATACGGCATCGGCGCCCAAATCCTGCACGACCTTGGCATCCGCGACATCCGCTTGCTCACCAACAACCCGCGCAAAGTCGTCGGCCTCGACGGCTACGGCCTACGCATCGTCGAACGCGTGTCAATCCAGGTCGCGGCGAACGAAAACAACGCCCGCTATCTCAAAACCAAGAAAGACAAGCTCGGCCATCTGCTGGATGAGATGTAAATCGGAGGCATGAATGAAACTACCCAAGCCCCACCATGAGCGCAGCGATTGGTGGGGGTCAAAGCTACGAGCGCGAAAATATTTCAATAATAACCGCCAAGGCCTCTTTCCAAATCTTTTCTGATTCGCTGCCCTCATTGCTAATTAAATGACACATCGCCATCGAGCAGGTCCTAGCTTGTTCCTCGGACAACCAAAAGTACGGGGTAAGGCCTGTAGCACAGCGACTAGTTGATCGCACTCGCAAAAAGTCATGCAATAAACTGGCTGCCCAGCAAATATTTCGGAGCTCTCATGATCGTAAGATGCTTGATCGTTGTGATGCTCGCGCCGACTGGTTGGTTGACGTGGCAACCCGAAAAAAGAGCACAGCCGCCGGCTACGGTTTTGAACAGCGCCACAATCGATTTTTCGCCCCTGAATGATGTTGACAAGAAAGGCAAACCGTTCGAGCTCACGTTCGAGATTGTCGATGACCAAGGGTGCCCGTTTTTGATCCTGAAGATGACTTTCACCACAGGATCAACAGATGCAACAACACCTACAGGACTCGCGGTATTAGCTCTTGATGAACTTGGTTGGAAAACAACGGAGACGAACGGAACGAATTTGACCATTCATTCGCGTGAAGTGCGAGGTCCCAATGGCGTTTCACGCCGTGCGCTTTTGGCCGTCCGGCTTGTCGCGCACGTGGCTCGACCCGAATGGAAGCCGAAGGTCACAACGACCGGCACGGTGTTCGATATGTCGCCGTGACGCCGAGTTTGATAAACTCCGGCCGCTTACCGTGTCTGCGGCTTTGGCACAATTTGATCGGGAGGGGAAATAGATGCGTATGCTATTTTCGTTGTTCGTGGGTTGTGTATTTGCGGCCTTTGCAACGCCGAATATTATCGGCCAACAAACCAACGGCGTTCCCAATACCGTGACCATCGACTTCTCTCGGCTCAACAACATTCCAGCGACGGACTATGCATTCGACATCCGGCTTGAGCTAACCGACGACCGCAATGTCATCTGCTGAATCCTGAACATGACGTACACTCCTGGAAAGGCCGACGCCGACGCAGTGTTCGATCTTGCTCATATTGGAATGCTTACTTTGGACTGGGTTGTAATGACAAGCGGGAAGCACACGCTGACGATACACACGCGCAATGGGATCGAACGCAACGTTATCAACTATCGCGCGATTACCGCCGTGCGGTTTGAAGGCAAGGTCGGCGGCCCGGAGCGTGTGCCCAGAATCACGACGACAGGCAAAGTGAAAGTCCTATCGCCGTGGCGCGAGCACTCGATGAACGCAGGCCTCGCTTCGCGCAAGATGATCTGTGCCGCGCCCATAACAAGCGAATCGCACCGCTCTTCCCGTTAAATTCGTGCCCGGCTCTTGGGCCAAATCTTTCCGCGTGCAGTATAGTAGGAACGACGACGGCAGAGATGAAATCCATCCGAGTTCCCTGTCGCTTCCACGCGGAAAGGCTTTCTTCCATGACCCGATCCCTCCTGGCAATTCTCACGCTGTCACTCCTTCCCGCCGTCGTGCTCGCCGACGATTGGCCGCAATGGCTTGGGCCTCGCCGCGATGGCACATCGCGCAATCAGGGTCTGGTCGATTCGTTTCCCAAGGACGGCCCGAAAGTCCTTTGGCACCGCGACATCGGCGAAGGCTACAGCGGCCCTGTCATCGCCGGCGATCGGCTCGTGCTCTTCCACCGCATCGACAACGAAGAACGTGTCGAATGCCTGAACGCGACCACCGGCAAGCCGCTCTGGAAATTCGCCTATCCCACCGAGTATCAGGACGCCCTGGGCAAAGGCAACGGCCCGCGCTCGACCCCGGCGATCCACGACGGCAAGATCATCACGCTCGGCGCCGAGGGCACGCTCCATTGCTTATCACTCGACGACGGCAAGAAGATATGGTCGCGCTCGCTGACCAAGGAATACAAAACCCCGCTCGGCTATTTCGGCATCGGCACGTCGCCCATCGTCGAGCAGAACCTCGTGCTTCTCAATGTCGGCGGGGCCAAGGCGGGCATCGTCGCCTTCGATCTCGCCACAGGCAAGGAAACCTGGAAAGCAACCAACGACCCCATCAGCTACTCGTCGCCCGTCGTATGCACGATTGACGGCGCTCGCCTGGCCATCTTCTTCACCCGCACCGGCGCCGTCGTGCTCGACCCGAAGACCGGCGACGTGAAGTTTCAGAAACGCTGGCGTGCCCGCATCGACGCCTCGGTCAACGCCGCCACGCCTCTCGTCATCGGCAACCTCGCGTTCTTCTCGACAAGCTACGACACCGGCGCGCTGCTGCTCAAGCTTCGCAAGGACGGCGCCGACGAGGTTTGGACCGACGAGGAGGTCATGTCCAACCACTACAACACCTGCATCCATCTCAATGGCTACCTGTATGGCTTCGATGGCCGACAGGAAGCGGGACCAAGCCTTCGCTGCGTGGAACTCAAGAGCAAGAAAGTGCTGTGGGATCGCGAGAAATTCGGCTGCGGGACGATGGCCTTGGCCGACGGTCGGCTAATCGTGCTCACCGAAAAAGGCGACCTGCATCTAATCAAGGCGACGCCGGAAGGTTTCCAGGAGCAAGCCAAGACACGGCTATTGAACGCTGGGCCATGCCGAACGCAAATCGCGTTGGCGAATGGCCGACTTTATGCACGCGATCAGGAAAAGCTGGTATGCGTCGATTTGCGGAAATGACGAACGACGCGCATTCGTTGATTTCGGCTTGCGGCTTAGCGCTCTCGTGGGAGCATCCGAGCGCTAAGCCGCGAGCGGAAATCGGGATCACGCCTTGCGTTTCAACCATCCGCGCGGGTGGTGCGAAATCATGAACTTCTCGCAGCGAGCGACATCCACCTCGAATTCGGGATGCGCCGATAGGTACTCCTCAAGTGCCGGCAGCGGTCCCGGCCTGCCATCGGCAAACCGCGACAGCGTGTCGATCACGCCATCCTGCACCACGCAAAAGCTGCCCGGCGTGACCAGCGGCGCGTAGGCCTCTAACTCCGCTCGTACATGAGCTTGGCGGTGGTCGCTGTCGAGCGTCACCATCACGGGGCCGTTGGCGTGTTGGGCCAGGCTGCGAACGGTATCGGCGATGCTCGGTGAAGTCGAACTGCCGATGAGGAACGTGATCCGCGGATGCGCGATGGCGTGCAGTTTCTCGATGTCGATGGTGACGACTTGGCCTTTGCCAAGCAGGTCGAAGAGATGCGCGAAGAACAATGCCGACCCGCCGCGGTTCGTGCCGGTCTCGATCAATAACGCCGGCTTGACCTCGGCGATCGTTTCCTGCATGACCCACAAGTCGAGCACGTTCTGCCAAACCGGTTGCCCGAGCCAAGTGACGTGGCTGAAATTATCGGTCTTCGTGATGAGTTGATCGAAGAACCAAGCCGGCACGCGCGGCGCGAAGAATCGGTGATAAAGGCGCTCGGCAATCCTTGCGAACATGCCAGCCTCACTTTTTGACGCGCTCGTAGACGGCGAGAAAATACGGTCGATCCTTCGACGTGGCGAATTCTTCGGGCCGCGCCTTGCCGGTGAGATCGTAGCAAACACGCAGCGTGTCCTTGTCCAGCTCATAGATCGCCAGCATGGTTTTGCCTTTGTTCGGGCCTTCCGAGCCGACGATGTCCATGGTCTTCGGCTTGGCGCCGGGATCGATTTTGACCGTTCCCTGGTCGACGACTTTGCCGACCGTCACGGTGTATTTGTCGCCGGCGAGGACGAGAGCAATCGCTTTAAGCTCGGCTGGCGGAAACTTGCTGCCCGCAATTTCGCCGGCGACGGGCATCCAGGTACCGTCGAGTTTCTTGAACTCTGCGGCGGAATCCTGAGCGAGAATATTACCAAGGGCGAATAGCAATGTGACGATGGCGAAGCGGATTTTCATGGTTGGATCTCCGAGTTTAGCCGCTCGCCTTCGGCGAGCGCGATCTGTGCGTTGTGCCGAACTCGTTCGCGCTCGCCGAAGGCGAACGGCTAAACGAAGTCGGGTTGCGACAAAATTCACTTCCCCTTCACCGCAGGCCGGTCTTGGAGGTAGCGGTTCAGTTCATCCTTCGTCAATGCCACCGGCGCGCCGGCGGTGGGGATGTCAATGTTCGCGGTCCAAAGGATGCCGTTCGTCAGGAAACGCCGATAGCCTTCCTCCGCGAAGCTCACGTGCAGATGTCCGCCCGTGAAGGCGAACGACCGCCCCTTGCCCGCACGATCATACGCCCAGGCGACTGTTGCATTGTCGTCGAGCTTTGCGTTGAGCGCCTTCGGGCTGACCGTGCGCAACAACGGCGTCACGCCTTTCATGTCGGCGGCGAACTTCAGCTTGAACAAATAACCGTCGTCGATCTTGAACGGCGTCACGCCGCGCGTAATCGGATGGTCGGGAAACGCCTTATAGGTGTCGATCCAGTGAGCACGCTGCGAATGGCCCTTTTCCCATGCCGCCCCCGTCCAGGCACGCATCGTATCGCCTCGCTCTTTCGGCACATCGACGCCTTGATGCAGCATGACCAGGCCGACGCCGGCGTCCACCAGCTTCTGCACCTGGGCGAGCCGATCGCCCTTTAGCGCAACATGCTTTTCCGCGCCATCGACAAAGAAGACGATGGCTCGCGCATCCTTGAACGTCTCTAAGTTCTTCGGCCAATCGAGCGCCAGCACCGTCGCGACGTTCGGCGTTTGCTGCACGAGGTTCATCATCACTGCGCAACCGCCGATATATTCGTGCTCGCCCGGCTTAAAGTAGTTCGATCCCGCGATGAAGACGATCTTCGCCGACGTCGCGTCCTTCGGTTGTTCTTCGAGAGAAATCCCTTTCGGCAGCTTCGGTCCCTGGGCTTGGACGCCAAGCTGTGACACGCACAGAATCGCGAGGATGGAGAGACGCCTAATCATAGCTCGAATCTTTCTCTAGGAGAGCATTCATATGGTCACGGTATCGCGGTAATTATACGACGAATCGGCGAATTCGACGCGAGACTGGATAGCGTACTGCAGGGACCCAAATGAAATGTCTAGCCGCGACGCGCCAACGGAACGCGAGGTGCGGCCCACGCGCTCTGCTAGCGCGCTACGGCAATACTTCATCGTTTATTCTAGCTGTTTTGGCGATCCGGGAGAGTAAGCGACTGAATGTGTGGCATAGCCGCCGACGGCTTGTGCTTCTTCCGGTCGCTTACTCTCCCGGCTCGCCGGACAAGTTCCACCGTCCAAAGTATCATTGCAAAGTCCGTTGTGAACAAAATGACGCCAACCGGCAGCCACAATCCGCATGTGCTTCGCCCGCCTCTTTCCAGGCTCCGTGGCCAATACCCATTAACATTGCAAAAAAAAAGGCCGAAAAAGTGCAAATGCGTTTGGCCATCGGCCGATTGCCAAACGCTCGTGAGTGTCACCCGCGCAGGCTCCTTCGTCGCCTGCGGGCTTGGGGCTGCATTCAATCAGCAATCATCACGCCGCCAGCTTCTTCGGTCGCGGCCTGACGTTGAAGAGGCCGAAGATTTCCTCCTCCGTCAATCCCAGCGAAGGCGGCGTGTCGTTGTTGCCGATCATGTCTTCGAAGAGTTGACGTTTCTTTTCCAGCACTTGCGCGATACGGCCTTCGATGGTGTTTTGGCTGATGAAGCGTTTGACGAACACCGTTTCCTTTTGGCCAATGCGATGGGCGCGGCTGATCGCCTGGTCCTCGATGGCGGGGTTCCACCAGCGATCGAAGAGGAAGACGTAGTTCGTGAATTGCAGATTCAGGCCGACGCTGCCCGTGCCGTAGCTCATCAGCAATACGTGCTTGCTCTTGTCTTCCTTGAAGCGGTCGAGGATCGGCTGGCGGTCACGCTGCGAGATTTTGCCGTGATACTGAAGCGGGCCAAAGGCGGACAACGCCTTCGCGATCGTTTCGAGCGGTTCGACCCATTGCGAGAAAATGATCGCCTTGCGGCCATTCTCGGCGACTTCGTCCATGTCGGCGACGATCTGTTCGAGCTTGGCGCTTTCGCCGGTGCGCGGATCGAAGTTGCATATCTGCTTGAGCCGAAGCACGAGTTCAAAGACGTGCTGAACGGAAATCGTGTCGCCCAGCTCGTTCAGGTGGATGATGCCTTCTCGCTCGGCGAGATCGTAGGACTCACGCTGCTCGGGAGAGAGATCGAGAAACACATCCTGGATGACCTTGGGCGGCATGTCAGTCATCACTTCTTCTTTGACTCGTCGCAGGATCGCATCGCGCGTCAATTCGGGCAGGAGCTTTGTGGGCGTATCGGGCGGGATGCGATCGGGATCGACGAAGGCGAAGATATTGACGAGGTCGTCAACGCGGTTCTCGATCGGCGTGCCGGTCATCGCCCAACTGCGTTCGCGGTTGATGGAGCGGGCGACGCGGGCGGTCTTCGAGTCGCGGTTCTTGATGCGCTGGGCTTCATCGAGCACGACGAGATCGAAACCGATCTCCGGGTCGGCAACGATCTCTTCGTCGCGTGTGAGCAGTTCGTAGTTGACGAGCTTAACGGGACAGCGCGAGGCATACCACTGCGCCTTGCGCGACGGCAGATCGCCGCCGATGACTTCGTAGGGCAGGTCCGCGGCCCAGAGCTTCATTTCGCGCGTCCAGTTGATGACGAGCGGCTTGGGGCACACGATCAACGCTCGCCGAATCAGCCCGCTTTGCATGAGCAGGCGAAGCGCAATGATGACCTGCGCGGTCTTGCCCAGGCCCATCTCATCCGCAAGCAACGCAGCATGGCGCGGCATCAAGAATGCGACGCCCTTGACTTGATACGGGTAGGGCGGAAACGGCAGCTCGACTTGCTTGTTCGCGAACAGGTTTTCGAGCGGTGGCTGCAATAGATAAAGCAGGCGATCCTTGAACATCACCATGTCGCTAGGCGGCTTGACGCGCGTCTTCGCTTGCTCGGTCGGCGGTTTTGCCTGGTCAACGGCCTCATTCGGCTCAACCGGCGGCAGAGGCTCGTTCGGCGACGGGAAACGCCAACCCTGCGTCGACACGTCCACCGTCAGCTTCCCCAGCGTCCGCACCCAAGGCGGCTGATTCACGAGCGGCACCTCGCGCACCGTCGATTGGATCGGCCGATCGAATGCGGGAATCGAGCGAATTCCGATCGTCGGATTCACCTGGTACATCTCGTCGTCGACGAATAGCTGCAAGGATTGGGTTGGTATAGAAATGCCTCCTTCGCCGGTTTCGATTGGATCGTCATTCATGGATGCACCTTTCAAAGTATGATAACCATCGTCCCTTTGGGCGAACGAACTTGAAGGTGAGGTGGACTTGCGTGTTTGTCCTGGATTGATTAACGCCAGCGCTAAGCCGCAAGCGGCAACTATAATGATCCCTATACTCGATACAGACCCAACCAACGGAATGACCCTCATGACCGCACCAAGCTCTTACCGCTCGCATCGCGATCTGCCGACCCTCGCCGGGCTTGCTTCCATTGAGGACGCCGCCAGGCCAGGTCTCGGCGTCGAAGCGTGTGTCGCTCGGCTCAAGCGGTTCCATTATGCGTTCCTTCGCCTGCACGAGATTCTCACGGCACGAATCACTGCGGAGCCGATCTACGAACTTAAGACGGCGTTCTCTCATCACGCTTATTTGTGTGCGGAACATGTGTCGGCCTTACGGCAGCGCGTCGGCGAGATGCGCGAGCCGCCGCTGGGGCTGGAGGCGGTGCCGCACGAGGCGTTGCAAATCACTTATGACGAAATCCTGGCGGCGCCGATCACGGATGCACTGCTGCTCGGCCTTTATCAAGTCGCCTTTCGCGAACTCGATGCCGCTCTCGAACGCTACCAGCGTGACACGAATCCGTTGACCGATGCCCCGTCGGTGCGAATCATCCGCTTCGCGCGGCTGGAGTTGGATGACATTTTGAGCTTCGGCCAGCGTGCTCTCGAATGCGTCGTCAGCGATGAATCGTCGGCGACGTATCGCGAATGGGTGGTGTATTTGCAGGGGTTATTGCAGATGGATGACGCGATGGATGGCTCAGAGCGGGCGCTAAACAAAAACAAGCCCGCGCGGCGATTCTCGGCAACACCTTACGTTTACGATCGCATCCCGAAGCGCGATGACCGGTTTCAGGATGTCTGGAACCAGGGCGTCAATGCGGAGTCGTTTCTCTACAACGCCGAGCTGCCCGCGAAGCCCAAGACGCTGATGATGCTCTACAAACGGCTGCGCGAGATCGATGTGCCGGAAATGATGGCGAGCATCATTACGGAGACCAAGGGCAAGCCGTGGGACTACTATCGCGACATGTCGAGGCAGCTTTGGGACGAGGCCCGCCATGCGATGATGGGCGAAGTCGGCTTCGTCGCGCTGGGCGTCGATTGGACGAAAGCGTGCATTACCGTCAACTGGTCGCATCGGCTCAACACCGAGTGCACGCCGATCGAACGCCATGCCGTGCTCTATTTCATCGAGCAAGGTTTGATGACGAAGACGGGCAAACGCTATGAATGGGAGGTCGGCCTGGAGTCGGGCTTGCCGTTGATCGCGACGATCCAGGACTTCGACTGGGCGGATGAAGTGCTGCACGCCCAGCTCGGCAGGTTGTGGTACATCCCCGCGATCGGCGACTGGAAGACTGCGATTGCGTACGGCGACGAGTGCTGGTCGCGCATCCTGAGCAACTGGCAGGAGGTCAAGGACCAGGGCCTGACGCAGCACGCGAACTGGTGGCCTGGAATTTACCGTCAAGCCTGTGTGACGTGGAGTGAGAATCCCGATGTGACAGTGCTGGCGTTCGCGGAGACGTATGAGGGAGCGCGGGCGGATTTGAAGAACGTAACGGGGAGCGCGTGAACAAAAAAAGCTCGCGGGCCGAGGCTCGCGAGCTTTTTTGTAGTCGCCGAAGCGAGTTACGGTTACTTGTGAGCGCTGTGGCATTCTTTGCAGTTGGCAGCTTTCTTGAGAGCCGCGCCGTCGCCCGCGGTGGCGGCGTCGAGGAGGGCCTTGGTCTTTTCTTTCCAGCTGGCTTCTTCACCCTTCGGCGGCTTGGCAGCCGCGAGGTCGGTGAACAGCGAAATGAGCTGCTTCTTTTCTTCGTCGCTGGCTTTGCCGCTGGCGACTTTGCCACACAGGCCGCCCTTCATGGCCTTCTTCATGACATCCTTGATGCTGGCCTTGTCTTTGCCGGCGTCAACGTTGCCGTCCATCGCGAGAACCAAAGCGAACACAGCAACCCCACCGATGATCAATCCACGAAACATAGGAAAATCCCCACCTTCGTTAAACTAGCCCACCCACTGTAGGTAGGCAACATATCACATCTTTCCCTTTTTCACCGTGCGAAAACGAACGCCGTTTTCCGAGGAAAAGATCAATGCCGCACAAACATTGTCCAGAAACAAACCTGTTTGAAACGCTAACGGGCACTCTCCGAGTGTCTGGACGAATTTTCAGGTATCATTATTCATTCAGGGAACGTAGTTTCTCGTGGGAAACCACATCGCAAGGTTGGACCTCTCAAAAGGCCAAGGTATAGATAATGGTCAAGGGTCCAAGCGTCAACATATTTGCTCGGAATTCTGGCGAAATTATCCACAATTCCCAGATTCTCGCGTGCAGGCGGTTCGCTGAACTAAGACTTCCAGCGATTGGCTTCCGGGTCTTCCGTGCTGAAGCCGACGGCGTCGAGCAGAGGCCAAACCGCATTTGGGATCGGTGTGTGCGCGAGTTCGATCGTTTGCTGGAGCCGTTCGGCTTTCGACAGCCCGATGATCGTTGAGGTAATGCGCGGATCGCGCATCGAGAACTGCAATGCAGCTGCGGCCAGCGGAACTTTGTGTTTCTTGCAGATGTCGTCCATCTTACGGACGCGGTCCAACGTCAGCGCATCGGCTTCTTGATAAGCGTACCGCGGGTAGGCGTCCGGGCCTTTCGCGAGGATGCCGCTGCCGTACGGGGCGGCGTTTAGGATCGCAATGCCCATCTTTGTCGCCTTGTCCAACAACGGCTCGGCGGAGCGGTTGATGAGCGTGTAGCGGTTGTGTGTAATGACGGCCTCGAACATGCCTTCGTCGAGATAGCGCATCATGAGTTCGGTCGGCCCGCCCGCGAGTCCAATATGCCCAATGACGCCTTGATCCTTGAACTGGGTCAAGACATCGACAGCACCGCCCTTGGCCATGATCTTTTCAAAGGGTGCGTGTTCCGGGTCATGCAGGTGCATGATCGGGATTTTCTCGACGCCGAGCAGCTTTAGGCTGCGTTCGACGGAGCGTTTGATCTGGTCGCCGGAAAAGTCACCCGTTTTGAAGTCGCGATCGGCTTTGCTGGCAATGAAATAGCCGTGGGGTACGCCGCCGAGTTCGCCTAACACGAGGCCGATGCGGCGTTCGCTTTCGCCGTTCCCGTAGGATGCCGCGGTATCGAGAAAGTTGATCGGTGCCTGGAAGCAGGCGCGAAGGGTAGCGAGCGCCTGGTCTTCGGCAACTTCGTAGCTGAAGGCTTCAGGCATATTTCCGAGCGGAGCGCAACCAATGCACAAAGGCGTGACGCGCAACCGTGTTTTGCCAAACGTGCGCAAAGGCAAAAACGTCGGCATGCCGAGAGACTCCCGAAGATCAATTAACGAAGCAGCAGGCCGTTGCCCGCGTGTGCGAATCATCCCTGTATGGCGATGGCATATTCAGAACCTACACTCTGTTTGTTATATCAATTCGCTCCAAAGATCGCCTGCTGCGGATACTGCATGTTGTATACTTCGCACAGTAGAAATTGTCGCTTTTCCGAGCCGCGACCGTAAGGGAGCGGCCGACATAAACCGCACGGCATCCTGTCGGCCGCTCTTTTACGGTCGCGGCTCGGAAAAGCGTCAAACTCATTCGTCAAAGGTATAAGTCCATTGAGTGATGTCAGAGCCGCGCACGCAGTAAGCGGTTAGGTTCCATGCATACCGCTTACTTCGTGCCCGGCTCTGACAAAACAGCATTGCGAAGATACCATAACAGCAACGACTACGATGTTTTTCCTTCCGTCCGAGGCGTTGGTTTCACCATGAAAGCGGAAATAATCTCGATTGGCACCGAACTCACGACCGGACAGAATCTCGATACCAACAGTCAATGGCTAAGCCTGCGACTCGCGGAGATCGGCATCCCCGTCGTTTGGCATACGACCATCGCCGACGATTTGGCCGACAACATCGCCGCGTTTCGCATCGCATGCGGACGGGCCCAGCTCGTCATCGCCACGGGCGGGCTTGGTCCGACGCTTGACGATTTGACGCGCGAAGTCGTGGCAAAGGTCGCTGGCGTGGACCTCGTTTTCGACGCCGCGTCGCTGGAGCATATCCAACAGCTCTTCGCTCGCCGCAAACGCGACATGCCCGAACGCAATCGCGTGCAGGCCTATTTCCCGAGCGGGGCGCACATCCTTCCCAATCCTAATGGCACGGCTCCGGGTTTCGCTCTACGCATTCCGGTGCAAGGTTCGTCGTCCACAGTCATCGCCATGCCGGGCGTTCCTAGCGAGATGTTTTCGATGTACGGGGAGCAAGTGAAGCCTCGCCTGCTTCAACTCGGCATATCGGGTGGCGTGCAGATTCAACGCAAGATCAACACGTTCGGCACCGGCGAATCGCACATCGAGGAGAAGCTGTTCGATCTCACTCGTCGCGGCCACGTGCCCGAAGTCGGTATCACGGCGAGCGACGCCACGATCTCGCTGCGCATCTTCGCGCGGGCGCCGACCTTGGCCGACGCTCATGACCAAATCGCACCGGTCGAAGCGACGATTCGCGAGCGGCTCGGCAAGCTCGTCTTCGGCGTCGATGACGACGAACTGCAAACCGCCGTCATTCGCTTGTTGCACGAGAAGCGCAAAACTCTCAGCACTGCTGAGAGTATTACAGGTGGGCTCGTCGCCCATCGGCTCGCACAGATACCCGGCGCGAGCGACTGGTTTCGCGGCGGCCTCGTCGCCTATGACAACGGCGTGAAGCACGAGCAGCTGGGCGTTTCCAAGGATTTGCTTGAAACGCAGGGCGCTGTCAGCGCATCCGTAGCCGAAGCGATGGCGGTGGGCTGTCGAGCACGGCTGAAGACCGATCTAGCCGTCAGCACCACGGGTTTGGCCGGGCCTGGCGGCGCGACGCCTGACAAACCGGTCGGCCTCGTCTACGTCGGCTTGGCCTGGGCGGACGGCGTCGCATCGTTCCCTTTCCACTGGTCCGGCACGCGCATCGAAATCCAGAGCCGAACCGCCAAGCAGGCGCTCAATGCGGTGCGGTTGAAGCTGCTGGAAATGGCGTAATTGCGATTGCGATCAGAGCCGCGCACGAAGTAAGCGGTCGCAGCAGGTACGGGCCGCTTACTGCGTGCGCGGCTCTGACAGACTTGCACGTCAGGGTTACCCATAATCATTGCATTTTCCTTGTTGGCCGGTACGATACCTTCAATCCATCCTCGTATCGGAGTCGAACATGCAACGATTGATCCTCGCCAGCATTTCGTTGGTCGCTATCGGCGTCGCGTTCGTGTTCTCCGGCGCCGTCGGTCTGAATAAAGGCGAACTGAAGACGGCGTTCGCGCTTGAAGACCGCAATCCCGTCACGCATCTGCGCTGGAATGACTCAGCCGAGAACTTTCAGTTCGCCGTCGTCAGCGACCGCACCGGCGGGCATCGCGCGGGAATCTTTGCCAAGGCCGTCGAAAAGCTTAATCTGATGCAGCCTGCCTTCGTGCTCTCCGTCGGCGATCTCATCGAAGGCGGCAAGAAAACCGACAAACAACTCACTGCTGAATGGAAAGAATTCGACGGCTTCGTCAACAAACTCACCATGCCATTCTTCTACGTTTCAGGGAACCATGACGTGCAAGCGAAGGAAGCCGCCAAGGTGTGGGAAAGCAAGCTGGGCCGCAAGCACTATCACTTCGTCTATCGCAACGTGCTGTTCTTGATCCTTGATTCCGACGATCCTGTGGGCGGCGTGGGCAGCATCGGCAAGGTCCAGCATGAATATGTCCGCAAAACCCTGGCGGACAACGCCGGAGTGCGCTGGACTATCGTCTCCGTGCATCGCCCGCTCTGGGCCGTCGGGAATGGCGCGAAGAACGGCTGGGTCCAGGTCGAAGATACGCTCAAAGGCCGACCGTACACCGTCTTTGCTGGGCATCTGCATCGCTATAAAAAGTACGTTCGCAACGGCATGAACTATTACCAACTCGCAACCACGGGCGGTTCGAGCGCGGTCCGCGGGCCTGAGTTTGCCGAGGTCGATCACTTCACCTGGGTCACGATGAAGCCCGACGGGCCGGCGCTCGCGAACATCCTGATCGATTCCGTTCACTCCGAGAATTTTCAGCAAACGAAAACGATCGAATCAGGCGTCGCCACCGCGAAACGGCTGAAGACCTATCCCGTCAACGGCCAGGCGTTTTTCGAGGGCGTGCCGATGGTCGGAGCAACAATTACGTTTACGAGCGACAAAGGTCCCGCGAAGGGTGCGAACGCGATCGGCAAGGTCGAGGCCGATGGTTCTTTCCTGCTCACGACCTACAAGGCGTTCGACGGCGCACCGGCCGGCGAGTACCAGGTTGCTATCAATTGGCCCGCGTCTGGGCTGCCGACGAAGTACGCCGCTGCCGCCAAATCAGGCCTGTCGGCGATCGTGCGATCCGAGCCGACCGATGTGGTGTTGGAATTGAAAAAGTGAACGCGAATCCTTGTGAGTTCATGTCATGTCCACGAAACAGCATTGTTACGATTATCCACGCCCCGCGGTGTCCGTCGATATCGTGATCGTGACCCGCGAGACGAAACGTCGCGTGCTGCTGATTCGCCGGAAGCACGATCCGTTCGCGGGTTGCTGGGCGCTGCCCGGCGGATTCGTCGACATGGATGAATCGCTCGATGACGCCGCCCGCCGTGAGTTGTTCGAGGAAACGAACGTGCGAGCCGGCAAACTCGTGCAACTTCACACGTTCGGCGATCCGAAGCGGGATCCACGCGGGCGAAACATCAGCGTCGCCTACCTGGCGGAGGTCGATGCGGATTCCGTGTCAGCCACTGCAGGCGACGACGCGGCCGACGTGGCGTGGTGCTCCCTCGCGCGGCCGCCGAAGTTGGCGTTCGATCATCGCGAAATCCTGAAGCATGCGCGCGATTACCTTCGCTGAGCCAAGGGATCGATCGAAAGAATGAATCAAAATCATTTTCTGAAGAATCGAGCCTTTTCCGAGCCGCGACCGTGAGGGAGCGGCCGACTGAGTGCCGTGCGCAGATTGTCAGCCGCTCCCTCACCGTCGCGGCTCAGAAAAGCGACATACCCACCCATTGAAGGGATACTCATGGTCAATCCCATCACCGCCTATATCGCCCTCGGCAGTAACCTCGGCGATCGGCGGGCCTTGCTCGATTCGGCGGTGCAATCGTTGCGCGTCGAAGTTGAGGTCGTACGTGTTTCTTCGTACGTGGAGACATCGCCGGTGGGCGGGCCGTCGAGACAGGGAGCCTATCTCAACGCCACGGCAGAGGTTCACACGACGCTGAATCCGTTCGCTTTGCTGGGTGTCTTGCAGAGGATCGAAGACAGGCTCGGTCGTGTGCGCACGGAGCGTTTTGGGCCGCGGACGATCGATCTCGATTTGTTGCTTTTTGGTGACAGAACAATCAACGCCGAGGAATCGGGCATCGCGCTCGTGGTGCCGCATCCGCGCATGCACGAACGGCTGTTCGTGCTCGAACCGCTGGCGGAGATTGCTCCACGTGCGGTGCATCCCGTGTTGGGCAGCACGATTAAAGACCTGCGTGATCGATTGCGGGTTCCAACCCCACAAACGCGCGTGCTGGAAGGCCAGAACGCCGTTATCACGGGATCGACGAGCGGCATCGGGCGGGCCATCGCGCGAACGCTGGCGCGGGCCGGCGCGAACGTGCTGATCCACGGTCGGCGTTCGCAGGCAACCGCCGAGCAAGCCGTGGCGGAATGTCGAATCGAGGGCGTCGCTGCGTTCATGATATTGTCGGACCTCAGCGAGGAAGCGAACTGTCACGCTTTCGCAGGCGAAGCGTGGGACCGACTTGGCGCGATCGACATCTGGGTCAACAATGCCGGCGCCGATACGTTGACAGGCGAGGCGGCGCGTTGGTCGTTCGAGCAAAAGCTGCACAAGCTCTGGGCCGTCGATGTCCGCGCGACTATGCTGCTTTCCCGCGCCATCGGCGAGCGCATGAAGCGACAGGGTCGCGGCGTAATCCTCAATATCGGTTGGGATCAGGCCGAGACCGGCATGGAAGGCGACAGCGGGCAGCTCTTCGGTGTTTCAAAAGGCGCCGTGATGGCGTTCACGAGAAGCCTCGCCCTGTCGCTCGCACCGGACGTTCGCGTCAACTGCCTGGCGCCGGGTTGGATCAGGACGGCATGGGGTGACGGTGCATCGAGCGTTTGGCAGGAACGTGTCCTTCGCGAAACCCCGCTCAAACGCTGGGGCACGCCCGACGACATCGCCCACGCGGCACTGTGGCTGGCGTCGCCCGGAGCCTCGTTCATCACGGGACAAATCGTCCGCGTTAACGGCGGAGCCGTGCGGTGATGGATAGTTGGCGTATAAATCGATTGCCTATATAATTTGCCCGTATCCTCCTAGCAAGGCACGAACAGCAGTCCACGATCCCTCGATGGAGCATCCGCACATGGCTCAGGAAACAACCGCCACGCCATCCCAGCCAACCCAGTCTTCCTGGGCGAAGCTTTTTCTCGCGTTCAAGATCGCGCTTGACATGAAGAAGCTCGCCCTCGCGGCTGCGGGAATATTCCTCACCGCCGTCGGCTGGTGGGCCATCGGCTGGACCTTCTACGGCATGCGTGAGTTTCCCGAATGGTCGAAGTACGATAACGATCCCGAGAATAAACTTGGGCGGTGGAATTACTTCAAGGCCAAACGGGCGTCGTGGAACCTGATCCACGAATTGGCAGGTCGGCCTGGCGACGAGAAGCCCGTCGACGCTGGTGACATTGCCGGCAGCCCCGAGGAATTCGAGGAGCTCCACAAGTGGGAGAAGGGGTATCGCCGAGCTAATGAGGAGATCGTGCTCAGCAAGGAGACCGGTCACTATGTCCTCAAGGTCCGCAACGTCGGCGATTTCAAACTCAGTTTGAAAGTGGATGGAATCCCTGCGAAATTCAAGAAAAACCTTGAAGTGCAGGACATCGACAAAATCGTGCTGCCGAAGGCC
>CAMAUE010000133.1 GCA_945861245.1 Singulisphaera sp. GP187
ATGCCAAGCAACTTGGCGACGAAGGGTACGCCGCCAACTCCGAGTTTGGCCGCCTCCACCGCGGCATAGCGGCGTATATCCTTTTCACGCAAGGAAAGGAAGAAGGTCACCATCGCCAGTTCAACATCTTTCGAGTAAGGTTTCATGGTCCCTCCTTGGATCCTGGATCATGGCTGGAATAGGGGACATAACCTTACCACGACCAGCAGCAGCGAAGCACCCCCAGAAGCGTTACGATGTCGTAATGTTGCAGTTTGGCACGGAAGTTGTTTTTTCAGCGATCCTAAGCGGCAAGCGGCAATAACAAAACGAAGGCGTCATATCCCCGATAGGAGACTCCCGTGCAGCCTCGTGGTCAACTCTGGTTTGCGTTGGAAGGTATCTGCAAGGATTTTCTTAGCTTCTCCGGCCTTGGCGAAAAGGAATCGCTCGAAATCCTCATTGTGGTTCTCACAAACATGCTGGCTGAACAGAAAGCAGCATTGGAGCATCTGAACCGAAATCCGCCTGCGTCTGGCGATAGTCCAGGAGCCGACTTGCCAGTTAAGCCATGAGTGGATAAGAAAGCAAAGCGTTATTTTACCAACCCGAAGCATGAGCGACGGATATCGCATGTTCCTCGCTCACGCTTCGGGTTGGTGATTTGAATTTGTTGGTGTAGCTTAATACTAATCGATCAAGAAAAACGGTGAATTATGAAATTGCGTCGCATCACTGTCCGCAGATTAAAGAAGAAGCAGAAGCTTGAATTGGAGCAAAAGGCCAAGCTTGCCGCCGTAATGGCGCTTGCGAAGAAAACGTAAATTGGCTTTGCATTCTCCGCCTGCCGACTAGTGCTCGCTGCATTCCCAGGGAGCGCTAGTCGGCAGGCAGAATTGAACGCATCTCCGATTCCTACTGCATTTCGTGTGTTCGGCATTTGCAATCGAGAATGTGTCCCACCTCACGGCCGCATTTTCCCTTGCAGCGCTGCGGCTCTTTACCACTGCCCGCATAAGCACAAATCTTGTCGCACTTCATGACTTTCTTCTTCGGCGGGGCAACGGCCACTACCCCTTTTTGGATTTCTGCCATGTGAAGTTTTCCTTGTTTTTTCGGTTCTACACGCGAGCCACGGGGTTATCTTATTCGACAGGCCCGGATTCGGTGCAGAATTCCGAATCTTTCGTGAATATTGGACGCTCGAATTCGTTTAGCCGCTCGCTTCTGACGAGCGCGACTGACCGCGCTCGCCAGAAGCGAGCGGCTAAACAGTACTAAGCGCCGCCGCCCCAAACCAGCAATTCTCCGTGGCCTGGCACAGCGGCATCGCCGAGGTAGCGCTCGTAGCCGCCGAGCGGGATCGTCACGCCAAGCGTGTGCAGATGTTTTGCATACATGCGCAGAAATGTCGGCTCATACGCACAGGCCCGGTTAAACGTCGGCAGCAAGCGAATCGGCTTGAGCGAGACAATGGTGCCGCGAAACATCCAGGCACCGGTGCGGATCTCGGCTCCGCTGAGCAGGATGATCGTGCCGCCTTTCATTTGCAAGCCGACGAAATCGCGTGCCAATCCGCCGACGACAATGATGCCGCGTTTCATGCGCATGCCGATTTCGAGACCGGCTGTGCCGTCGACGATTATCGTGCCGCCGTTCATGCCAGTAAGGCCGCCGCGATAGGCAGCGCCAATCTGCCCGCCGGCGTTGCCAAGAACGCGAATGAATCCGCCAGTCATTTCCGCACCGATCCAGTCGCCGGCGTTGCCTGTGACTTCGATCGTGCCGCCTTTCATTTGTGATCCGAGATGCATGCCAGCGTTGCCGACGACTTTGATCGAGCCGCGCGTCATGGCATGGCCGATCCACTTGACTCGGCTCAGATCGCCACGGATTTCGACGGTATCGCCCGGTTCGCCGACGACGTCAAAGAATTCATCCACTCGCCGCACGTGTTTGCCGAGATGCACGGGCAAAGCGCGAACCTCGTCGAGAGAGAGCGATGCGATCACGTCGGGCGAAAGCTTCTCGGCTTCGAGCGGCACGGTCGGGTGTTGTTTCAGCGTTAGGGTCAGCATAGGGGATTCTCGGAGTGTGATTTGAGTTGACACCGTCTCACGATTTTTCGACGGCATCGTTCAGCCCGCCAAAGTGACCGAACACGCCCAGGCCGAGTGAGAAACCTGTTTTCATCAGAGTGCAACAAAGAGCAAGGCACCGTGGTGGATTCACCTCTCAGCCATTCTCGCATTCGGACACGCCGAGTTCAAGTGGCATATCGCCCTTTCGACTATTTCCCTAACCGCGGCTGCCGGCGTCGCGGTCGGTCGCACATCAGCGTTTCGTTTGAAGAAATACGAAAAGTATTCAAAAATGACCAAGGCGGTTGATCGGTCGATTGGTGAATATGGAGCAATACTGGGAAGAGTTGGCGGAGGAAAAAGCAAGGCAAGCCGTCATGTAACCGCCTGTCGGCAGTCCCTGGACCGTGAAGGACATCGTACCTCCGAGAGGCTTCGACGTCCCGGGACGGACGGGTTATTCACCGGTTCGATCCCTTCGGCAGCTTGGCGACCTTTCCAAACGGAAGCGAAGTTCATCCGCATCCGGCCCAGAAGGTGAAGGCCCATAGCTTTGCGTCACCGTCTTTCGACGGTTTTGCCCTTTCGAGGATGAAAGGCGTTGTCGATCCAGGCAATGACATCACGGCTTGCCCCACAATCGCCACGAAAACTGACGATTGCGTTTGCTTCGCTGAACCATAGCCTACAATCGGCACAAACGCAAACTTCGGCATTGTCGGATTGTCGATATTTTCGCATGCCAACCGTTCGCGGCACGTGGGCTTGGACCTGAAATCCCGCAAATTTCCTGTTTTCGCAGAGCGTGTAGGTCGATGAAGCTGGATGAGTGCATGATGCGCTGTGGTTTATTGTGAGGGAGGCAGGATTCGTTCCCCGATTCGTTGCGAAGATCGTGGGTGTACGACAACGCTTGTAAGAAATAAACCACGGATAGCACGGAAAACACGGATAGGGAAAAACGCTTTCAAGGTGTTTCCCCTCCGCGTAATCAGTGCTATCCGTGGTTAAATTTGGTTCAATACAAGTGCTGTCGCGCACCAGAAAATCGTGACGAAAATTGGCAACTATTGACCTGTCGATGGATTTCCGTTATTTTTCGATTACTTCTTCCTTCGCCAATTTGGAAGTGGTCCGCGCGGAGAGATCATGCCGTTACCATCTCAAAGGTTGCTTTTGGTCATTGCCGACGATTTCGGCATCGGCCCGAATACGACCACGGGCATACTTCAGCTGGCCTCGCAGGGCATCGTCACGGGTTCCGTTCTCCTGGTGAATTCCCCTTATGCCGAGGAGGCGACGCTCCGTTGGCGCCAGATGGGATCGCCTTTGGAGCTTGGCTGGCATCCGAACTTGACGCTGGATTCCCCGCTTGCCGATCCTGCCAAAGTTGCCAGTCTTGTGCGTGCGGATGGCACGTTTTGGCCCCTCGGCGCGTTTCTCAAGCGTTGGTTCGTCGGTCGATTGAACCCGAACGAGATTCGCCTGGAGCTTGAAATGCAACTCCAGCGGTTTGCCGATCTGGTGGGGCATATGCCGTTGTTCGTTAACTGCCATCAGCACGTTGGCGTGTTCGCGCCGGTGGGTGAGATTCTGCTCGATGTGCTCTCCAAGTTGCCGACGCGGCCCTACATTCGGCGTATCCAGGAGCCTTGGCGGGTGATTCAGAAACTGAGTGGGGCACGGCCGAAGCGAACGTTCCTCGGGTGGCTGGGTCGTCGCCTGAGCCGATCGCAGGAAACGCAGGGCTTTCCGGGCAACGATTGGCTGGCCGGCATCACGACCCCCGGGTGCGTGGAAGGCGACGACTTTTTCGTGCGTTGGCTGAAAACGATGCCGGGCAACACCATGGAACTGATGTGTCATCCGGGTCGGCTGGATCCGACGCTGGTCGGCCGCGACTGCACCGAAACCGACGGTCTGATGCAACAGCGTGTCAACGAGCTCCGCTGGCTGCGCGATCCGTCGTTCCGCGACGCCGTCAACGACGCCGGATTCCGACTTGTGTCACCCAGCGAATTCCTGTTTGGCGCGTCAGCGACAGCGCAAGCAGCATAGAATGGGAAGTCATTTTTCATTTTCCTCAATTCGCTCTGGACAGGAGGTCCAGGGTAGGGTATCACACATTTCCCTATATAGCCCCCTATTTTGGCAGCCTGGTAGGAAAACCCGCCATAAATCGCGGGCTATATAAGATAAGTTGTCTTATAGAATTCCGCTGTTTCTCGATACCCGAGGTCACGGATGGCCGATCCTCTGCTCGTTAGCATTATTTGTCCTGCGTTTCGCGAACAGGAAGTGCTGCCGCATTTCCACATCGAGCTGAGCCGCGTGCTCGCTACGGTGGCGACGCAGTATCACTTTGAAATCATCTACGTGGACGATGGTTCGCGCGATGCCACGTTGAGCGTCATGCGCAAGATCGCGCGTGACGATTCACGTGTGCGCGTCCTATCTCTCGCTCGCAACTTTGGCAAAGAAGCCGCGATGCAAGCAGGCCTCGAACATGCCCAGGGCGATCTGCTCATTACGATGGACACCGACCTTCAGCATCCGCCGGAATTGATTCCGTCGCTCCTCGAAAAGGCGAAGGAGCCTGTCGATCTCGTCATCACTATCCGTCAAGACTACCAAAAGCCCGGCTTGCTGAATCAAGTCGGCACGCAGATTTTTTATCGCATTCTCGATTCGCTCAGCGAAATCCAAATTCGCCGAGAGACATCGGATTATCTGTTGATGACGCGCAAGGTTGCCGACCTGTTGATTCAAATGCCCGAGAAGCATCGCTTCATGAAGGGCCTGATCCATTGGCTCGGCTTCGCGTATCTTGAAGTGCCGTTTCGACCGAAGGAACGCACGCTTGGCGAGACCAAGTTCTCGTTCGGCCAACTGATTCGGCTCGGCAAAGACTGTCTGTTTTCGTTCTCAAAAAAACCGCTGACGTTGGCGACGACGTTCGGCAGCATCGCGCTCGGCGTCGGTTTGATCTGGGCCGTCGCGGGTCTCGTGCAGATGCTGTTTTCGTCAGGCGGCAGCTGGATGGCATACTACATGATCGTGTCGAGCCACGTGCTGGCGGGCGCGGTGCTGTTGGCGATTGGCATCCTCGGCGAATACCTGGGCCGAATCTGGGAGCAGGTGCGCTGTCGACCGAACTATTTGCTCAAATATGATTCGCGGCAGGCCGAGCCGCACCACGCCGCCCATCAGCCGCCGCACATTAAAGTGTTCCAGGCGTCGGCGCCATCGGAGCAGGAAATCGCGTAATCCATGTTTATTCTTTTCCGCGCCGCGACCGTGAGGGAGCAGCCGAGATAAACCGCACGGCATCATATCGGTCGCTCCCTCACGGTCGCGGCTCGGAAAAACGACAAACCCAACCGTCGAAAGTATAGCCGCGATGCGCCAGCGGAGCGCGGAATGGTGATCGCGCTCCGCTGGCGCGTCGCGGCTAAACGAGAGGAACCACGTATGTCCCCACCCTCACGTGTCTTGATCGCATTCCTCGCATTCCTTGTGCTCATCGAGCAGCCGGTGCAAATCTGGGCACAGCGGCCTCCCGCGCAAACCGAGTCAGAGCCTGGCCTCGTCATCATCGTCGAAGGCATCGGCGGCATCGACATGGTCGGCAAGAGCGCGAAGCTTTCCTTCAAGCATGCCAACTTGCCACATGATGTGCATCGCTTCATCTGGACGCACGGGACAGGCAAATTCCTCACCGATTTACAAGACACGCAGCATGTCCTCAAAAAAGCCGACGAACTCGCGAGCTTCATTCGCGACTATCGTGCCAGGCACCCGAACCGACGCATCTACATCGTTGCCAAGAGCGGCGGCACGGGGCTGACGCTGTTCGCTCTCCGTGATCTTCCTGCAAATACGGTGGAACGTGTGATCTTGCTATCCGCCGCTGTCTCGCCGAACTTCGACCTGCGCCATGCACTTCGCGCGACGCGCGGCGAGATCGTTTCGTTCCACTCGCGCAACGATCGCATGATCCTCAGTTGGGGCACAAGCACGTTTGGCACGATCGACCGACATTACGGCGAAAGTGCCGGGTTGAAGGGATTTGTCGTGCCGCTGAACCAGACGGACGAGGATCGCACGCTCTACCGCCGATTGGTCCAAGTCCCGTACACGAGCCGAATGTTGCTCGCAGGCGTCAGCAACGGTAGTCACTCCGCGACCAGCCTGCCGTGGTTCATTTCGTCCGAGGTCGTGCCTTGGCTGCGTTAGTTTAGCCGCTCGCCTTGGGCGAGCGTGTTGCCTTCGCTGTCGTCGAGTCCGCGTTCGCCAAAGGCGAACGGCTAAACAGTTTGTTACACAATGCGCCTGCCCAAACGGCATCTCTCGGCATATCCTTACTTGTAGCCCGTTCTGTGTCCGGAGACTGCGTAATGAGCCTGCGTGCTGGCACGACAACGCTACCTGTCGAAGAAACTGAAACCAAGATGCGCCGTCTTCCGCCATTCAATGTGATCCTTGAGAACGACGACGATCATTCCATGGAGTTCGTCATCGAAGTGTTGCAAAAAGCACTCGGCTATAGCGTAGAACGCGCCTACCAGCTTATGGTGCACGCTCACGAAGCAGGTGAGGCTGTCGTCTGGACCGGCACCAAGGAAGTCGCGGAACTCAAGCATGAACTCATGACCAGCGCTCACGAAAAACGCCAAGGCAAAGACCTCGGCCCACTCGGCGTCCGCATCGAACCCGCGCCGGGCTGACGCATTCCGTTTGCGGCTTAGCGCTCACCATGCTCAAGCTGAGCGCTAAGCCGCAAACGGCAAACACAACAACCTGCATCCAAGAGACCCCACCCATGCCTATCGAACCCCTCGCCATTGGCGTTTGTAGCTGGTCGTTGCAAGTCAAAAGCGTGCCGGAGTTGAAACGGCTCATGGATCGGCTCGGCGTTGACGTCGTGCAGATTGCGTGCGGCGATCCGCACCACGCCTCGTGGGACGAAGGCGACGCCATGCCCGCCGCTGCCAAGTCCGCCGGCTTCCGCATGACCGGGACCATGCTCGGCTTCCCCGGCGAAGATTACACCACGCCCAAAACAATCGAGCATTCCGGCGGGTTCGGCAACCCGGCGACTCGGCTCGAACGACTCGCACGCTTCCAGTGGGCGCTCGACCGCACCGTCCAGCTCGGCCTGAGCGACATCATGCTCCACGCCGGCTTTCTGCCCGAACCGAGCCATCCCGACCGCAAGCCGTTTCTCGACACGCTCGCCAAGGTCAGCCAACTTGCTGCCGAGAAGAAGATCACCGTTTCGTTCGAGACCGGCCAGGAAACCGCGCAACTACTTCGACGAACGCTCGATGATTTGAAATGTCCGAACCTGAAGATCAACTTCGACCCCGCCAACGTGATCCTCTACGAGATGGGCGATCCGATCCAGGCCGTCGAAATCCTCGGCCCCGACATTCGCAGCGTGCATGTCAAGGACGCGATCCGCACCAAGGTCCCGGGCACGTGGGGCGAGGAAGTCCCGCTCGGCCAGGGCCAGGTCAACATCAAACGCTTCATCGACACGCTCAAGAAAGTCGGCTACACCGGCCCGCTCTGCATCGAACGCGAAGTCGGCGACCAGGAGCAGCGTGTCAAGGACATCGCCCACGGCATCCGTGTGCTGAAGGATTGCCTGGCGTGATTTTTCGCCGCTTGCGGCTTAGCGCTCGCATGGCGTCCTGCGAGCGCTAAGCCGCAAACGGTGACCCCGCAAGTTTCATAGTCTACGCCTTTGGATGAATCCAATGAACCTCCTCGCCGCCCTATTGACGCTTATCGCGGCGTATCTGATTGGCGCCATTCCGTTCGGCTTCCTCGTCGCGCGCATGCGCGGCATCGACATCTTCGCACAGGGCAGCGGCAACATCGGTGCCACGAACGTCGGTAGGGTGCTCGGTCGCAAGTTCGGATTCATTGTCTTCGCACTCGATTGCGCTAAGGGAGCCGGGGCGGTCGGCATGGCCCAGGCGTTACAATCGCACTTCGACGGCGAACTCTGGTCGCACGGCTGGGTCGCCGTCGGCGCGGGTCTTGCGGCGTTTCTCGGACATTGCTTTCCGGTTTACCTGCGATTTCGCGGCGGCAAGGGCGTCGCCACCGGTGCGGGCGTTGTCGCCGTGCTGCTGCCGATCCCGATGCTGGCGGCGTTTGCAATCTGGGGCATTTTGCTCTGTGCGTTTCGCTACATGTCGCTCGCCTCGATCATCAGCGTACTCGTGCTGTGTGCCGCTCATTTACGCACACCGGCCGCGTGGGATTTGTCGAATCCTCGCAGCTGGTTCTGCGTCGTCGCTGGGCTGCTTGTTGTGCTTCGGCATCTTGGCAATATTAAACGGCTGATCGCCGGCACGGAAAATCAACTCAAGGACCATCTGCTTATGCAACAGTTCAACAAAAGCCTGCACCTGCTCGCTCTGGGATTGTGGTTCGGGATGTCGGTGTTTTTTACATTCGTCGCCGCTCCGTCGCTCTTTAGCACCCTCGAGAAACTCGGCGAGAGCAAGAAACGCGAAAGCTGGTTCCCGCGGCCCATGATCTACAACGACATCAAGGACCTCGCCGTCAACGCGCCGAAAGAACAGGGCACGCGGGCTGCGGGTTACGCGGTCGGACCGATCTTTCTGTGGTACTTCGCGATCCAGGGTGCGTGCGGGTTCATCGCGCTGGCGACGGCGATGTCATGGATGAAAGCCGGCGATGGTTCGCGTTTGCATCGTTGGCGAGTGAACGTCATCATCGCGGCCGTCACGCTTGTATTGATCGGTTGGCCGTTGCAGCGACACGTCAGCGAGTTGCGTCTTCCTCGCAACGCCAATATGGAACGCTACCTGGCTGCGCCGGCGGACGAGGAACGCGAAACGGAGATGCGTGCCGCCCGCGCCGAATTCGGCATGTGGCACGGGTTCAGCTTGCTCGCGAATTTCGGCGCCATCGCTTGCGTGGCCGTCGCGATGGCCATGGCGGGGAACGTGCCCGCGAATAAACCCAATCCCGTTTAGCCGCTCGCCTTTGGCGAGCGCGGACGATACGCCGCGCGATCGTTTGTGGGGCGTGCCCGCGCTCGCCAAAGGCGAGCGGCTAAACAAAAAGGAAAAAAATGCGAACCATCGTCATCATTGCAACGTGGTGCATTATCGCCACGGTCACCAACGCCCAGGACGCGAAATCGTTCACAAACTCCATCGGCATGAAGTTCGCACGCATCGCTGCCGGGGCGTTCATGATGGGCACCGGCGACGCTCCGCCCAAGTCGCGCGCGGAATGGAATGAACGCGATCACGACGAAGCGCCGGCCCATCGCGTCGCCATCTCCAAAGCGTTCCACCTCGGCATCCATGAAGTCACCAACGTTCAGTACGAAGCATTCGACCCCAAGCACAAAGCCCTGCGAGGCAAACGCGGCAGCGGCAAGGACGACCATGACCCAGTCGTCTATGTCACCTGGCACGACGCCGTCGCCTTCTGCGCCTGGCTGTCGAAAAAGGAAAGCAAAACCTACCGCCTGCCGACCGAGGCCGAGTGGGAATACGCTTGCCGAGCGGGCACGATGACGCCGTTTCACACCGGCGAAAAGCTGACCGCCAGCGACGCCAACTTCGGCCGGACCCGCGACGACAAGGTGCTCAAGGCCGCGGTCAAGGTCGGCAGCTATCCGCCCAACGCCTGGGGATTGCACGACATGCACGGCAACGTCGCTGAGTGGTGCCTCGATTGGTATGGACCATATCAAGCAGGCGAGCGAACCGATCCCACCGGTCGCATGTCGGGCTATGCGCGGGTGCTGCGCGGCTGGAGTTGTTTGACGCCGTCGTTTCAAGGCGCGACCAAGCTCTGTCGATCGGCGAATCGCTCGGGCCAACTCCCCGAGGACGCCAACATCTACACCGGTTTCCGCGTCGTGCTTGGCGAGATACCGACGACCAAGCCGTTGCCCGCGGTAGTCGAACCCTGGCAGCAAAACGTCAAGCAGACTTCGGCCCCGACCGATGGCCCCGATCCGAAGAAGCCCTACTTCATCGGCACCACCAAGGAAGCGAAGATCGCGACGATCCCGAAGGAAACCTGGGGCCCGATCTATAGCGCTCACAACCACTACTCTGCCGTCTGCGTCTGCCCGAACGGCGACGTGCTCGCCTGCTGGTACACCTGTGTCAGCGAATCGGGACGCGAACTCGCACAAGCGTGCAGCCGACTTCGCGTCGGCTCGGATCGCTGGGAGCCGGCGTCGCTTTTCTTCGGCGTGCCGGACATCAATAACCACGCTCCGGTGCTGCTTTGCGACGGCAAGCGCATCTACCATTTCCTCACGCAATCGCTGTTCGGCTGGGACAATGCCTCGAACATCGTCCGCTGGTCCGATGATAACGGCGTCACCTGGTCGCACCCGCGCATCATCCTCGACCGCGATCGCCCGGATCGCCTCAGCCAACCTTGCTCGGCGTTCGTCGCCAAAGACGGCACGCTTGTCCTCGCTTGCGACGGCGACAACCATATCGACGAACGCCTGATGATCTCCAAAGACCGAGGCCAAACCTGGACCGTCGGCAAAGGCGACATGCGCAAGGCCTACGACGGCAAGTACGTCATCCATCCTGCCATCGTGCCCACGTCGGATGGCGCTGTCCTGTCGTTCCTGCGTGGCCCACATCCAATGCCCGTGCTCACGTCCCGAGATTGGGGCGATACCTGGCAGGCGAAAACGACGCCGCTGCCAGGCATTGGCGTGGGCCAAAAGATCGCCGCCATGCGACTCGCCAGCGGTGCGATTCTCCTCTGCTCACCGGACACCAAGAAAGCCTTCATCGACGGCGGAACCTATGCCGCTCTGTCCGATGATGACGGCAAAACCTGGTCGCACATCCGCAAAGTCGAAGGCGTCGGCGGATACATGTCGGTCGCCCAGGCACCCAACGGCGTCATCCACCTGTTCGGCTCACGCATGGGTTGTGCAGCGTTCAACGAAGCCTGGCTACGCGAAGGGAAATTGACGGCGAAATAGGCTTTCGCGCATTCGTATTTCCGCTTGCGGCTTAGCGCTCGGAATACAAACCTGAGAGGAAACAGCCATGCACTCCATCACCCGCCGCCAGATGCTCGCGGGCCTCGCCGGCACGCCAGCGGCAACGCTCCTGGCCCAGCCGGTGCCACGGCCACGCGTTGCTGCGATCTATACCGTCTTCCGGTTTCGCTCGCATGCCCACAACATCCTCGAAAACTTTCTGACGCCGTACCTCTTCAACGGCAAACGCACGGCATCGCCCTGCGACATCGTCTCGTTCTATGCCGATCAGCGTTCCCCCGAAGGCGACACGACCGACGCAATCGCCCGTCGGTTCAACATCCCCGTGCATCGCACCATTGCCGATGCCTTGACGCTGGGCGGCAACACGCTCGCCGTCGATGCGGTGCTGTTGATCGGCGAGCATGGCGACTATCCGTACAACCGTCTCGGCCAACACATGTATCCACGCAAACGCATCTTCGACGAAATTGTAACCGTCATGCGCCATACCCGTCGCTCCGTGCCGATCTTCAACGACAAGCATCTGTCGTATGAATGGCCGTGGGCGCGGCAGATGTTCGACACCTGCCAGGAGCTTGGCATCCCGCTGATGGCGGGCAGCTCCGTGCCGCTCGCACAGCGTCAGCCCGCCCTGGACCTGCCGCCGGATGCACGCATCGAGGAAGCGGTATCGATTCACGCCGGCGGGGTCGAATCGTATGACTTCCACGCTCTCGAAAACCTGCAATCGATCGTCGAAGCTCGGCGCGGCGGCGAAGCGGGCGTCCGGGCGGTCGAGTTCCTCCGCGGCGATGCGTTGTTCGACGCAGCTCGCCAGGGCCGATGGTCGCTGCGACTCGCTCAGTCGGCACTCGAAGCGGAGTTCGGCAAAAGCGCGCCGGACATCCGCCAGCCGATCCCGCGCGAACGTGCCGCCGAGCCACATGGATTGTTGATCGAATATCGCGATGGTTTCCGGGCGACGATGCTCAAAGTCGGCGCGAGTTCGGTGCGCTGGACCGTCGCCTGCCGACTCGCCGGCGAAGAGCGTCCCCGGGCGACGCGGTTCTACACGGGGCCGTATGGCAATCGCTGTTTGTTCATGGCGCTGTCGCATGCGATTCAAAATCATTTCGTGAACTGCCGATCGCCGTACCCGATCGAACGCACGCTGCTGACGACCGGCCTGACCGACGCCGTGATGCGCAGCCGCGCTGCCGGTTCGAGGATCGAGACGCCGCACCTGGACATCGCCTACCACGCCCGCGATTTTCGTAAGGTGCGCGAGACGGGCGAATCGTGGCGCACGCTCGGCAACCAGCCGGAACGCCGTGATGTGGGGATGATAGCAGAACGATGATCGTCAATGTGCATGGGCGAGCCTAGCCGCGTAAGCGGCAGGTTGATTCGGCGTTTGCAAATTCAACCTGCCGCTTACGCGGCTAGCCCCAGGACGAAAAAGACCACCGCACGGACAGTTTGGCAACGTCGCGACGATCTGATCAAACTCTACGCGAGTCGCATTGTGATAAACAAGATCTCGATCCGCTTCACGTAGAATCACATTGGAACACTTGTCGCAGTAAAAGTGTGGGAATGAATCGCAGGTGCGTTGCGTCCGCAGGCCGGCCGAAGATTTCCTCGACCTCAGCCCGGCTCATGCCCCCCTTGATCCGGTCAAAGTGGGCCTTTGTCACCGTTCAAGGTATAAAAAGCCCAATGGAAAACGCGTAAACAACGGAGCGCTTCTGATAATCATCACTTCTTGCTAAAGGTGCGATTCGGCGATAAGTTGGCAGAGAGGTCACGAAGCTCGCTCGGGAGGGTTGCCGCCATGTCCGCACGTTGTCCGCATTGCGGGGCTTTGCTGCCGGACACAAGGGACGGGTGCTGCCCGGAATGCCGAAGCTTACTTGACGATCCGCTACCGACGTTCAGCGAGGTTGAAGGCTTGGCGGGCCTTTCCAACGAGGAGATATACTGGGAGCTTCGCAACGGCGCGAAGTTTGTCGTATACCACTATTGCGTGTCGGTGATCGTGCTGAGCTTCTTCCGCGACTCGCAGGTGCATTTCATTCGCAGCAATGAAAGCGCGGTTTGGAAGGGCATGAAGTACACGCTATTGTCGGCATTGCTCGGCTGGTGGGGCGTGCCGTTCGGGCCGATTCTTACGATCATCGCAATCGTCATCAATCTGTGCGGCGGCAGAAACGTGACGCCGCCGAACCAGGGCGTTTTCGACGCATAAGCCCAGAGGTGAGGTACTCCGAACCTCTGGGATCATCCCCAGGCGATCCCAAGGGTTCGGAGTACCTCACCCTTAGGCTTGGAGAGAAACACTCAAATGAAAGCCGTTGTATTCGACCGTTTCGGCGATCCACGCGAAGTGTTGACGGTTCGCGACATCCCGATGCCCGCGGAGCCGCAATCGGGTGAGGTGCGGGTGCGCATGCGGATGTCGCCGATCAACCCGTCCGATTTGATGATGGTGCGCGGTGTCTATGGCCGACTGCCCACTTTGCCCGCAACGCCTGGCTTTGAAGGCGTCGGCGTTATCGAGTCGGTCGGCGGCGGTTGGCTTGCGAAACTCCGTGGCCTGCGCGTCGGTCGCCGTGTGGCGGTGCTCAACGGCACAAGCGGGAATTGGGCCGAGCATGTCGTCCTCTCCGCTCGCAACGTCGTGCCCGTGCCCGACGACCTGCCCGATGAACAAGTCGCCGCGTTCTTCGTCAATCCCGCTACCGCTCTCGTCCTGACCCAGCGCGTGCTTCACATTGGCCGCGGCGGCTGGCTGCTTCAATCCGCGGCAGGCAGCGCTCTGGGCCAAATGATCATTCGGCTCGGCAAGCACCTTGGCTTTCACACCATCAACGTCGTGCGTCGCAAGGAGCTGGCCGGCGAACTGACGCAGCTCGGCGCCGATGCCGTGCTGTCAAGCGTTGACGACGACATCCCCGCCCGCGTCGCCGAGATCACCGGCGGGGCGATGGTCCCGTACGCCATCGATTGCGTTGGCGGGGCAGGCGTCTGCGAACTCGTGAAGTCACTCGCGCCGCAGGGGAGGCTACTGCTCTACGGCACACTGTCCGGCGAGCCGATCCCGCTCGAGCCACGCTCGCTGATGAGCGCTCAACGCGTCATCGAAGGCTTTTGGCTCTCCGAATGGGTCAAGAACCAGGGCGTGCTGCGCATGCTCGGCCTGTTCCGCCAGATCATCACGCTAATGCGCGCCGGCATCCTGACAACCCCCGTCGCTGCCACGTACTCGCTCGACCAGTTGCCTCAAGCGATTGAGCATGTCGAGAAAGCGGCGCGCGGCGGGAAGATATTGTTGAAATTGGCGTGAGGTATAGCAAGTTCTCCGCTTGCGGCTTAGCGCTCGCGTGGGATACTTCGAGCGCTAAGCCGCAAGCGGAAAACTCACGAACTACTATTCATCGCCCAACCACACCTCAGCCATCGCGTCGCTTGGCATGCGCCAGTCGCCTCTTGGCGAGAGGCTGATCGAGCCGACCTTTGGCCCGTCAGGCATGCACGAACGCTTGAATTGATTTGCGAAGAAACGCTTTAGGAACATCTTCAACCAACCGCGAATCTCCTCCGCGCCGTACTTGCGATCGAACTCGGCATGCTCGGCGAGGAACAGGATCTTCTCCGGCGGGGCGCCGTATCGCAGGAAATGGAACAGAAAGAAATCGTGCAACTCGTAGGGCCCGACCACGCTTTCCGTCGCCTGTGTCAGTAGGCCGTCGGCGCCGGTCGGCAGCAGCTCGGGCGATATTTCCGTCGCCACGATGTCGAGCAGCGTTTTCTGGGCGTCGGCAGTGAACTCGTTCTTCGCGGCCCATCTCACCAGGAACTTCACGAGCGTCTTTGGAATGCTGACGTTCGGGTTGTACATACTGATATGGTCGCCGTTGAAGGTGCACCAACCGAGCGCGAGTTCCGACAGATCGCCTGTGCCGACGACGAAGCCGGTGTTCATCAGCAGCGACGTGCGCATGCGGGCTTGCACGTTCTCGAAGATCAGATCGTTGCGTTCATCGGCGGGAACTTCTTGCAACTTGGCCGTGAAGGCGTCTAGCGTCAGCCCATCGAGTTCGATGCCGAACGGGCGATGGCCGAGAGCACGCATCTCGTCGCAGCACAACGCGCGGATGTCGATGGTGCGAGCAGTCACGCCGAGGTGGCTCATCAGCGCGAGAGCGTTGCCCCGGGTGCGCTGTGTCGTGCCGAACCCGGGCATGGTAAGCGCATGGATTTTGTCGCGTGGCACGCCGAGAGCGTCGAAGGTTTTGCACGTGACCAACAGCGCCAGCGTGGAGTCAAGCCCGCCGGAGATGCCGATGGCGACCGCCGGTTTGCCGATATGCTCCAGCCGTTTCGCCAGACCGGCAACTTGCGCGTGGAAGATCTCGCCGCACCGCTCGCTCAACTGATCGTCAGCGCGTGGCACAAAGGGATGGGCGTCCACCGCACGCACGAGCCGAGTCGGCGACCTGTCGAGCGTGAACGTCTCGACGCGGAACGGCTTCCCGTGTTGGCTGAGCGAATCGCTGAAGCTGTTCGTCTTCTGGCGATCATTGTGTACACGTTCGACATCAATATCGCTGACGACCAACAGATTCTCGCGCTGAAAGCGCGGCGACTCGGCGAGGATATTGCCATTCTCCGCGATGATTCCGTGGCCGCCGAAGACGAGATCGGTCGTCGATTCGCACACGCCGGTCGAGGCATAAACGTAGCCCGCGATGCATCGGCCCGACTGGTTCGTGACTAATTGTCGGCGATAGCCAGCCTTACCGATGACCTCGTTGCTCGCCGACAGATTGACGAGAATCTTCGCCCCTGCCAATGCCTGCTGACTGCTGGGCGGGATCGGCGTCCACAGGTCCTCGCAGATTTCGACACCGATGCAAACGTTCGGCCTGCGTGCATCCGCGAACAGCGTATCGGTCGCCAGGCGGAACTCGCGCTGTTGCGATCGGCCCCACGTGCCGCGTTCTTCCGTCACACGCAACCCCGGCGTGAACCAGCGGGCTTCGTAGAACTCCTTGTAGTTCGGCAAGTATGATTTCGGCACTAGCCCGAGCAGACGATTTTTTTGGCACACAGCCGCGACGTTGTAGAGTTGATCGCGCACCGCCCAGGGCAAGCCGACGATGTAAACGCCGCTGTAGCGCGACTCCGCCGTGAGCATCAGATCGTCAAGCGTGTCGAGCGCCGCCCGCTGGAGCGAGGTCTGGTGAAACAGATCGCCGCAGGTGTAGCCGGTGATGGAAAGCTCAGGAAAGACGAGAACATGCACGCCCTGGCGTTCCGCATCGTCCATGAGGTGCAACATCTGCGCCGCGTTAAACGAGCAATCCGCCACGCGCAAACGCGGCAAAGCAGCAGCAGCCCGAACAAAACCGTGGTGTAGCATGGCGTGCCAATCGATGACAAGGGTGAGTGTTGCATTTAGATTATGCAAGTTGAAGTTTGATTCCACCGAACCGGGTTTCTGATAAAATCAGAGCATCGACCATTGGAGTCTACGGGTAACGAATCATGACCGCCCCTCGCGAAATCATTGACCTCATCGACCGCTTCGCTCGCAACAGCGATTCGTACCGCTCTGGCAATTACAACGAGACGCAAGTTCGGCGTGAGTTCATCGATCCCTTTTTCAAATGCCTCGGCTGGGACATCGACAACGCCAGCGGTTTCGCCGAGGCGTACAAGGACGTCATTCACGAGGACGCCATCAAGGTCGGCGGCGTAACCAAAGCGCCCGACTACTGCTTCTGCGTCGGCGGGACACGCAAGTTCTTTCTCGAAGCGAAGCGGCCATCGATCAATTTAAAGCTCGACCCGGAGCCGGCGTTCCAGCTTCGCCGATATGCCTGGTCGGCGAAACTGCCGCTCTCGGTCCTCACCGATTTTGAAGAATTCGCCGTCTACGATTGCCGAATCAAACCCGCGCAAACCGACAAAGCGACGGCCGCCCGCGTCCGCTACCTGACGTAGACCGATTACGCCGAGCAATGGGAAACCATCGCTGCAACCTTCTCCAAGGACGCCGTTCTCAGAGGCTCTTTCGATAAATATGCCGAGACCAGCAAGCTCAAGAAAGGCACGGCGACAGTCGATGCGGCCTTCTTGAAGGAAATCGAAGGCTGGCGTGAGCTACTCGCCAAGAACATCGCCCTGCGCAACCCGCAACTCAGCCAGCGCGAACTCAACTATGCCGTCCAGGTTACGATCGATCGCGTCCTCTTCCTACGCATGTGCGAGGATCGCGGCGTCGAGCATTATGGCCAACTCGGCGCTTTGCAGAACGGCGTCGCCGTCTATGGCCGGTTGAAAGACCTCTTCCGCAAAGCCGACGAACGCTATAACTCCGGCCTGTTTCATTTCACCAAGGAACCCGATCGGCCCGAATCGCACGATGAACTCACCACGGCGCTCAATATCGACGACAAGCCGCTCAAGGAAATCTTCAAGAGCCTGTACTACCCCGATAGCCCGTATGAATTCTCCGTGCTGCCCGCCGAGATTCTCGGCCAGGTTTACGAGCAATTCCTCGGCAAAGTCATCCGCCTGACCGATGGCCATCGCGCCGTCGTCGA
>CAMAUE010000134.1 GCA_945861245.1 Singulisphaera sp. GP187
TTTGACGCTGGTGTGTGGGGCGCTCGTTTCGGCGGTCGTGGTGGTTTTGCCGGCGGTATTGGTGAAGTAGTGGTCGAGTGCCGTGACGGGATCGGGAAAGAGATCGGTGACGGAGCTGGCGCGAATCCAGCGTGGCATGCCGTCCTGCCAAACCATGTCGGTTGGTTTAAGGGTGCCTGCATCAACGAGCCTTTTCAGCTCCTTGAGGGGCGCCGCGTCCATCTGAACGCCTTCGTTGGTGTAGTACCACAGCTCAGCCATGGCTTGCGCTCCGGATTGGTCTGTCTGGCTTCCGCATGACATTCGCGTCGAACGGGCGGATATCCCATACCTGTTTCTTATCTCGAAACCATCCGACATGCAAGGACAACGTTTTCACGTCGAGCGTGGAAGCGAGGCAGTCTCAGCAGCGCGTACTTACGCTCTGTGTGGGTACGAGGAAAAACTCTGTGCCGACTCGCGCATGTGCAAATGCCTCATGCGATTGTACGTTCTCCGAACGTCTCGCAACGGAATTTGACCAAACCCGCGTTCCTGCGTCAAGCGTTTTCAGGCCAATTGTTCGGAAGATCATTTGACGTGGCATCACCCCCACCAATCGCTGCACTCATGGCGGGGCATGCGGATTGTTAAAGTCGGTAGCCGAGCGGTACGCGAAGGCATGGGCCGAGGTGGGCGCCAAACGGGGAAGTTCATCAACCATCCCCGATGGCCAGCGTGTCGGCCTCGCCATAGCATGACCCCGTTGACATCCTCTCACCGCTTCGGAGTCCTCTCTCATGGCACTCTCTCGTCGCACGTTTCTTGCTTCCTCCGCTGTCGGGGCGGCACTGACCCTGCCCGCTTCCGCGCAGCCGATCGGGGCGAATGAACGCATCAACATCGGTCTCATCGGCACCGGCGGACGATGTCGCCATCTCATGCCGGCCCTGGCGAAGGTGCCGAACACGCGCATGATGGCCCTGTGCGATGTCTATGAACCGAACCTCGAACTCGCGCAGAAGCTGGCGGAGCCGAAAGCGGTTACGACGCGCGACTATCATGCCCTGCTCGCACGCAAGGACATCCATGCGGTGTTGATCGCGTCGCCGGACCATTGGCATACGCCGATGACGATCGATGCGATGGCTGCGGGAAAAGACGTATATGTCGAGAAGCCGTTGACGCACAAGATGCGCGAAGGAGCGGAGATCACGGCAGCACTCGCCAAGCATCGGCGCATCGTGCAGGTCGGCACGCAGCAGCGGTCGATGCCACACATTGTGCGTGCCCGCGAATTGATTCAGGCGGGACGCATCGGCACGGTGCACAAGGTCCGCATGACCTGGAACCGCAACGCCGATCGCGCTCGCCGAGGGCCGCAAAACGTGGACCTCAAACGGCTCGACTGGAAGCGCTTCCTCGGCAACGCGCCGGCGCAGGACTTCGACGATTACAAGTTTCGCAACTGGCGCTGGTTCTGGGATTTTGGCAACGGCATCCTCACCGACTTGATGGTCCATTGGCTGGATGTCGCCCACTGGATTTGCAATGTCGATCGGCCCGAAAAAGCCGTCACCATCGGCGATCACTTTCACGCCCGCGATGTTTGGCAGACGCCCGACACGATCCAGACGCTGTTGTACTATCGCAACGTGCAGATGCATTTCGAGGGCACGTTCTCGAACGCCCGCAACGGCTCGATGATCGAGTTCATGGGCACCGAAGGCACGATGTACATCGACCGTGGCCGATTCGAGTTGATCCCGGAGCCTCGCTTCCTGAAGAACAAGCCGGAAGAGATGATCCTTGGCCAAGGCCCGCGCGGCCGGGATTTCTACACGCAGCCCGATGGCGAGCTATTGCACCTGCAAAACTGGATCGACTCGATCCGCAACAACCGCCAACCCAGCGCCCCGATCAGCGCCGGCGTCAGCGCGGCAGCCGCGGCGCATCTGGGCAACGAGGCGTATCGGCAGAACCGCGTGGCGGTGTGGCCGAAGTGAAGCGGGAGCGAATATCGAGCACGAGTCATTCTTGAAAGCGATCCTGGAGCGACCCGACGACGACATGCCGCGCATGGTCTTGCCGACTGGCTGGACGAGCAAGACGATGCGCGAGCCCCGTTTACCCGGACGCAGTGCGAACTTTCACGCCAGCCCGATTTCATGTCACGACCGCCACTAAGGACTCAATCCTCCACACGGTTCAGCGTGGCGTACATTTCTTAGCGAACCAGCAACTTTTCGTGAAGCGGTTCTTCCCTCAACTTTGAAGCGGAAGCCCGCAGAATCGAGAGAGGAAACGCTTAGAGCGATTTCCCTTGGCGTCACTGCGCCTTGGCGTGAACTTCTTCGCCAACTTTTAAAGAGGGAGAGCCATCATTTCGCGTGTTTCTGGCGTGTTAATGTATTCCGAATTCGCAGGCAACGCAATATCGGCAATTAACGACAATGAGACAACTTGAGAGCTTTTGGAAATATTTTCCTAAAATATGACTTGACATACCTGCATAATTTGCACAAAATACACCATCATCTGTCATAATTCATGACCGATACTTCCCACGAAAGTGCAGGATGTGCCGTGCTAGTGGAAGAAAGACGCCAAAAGGTATTGAATCTAGTCAATGAGCGTGGTTACGCGGCTTTGGGCGATTTGGCGAAAACCCTCAACGCCTCGGAGTCCACGATTCGCCGCGATCTCGATTATTGGGGCCAGCTTGGCCTGATCAAGCGCACCCATGGCGGCGCGGTATTTCGCGAGGAAGCGCAGAACCTGCCGGCACTCGAAGAGCGAGCGTCGCGCGAACTGGACGAGAAGCGCCAAATCGCGTTGGCCGCTGCCGCTCGCATCGAAGACGGCGATTCGGTGCTCATGGACGGCGGCACGACCACGCTCGAGCTGGCGCGGTTGCTTATGGGTAGGCCGTTGCAGATCGTGACGAACAGCCTTCCGATCGCGAACCTGTTCGCCAACAGCCGCGAGACCGATTTGGTCATGCTTGGCGGCTATGTTTATCCGCGTACCGGCGTCGCGCTGGGGCCATTGACGATCCGCATGCTCGATGACGTGCATGTCCGTCAAACAGTATTGAGCATTGGCGGCGTGACGGCAGAGGGGCTGTTCAACAGCAACTTGCTTCTCGTCGAAACTGAGCGGGCGATGATGCGCTGTGCCGACGAAGTCGTCGTGCTCGCGGATCACACCAAGATTGGCAAGACGGCACTGGCGTTTCTCTGTGCCTTGACCGAGATCGACACACTCGTCGTCGATCGTGGAATCAGGCCCGAGCAACGTGAACTGATTGCAGCTGGCGACGTGCGACTTGTCGTCGCCAACGAAAAAGGACAGGCCGAGGAGTTTCGCGCATGATGACTCTCGATCGCGGTATCGTCGAACGCCTGGTACGCGATGCGCTCACGAAAAAGCTCCCCTCTACCTCCGGGAGAGGGGTTGGGGATGATGGTGCTGTCACAAAGCTCGTCGTCAACGTCTCCGCTCGCCATGCGCATGTGACGCAAGAAGACTTGGAGCGTCTGTTTGGCAAAGGCCACAAGCTCAAGCCGGCCAAATGGCTGTACCAGGATGGCTTCTTTGCGGCCGAGGAAACGATCACCGTCATCGGTCCCCGGCAGCGCATCATTCCGAATGTGCGCATCCTCGGGCCGTGCCGAGATCATAGCCAAATCGAGCTGGCGTTCACCGACGCCGTCGCGCTGGGACTGGATGTGCCGGTGCGCAAGAGCGGCGACCATCGCGACTCGCCCGGTTGCTGGATCATGGGTCCGGCGGGGATGATTCACCTCGAACGCGGCGTGATTCGGCACGAACGTCATGTGCACATGGGCCCGGCCGACCTGACGCGGTATGGCGTCAAGGATGGCGATCGGATCAACCTGCGAGTCAAGAGCGACTGCTCGGCCGTGCTCGAGGATCTACTTGTTCGCTACGGCTCGGCAATCAAGCTCGAAGTGCACATTGACACGGATGAAGGCAACGCGGTGAACTATCCGCGGGCGACGAAGTTTGAGTTGTTTAAGTAGTATTTCAAGCCCGCAGGCGAGCGTAGCGAGCCTGCGGGGTCACCGGGACAAAACACCCCGCAGGTTCGCTACGCTCACCTGCGGGCTTGGAGTTATTTTTCCATGGCAAGCAATCTCGAAGCCCTCGGCATGATCGAAGCCAAGGGGCTGGTAACGCTGGTCGAAGCCAGTGACGCAATGTTGAAGGCCGCCAATGTGACGTTGGTCGGCTGGCAGAAAATCGGCAGCGGCCTGGTGACGGCGTTCATCGCCGGCGATGTCGCCGCAGTCAAGGCGGCACTCGACGCCGGCGCCGCCGCCGGCGGACGCATTGGCGAAATTGTCGGTGTCCAGGTCATTCCGCGCCCGGCCGAGGAATTGGCCAACATACTTCCCAAACGCGCATAACAAAATTCAAGCCCCGCGATGAGCGCAGCGATTCGCGGGGGTCGAACCCCCAGGAATCGCTGCGCTCATCCTGGGGCTTTGACATTCATAACTCTCATGAAACCATCCCGAAAAAGGAAACAAGCAATGTCGAAACCAATCAATGAAGCCCTCGGCATGATCGAGACCAAAGGCCTGATCGCCTCGATCGCCGCCACTGACGCGATGGCCAAAGCTGCCACCGTTACGATTCTCGAACAGGTGGCGATTGGCAACGCCTTCGTGGCGATCTTCGTCAAAGGCGACGTCGGCTCCGTCCGCGCCGCCGTCGACGCCGGCGCCGCCGCCGCCCAACAGCACGGCGAACTCATCAGCGCCCACGTCATCCCGCGACCGGAAGAAGCGGTGATTCGCGTGTTTTTGGCAAAGTAATCCACCAAGCCCCAGGATGAGCGAAGCGATTCCTGGGGGTCAAGGACGAAACCCATGAAAATCTTGGTAGCCAATCTCGGCAGCACGAGCTTCAAATATCGTCTGTTCGATATGACGGACGAGCGCATTCTCGCAAGAGGCGGCGTCGAACGTATCGGCTCCGCTCAATCGAAATGTTTCGTCGAGGTCGGCGGGCAACGCGAAGAATTGACGCTCGAAGCCAAGGATCACGCTGTTGCCGTTCGGCTTTGCTTGACGCAATTGACGGACAAGAAATGCCTGTCGAGTCCAAAGGAATTGGCGGCGATCGGCTTCAAGGCGGTGCATGCCAAGGGCCTCACCGGCGTGCATCGGGTTGACGCGCGAGTGCTGACGGCAATGGAAGCCTACAACGACATTGTGCCCGCGCACAATCCGCCCTACGTCACCGCGATGAGGCTGTTGGCCAAGGAATTACCTGAGATTCCGCTGGTGGCGGCGTTCGAGACCGGGTTTCACGAGACGATCCCGCCGGCCCAAAAGAACTACGCCATCCCGCGCGAATGGGCCGAATCGATCGGCATCAAACGCTGGGGCTTTCATGGCGCCAGTCACCGTTTCATTGCCGAGCGGGCGACGATGCTCATCGGCAACCCTGATGCGAAGATTGTGTCCTGCCATCTCGGCGGCAGCAGTTCGCTGTGCGCCATCAAGGCGGGAAAATCGCAAGCCACGAGTATGGGCATGACGCCGCAATCGGGCTTGCCACAGAACAACCGCGTCGGCGATTTCGATCCGTTTGCGTTGCCCGAGTTGATGCGAACGACAGGCAAATCGCTCGGCGAACTACTGAATATTCTGGCGAACAAATCAGGCTTGGAAGGCCTGAGCGGCAAGAGCAACGATCTCCGCGATGTCGAGATCGCCGCCCGCGCCGGCGACGCCAACGCCAAGCTCGCACTCGACGTCTATGTCGCATCGGTCCGCCAATACCTCGGCTCGTACATGGTGCTTCTGGGCGGGGCCGACGCCATCGTCTTCACCGGCGGCATCGGCGAAAACTCCGCGACGATGCGCGATGCGATCTGCCAGGACCTCGGCTGGTTCGGCATCCATCTCGACGGCGACAAGAACAAGTCGGCCAAAGGCGAGGCCCGCATCGACGCGGCCAATAGCCGAGTGCAATTGTGGATCATGCCGACCAATGAAGAGTTGATCGTAGCCAGGCAAACGGCGGCGGCGCTTTAGTATTTCCGCTTGCGGCTTAGCGCTCACCAAGCGTCATGGGAACGCTAAACGAGGACCCGGAGATTTCCATGTTCCTAGCAAAAGTTACCGGCAGCGTCATTGCGACGCAAAAGGTCGCCTCGATGAAAGGCAGCAAGCTGCTTACCGTCGAACCCTTGCGCGTCGATCCCGCCAATCGCGACAAACTCGTCGGCACGGGCCGCACGTTCGTGTGCGTGGACACCGTCGGCGCCGGCTTGGGTGAAACGGTAATGATCGTGCAAGGCTCCAGCGCCCGCATGACGCCCGAGGTGGAAAAGCTGCCCGTGGACGCGACGATCATCGGGATTGTGGATACGGTTCACGTCGAAAACAAAACTATATTTGACGCCAAGATACAGGCATAAAAGGATATAACCACATGCTCCAAGTCACCGACGAACTCGTTCGCAGCGTTGTCTTCGAAGTCCTCAACAACATGAAGGGTAAGCCCGTTGTCGCGGCTGCTTCGTCCAGTGCGTCCGGCGTATTCGACAACGTCAACGACGCCGTCGCCGCCGCCGGCAAAGCACAAAAGCAACTCGAAGCGCTCGGCATCGATGGCCGAAAGAAGGCGACCGATTGCATTCGCAAAATCTGCATCGAGAAGGCCGAAGCACTGGGCCTCGAAGAGATGGAAGAGACCAAGATCGGTCGGCTCAAGCACAAGGTCGAGAAGCTCGTCACCGCCGGCGAAAAGTCGCCGGGCGTCGAGTATCTCCGCACTGGGGCCTTCGGCGGTTCGGGCAACGGCGGCAGCGTCACACTCGAAGAGTACGCACCGTTCGGCATCGTCGGCACGATCACGCCAGTCACGCATTCGCTGCCAACGCTCGCTAACAACGCCATCAGCATGATCGCCGCGGGCAACGCCATCGTCTGCAATCCGCATCCGTCCGGCGTGCGCGTCGCCTGTCATGGTGTGCAGCTATTCAACCAGGCGATTCACAAAGCGATTGGCATCGACAATCTCATCACCATCATCGGCAAGCCGACGCTCGAAACGGCCCAGGCGATCTTCGATCACCGCGACGTCCGGCTGCTTTGCGTCACGGGCGGCCCCGCTGTAGGTCGCGCGGCCCTGCGTAGCCCGAAGCGTGCGATCGTCGCTGGGCCTGGTAATCCGCCCGTCGTCGTCGATGAAACCGCCGATCTCGACAACGCCGCCAAATCGATCATCTATGGCGCCGCGTATGACAACAATCTGCTGTGCATTGCCGAGAAGGAAGTCTTCGTTGTCGCCTCGGTGTTCGACGAAATGATGGAAGCGATGACGCGCCACAAAGCCGTGAAGCTCGACGCCAAGCAAATCGAAGCGTTGACGAAAGCTGCGTTCGTCGCCGGCGAAGGTGGAAAGCAAATCGTCAACAAGGATCTCATCGGCCAGGACGCCGCCGTGCTTGCGAAACACGCCGGCGTGACCGTGCCCGCCGACACCGAGTTGCTGTTCGGCGAGACCGACGAATCGAATCCGTTCGTCGACCACGAGCAGATGATGCCGTTTGTGCCGTTCGTCCGCTGCAAAGACGCCGACACCGCCATCGCCCTGGCGCATAAATACGAGCACGGCTACAAGCACACCGCGATCATCCATTCGCGCAACGTCGATACCATCACAAAAATGGGCCGACTGATGGACGTAACGATCTTCGTGCAGAACGGCCCTTGCACCGCGGGCCTCGGCGAAGCCTACCTGAGCTTTTCCATCGCCACCCCGACCGGCGAAGGCGTAACGACACCGTTGACATTTACGCGCGTCCGCCGCTCGTGTACTTATGGTTCGATGCGAATTCTCTAAACGCGATTCACCACAGAGGACACAGAGGGCACAGAGAAGAACGGAGGAGGAGGAAAGCCATGACGAAAGTCGAATTAGCTTTATTGACCGAAAAGATAATTGGCGCTGCGATTGCCGTTCACAAGGAATTGGGGCCGGGGTTGTTGGAATCGGCTTATGAGGCATGCTTGCGCCATGAGTTGATGTTGCGTGAATTGCGAGTCGAACGGCAGAAGGAACTTCCTGTAATCTACAAAGGCATAACAGTAGACTGCGGATATCGGATCGATCTGGTGGTGGAAGATTTGGTAATCATCGAACTGAAGGCGGTGGAAAGGATTGAGCGGATTCATGAAGCTCAGACTATTTCCTATCTCCGCCTCGCCGATAAGCCCGTGGGACTGCTCATGAATTTTCACGTAACCAAACTCGTTGACGGTCTGCGTCGGTTCGCCCACGTTCTCCCTAAATGATTTCTCTCTGTGTCCTCTGTGTTCTCCGTGGTGAAATTATTATGCAGCTAGCGACAATCGTAGGCCATGCGACGGCGACGGTGAAGCATCCCAGTATGGTGGGGTGGAAGCTGCTGATTGCGCAGCCGTTGGCGGTGGACGATTTGCCCGATGGCGAGCCACAACTGGTGATCGATAACCTTGGTGCGGGGCTGAACGATCGCGTGTTGATCTGCAATGACGGAGCCGGGACGCGCAGTTTGATGGGTCAGAAGAATTCGCCGGTACGCTGGTTTGTCATGGGAATTTGCGACTGATGAGCAAGACGCCGATGGACACTGGGAGCGTATTATGCTGGCCGAAAAAGGTGCTGAGCGCGGACGATCTGCGCCGGCACCTGACGAATCAGCGTGAGTTGCAACTGTTGCCTCGCACGATTATCACGCCGCTGGCGATGGACGAATTGAAGGCGAAGGGTGTACGCATCAGCTCACAGGTAAGCCCTGAAGTGATGTGCTCCGAACCTTTGGGATGTGGCGCCGTTACGTGGTTTTACGCACAGGGAAAACCCGATACGATGCTTTCCGCAGCTATTGCTGGATTGGCGCAAGATGGCATCCTGCTGACGGCATATGAGATCAAGCAGCAGCCGTGGATCATCGCCTTCGCCGAGATGCTCGTGGCGTCGAACGTCGGCGGCGTTGCCTTGGTCGCCGAACCGGGCCTGATCTGCTGCCTAGCAAATAAGCTGTCGGGCGTCCGGGCGGTATCCGTGGAAAGCGTGGCGAACATCAAGGGTGTCAAGAAATTGCTCGGCCCAAACCTATTCGCCATCGCGACGCAGGGATGTACGTTCTTCGAGTTGAAACAGATGTTGCGAACCATCGCGAGCAGCGGCCCACAATGCCCGGCGGAAATCGCGACATCGCTCCAGGAGCTAGACGGCCATGCGCATCGCTGAAGTCATTGGCACGGTCACGCTGTCGCGCTGCCATCCTTTGATCGCGGGCTACCGCTGGATCATTGGCATGCCGTTCAGCTTGAAAGCGCTGCGCGAAGGCACGGGACCGGACGGCGAAGACCTCGTGATACTGGATGAGCTTGGCGCGGGCCAGGGTCAGCGGATCGGCGTGAGTGAAGGCGTTGAGGCAGCGGTGCCGTTCTTCCCCGTGAAGAAGCCGTTGGATGCGTATAACGCGTGTATTTTCGACACGATTGAAGTGAAATGAAATTTGGCGAGCCGAGCTCCGTAAGGAGCCGGTTGAGGGCGCGGGAATCAACCGGCTCCTTACGGAGCTCGGCTCGCCAGGATCATATACCACGAGGAAACTCCTATGAACGTCAGCGAATTCAAGATCAAAGAGCAAATCTGCGACATCGGCCGACGGCTTTACGCCAAGGGCTTCGCCGCCGCCAATGATGGGAATATTACCTATCGGCTCAACGATAAGGAAATCCTCTGCACGCCGACGATGGTCTCGAAGGGCTTCCTGAAGCCCGACGACATCTGCAAAGTCGATTACGACGGCAAGCAGATTTCCGGCTCGCGCAAGCGCACGAGCGAAGTGCTGCTGCATCTCGCCGTCTACAAGAATCGGCCCGACATCAACGCCGTCGTGCATTGCCATCCGCCCTATGCAACGGCATTCGCGGTCGCGCATGAGCCGATCCCGAAGTGCGTGCTTCCCGAAGTCGAGGTGTTCCTCGGCGAAGTGCCGATCGCGAAATACGCCACGCCGGGCGATCAGCGTTTGCCGAACACGATCATTCCGTACGTGAAGGATTGCAACACGATCCTGCTCGCAAATCACGGCACGGTGTCATGGGGCACAACCGTTGAACTGGCCTACTTCAACACCGAGATCATCGACGCTTATTGCAAGATTCTGCTCATCGCCAAGCAACTGGGCCGGGTGAATTACTTTAGCGAAGAACACACGCAGGAGTTGATGGAGTTCAAGAAGCGCATCAAGATTGACGATCCGCGCCTGCACATCAAAGACTGCGAAGTGTGTGGGCCGAGCATCTTCGAGAACGGCTACGGCGACTTCGTGCCGGAACCGTATGCGTTCCTCCGTCAAGGCCAGGAGCCGACGAGCTACACCGACGACGACGCCTCGAATCGCGGCTGCACCACGACGTGCGCGAACCCGACGCCGAAAGCCGAGGTCAAAGTGAAGGACATGGAAGAGCTAGTCCGCATCGTCACCGAGAAGGTGATGGCGGCTTTGTCGGAGTCGAAGGCGTGATATAATGAGCGGAGAAAAAGGAGACTTCACACATGACAGCCATCAAAAAAATCGAACAGCGTCTCTCACTACTGGAAGCGGACGTGATCAAGCTAAAGGAAAAGCGTGCCCAAAGTGGTACTAGCTTGACGGGACACGTCTGGTTAGAGAAGGTATTTGGCGCGTTTGCGAACGATCAGGATTATCTTGTGGCCATGGAGCTGGGCCGAGAGCAGCGCGAATCATCCGACGATGGAGAACCAAGGAAACCGAAACGGAGGCGGTCGCATGTAGATTCTTGATACCGATTGTATCACCTTGCTTGAATATGGAGGGAATCCGTCTGCGAATCGATTGCGCGATCGGTTGCTCGCACTCAAGCCAGATCAATACGGTGTTTCCATCATCAGTTATGAGGAACAATGTCGAGGTTGGTTGGAGTTCATCAGGCAAAAGGAAACAGTGCTCGAAGAAGTCGTCGCGTATCGCAAGCAACTCGAAAATTACTGTTCGTTGACGATATTCGATTTCGACGAAACAGCTGCCGTCGCTTATCAAAGGTTCCGAGCGAAAAAGGTGCGCATCAAAACGATGGATCTGAAAATTGCAGCCGTCACCATTTCGCTCAACGCAACTTTACTGACACGCAACGCCCGTGATTTCATCAAAGTACCCGGCCTTCGCTTCGAAGACTGGACCAAAGGATAAAGGCTCCCCTCATGAAAGTCAGCATCATCGGCGGCGGTGGATTGGTCGGCAGCTCGACGGCGTTCGCACTTCAGTGCGGCGGGGTCGTCAGCAGCATTTGCTTGATCGACGCGAATGCCGAGAAGGCGCAAGGCGAGGCGCTCGACCTCCTGCACGGCGCCAGCCTCGTCGCCGACCAACGCATCTATGCCGGCGACATGAGCGATGTCGCGACCAGCCAAATCGTCGTCATCACGGCCGGCCTACGTCGTAAACCCGACGAGAGCCGGCTTGACCTCATCACGCGCAACGTCGATCTCTTCACCGGCATCCTGACCCAGATGAAATCGGCGGGCGTAAAGGAAAACACCTATGTCGTCGTCGTCAGCAATCCGGTCGATGTGCTCACCTATCTCGCGGTGAAAAAGCTCGGCCTCGCCTGGCAGCGCGTTATCGGTTTGGGCACCGTGCTCGACACGACGCGCTTTCGCAGTATTCTCGCCAAGCGCTTGCAAGTGCCGGCTACGCAGGTCAACGCGATGATCCTCGGTGAGCATGGCGACAGCATGACGCCGATCTGGTCGAGCGCGACGATCAACGGTTTGCCGATGGAACAATGGCCTGGCTTTGATGCGAGCATGGCCAAGGAAATCTTTGAAGCGACCAAAGGCTCTGGCGCGCAAGTCATCAAGCTCAAAGGCGGCGCGGGCTTCGCCGTCGGCCTGTCGATTCGCGAAGTCGTGCATGCCATCGCGCTCGACAATCGGCGCATCCTGCCCGTCAGCACGCTCATCAACGGCCCGTACGGCATCAACGATGTCTGCCTGTCCGTCCCAACCGAAGTCGGCTGTGGTGGAGTTAGAAAGCAGATAGAGCTCGCGCTGACGCCCAAAGAACGCCTTGGCCTCCAAGGCTCGGCTCGCATACTGCGCGACACAATTTCCCAGGTCGAAGCGCGGCTTGCGGGTGGGCCGGCCCCTGCGCAGAACGGTGTACAGGCGAAGCCACCCGAGCGTGCGATTCCGCGTGCGGCGTGGGCGGGGAAGAAATGAGGAATGAGGAACGAGGAATTAGGAATTGAGGAGGATACGATGAGGGGCGACGATCTATCCGAGCGCTTTCTGGATTTCGCCGCGCGGATCATTCGACTCGTTTCGGCATTGCCCAGGAGTGCCGTCGGCCGGCATATCGCTGGGCAACTGCTGCGCAGCGGGACGGCAGTCGGCGCGAACTACGAGGAAGCTCGTGGAGCCGAGAGCAAAGCGGATTTTAATCATAAACTCGGTATCGCCTGCAAGGAAGCTCGTGAGTCCTGATACTGGTTAAGGCTCGTTCAGAAAACGAATCTTGTCAAGCCAGACCTAATCGACAGTATCTTGCAAGAATCCAACGAAATCGCGGCAATCCTAGGCAAATCCCTGGCGACGGCGAAAGGCCGGACAACCAACAAGGAAGCTGAAAGTGCATCGGATAATTTCTAATTCCTAATTCCTCATTCCTCATTGCATTTGGTCTTTTTGATGATTAAGTCTCTCAACGAAAAGCTGTCTCGCATCCACGCCAATCCGAGCAGCGCCAAGGATTTCATCCTCGCCGATGCCAAGGATGCGGACATGGCCCTCGGTCTCGGCGCGACCGGCAAATCGCCCGAATCGCACACCGCCGAGCTGCGCTATCGCACGCTGCAAGAGTATCGCGAGCAGATCGAGCAGATCGTACAACAGGGGCTCGTCGATATCATGCTGATGTCGGCTCACACCAACGAAATCCTCAACATCCAGAAACGCATCTTCGACAACAGCCACGTCACGCCCGCCGCCCGCGGCAACGACACGACCGACGTGCACGTCATGCGCGGAGGCCGTAGCCCGACGCAACCCGCCCTGCCCTTTCGCACCGCGACGCTCGATCACATTCAGTGCGGCCATCTCGATTGCGAACCGAGCGAACGCCACCTTGGCGCGAACCTCGGGCTCTACAGCATCACATTTCAAAACGACAACGTCATCGATCGTGAAGCACTCGAACGCTACAAGGAATTTCGCATCGAAGCCGAGCGCAAAGGCTTTCGTCATTTCCTCGAAGTGTTTGATCCGAATTGCCCCGAATCGGTCGATCCCGCCAAGCTCGGCGACTATATCAACGACGCCATCGTCCGCACGTTAGCAGGCGTCACCGCGAAGGGCAGGCCGATTTTTCTGAAGATCGTCTACCACGGCCCGAAGGCGATGGAAGACCTCGTCCGCTATGATCCGCACCTCGTCGTCGGCATCCTCGGCGGTTCCGCGGGCACGACCTATGACGCTTTCAAGCTGCTTGCCGAGGCACGCAAGTACGGTGCCCGCGTCGCGCTGTATGGGCGAAAGATTAATAATGCTGAGAACCAACTTGCCTTCGTACGATTCCTGCGCTGGATTGCCGAAGGCGAGATCGGTCCCGAGGAAGCCGTGCGAGCCTACCACGGCGTGTTGCAGCAGCTAAACATCAAGCCGACGCGAATGCTTGACGACGACATGAAGCTGCAAACGGCCATCATGAGCTACGGCGGTGACGGCAAGACGATCAGTATCCCGGATAAGAAAAAAGACGTGGCTAACAAAAAAACCGAACCGGCGATGTCGACACCGCTGCCAGAAAAAACGACCCAGCAAAAAGCAAAGTGGGCACGCTTGCTCGCGGATGATTAATTCATTAAGTTGCAAATTTACAAATTCGGACCTGCGATTCGCGATTTCGTCGTTTTCAATTCGGCATGCGCGTGATAGGATCAACTTTGGGATCCATTCACCGACCGACGTGAGACACGAGTATGCCAGCGCCAATTCTTGATTACCACGAACTCCAAACACGCCGCTATTTTCTGCAACGTTCAGGCGTCGGCCTCGGGGCGGCGGCGCTGGCGGGATTGCTCGACGGCGACGCCCACGGTCAGGGCGAACAGCCGAGCGTGCCACACTTTACGCCAAAAGCGAAGCGTGTCATCTATCTGTTTCAGTCCGGCGCTCCGTCGCAGATGGACCTGTTCGACCACAAACCGCGCCTGCGTTCGATATTCGGCCAAGATCTGCCTGATTCGGTTCGTCGGGGCCAGCGTCTGACAGGCATGACGGCAACGCAGGACCGCTTCCCAATCGCGCCGTCGATGTATCGCTTTGCCCGACATGGCCGATCTGGCACAACGATCAGCGAATTGATGCCTCACGTTGCGAGTGTCGCGGACGATCTCTGCTTTATCAAGTCGATGCACACCGAGGCAATCAACCACGATCCCGCCATTACGTTCTTCCAAAGCGGCGCCCAACTCGCGGGTAGGCCGAGCATGGGCGCCTGGTTGTCGTATGGCCTGGGCAGCGAGAACCGCGATCTGCCGGCGTTCGTCGTCATGATCTCGCAAGGCTCGGGCAATCCCGCCGACCAGCCGCTTTACGACCGCCTGTGGGGCAGCGGGTTTCTGCCGTCGCAGTATCAGGGCGTCAAGTTCCGCTCGACCGGCGACCCTGTGCTGTTTCTCTCCAATCCCGAGGGCATCGATCCCGCGACCCGCCGACGAATGCTCGACGATCTCGCTCGGCTCAATCAGCTTCGGCTCGAGCAATCCGGCGATCCCGAAATCCGCACGCGCATCGCTCAGTACGAACTCGCGTTTCGCATGCAAACCGCCGTCCCCGAACTCACCGACATCTCGCGCGAGCCACGCCATGTGCTCGACATGTACGGTCCCGAAGTCCGCACGCCCGGCAGCTACGCCCACAACTGTTTGCTCGCACGCCGGCTGTCCGAACGCGGCGTTCGCTTCGTGCAACTCTTTCATCGCGGCTGGGATCAACACGCCAATCTGCCTCGCCAAATCACCGGCCAGGCGCGCGACACCGACCAAGCATCGGCGGCGCTTATCAAAGACCTGAAGATGCGCGGCTTGCTCGACGATACGCTCGTCATTTGGGGCGGCGAGTTTGGCCGAACCGTCTACTGCCAGGGCACGCTAACGCACGACAACTACGGCCGCGACCATCACCCGCGATGTTTCACCTATTGGCTTTCGGGCGGCGGCGTGAAGCCTGGCTTCAGCTTCGGGCAGACCGACGACTTCTCGTACAACATCGACGAGAACCCGGTGCACGTCCATGACCTGCACGCGACGATGCTGCACTGCCTGGGCATCGATCATCGCCGGTTGACGTATCGCTATCAGGGCCGCAATCATCGCTTGACGGACGTGCATGGGAATGTGGTGGAAGAGATTCTGGGATAAGGAGCCATGTAAGAATACATGGCACAAATAGGCCGCCATCATCAAGGGTCAGGTTGTATTCGATTAGCGCCGCCGATGAAGGACACGCCGGTGCCGCCGCGATGCAACATCTCTACGACCGTCCGCTCACCGACGACCGAAGGATCGCTTGTATGTGTCTCCTTTCGTCGGGGAGACTGTATCGTTTGGATGTTGCTCATGTTGCTCATCCCTTTTGCATGAGCAACATCCAACAACATCCAACTTGGTTTAGCCGCGACGCGCCAGCGAAGCGCGAGCTTTATCCCGCGCTCCGCTGGCGCGTCGCGGCTAAACAAAATTATTCACAACTGACTTTGCGAACAGTCCTCGGCCTGTGTTAGGATTCGTTCAGCGCGGTCTCCGCAGATCTTCCTTATATAAGGTAGTTAGCCCCCTTATATTTAGGTAGGTAGGTGGGCGCGCGCAGACGGGGTGCCTGCGCTTTCTTTTTAAATACTCCCTTGAGGAAGAATCCAATTTGGAGGCCGTGGGGCAGGCTTTCTAGCCTGCCGAGGCTTGCCTAGGGTGGTCAAAATACGGTAAGCTGGAAAGCCTGCCCCACGTTGCCCATGCCAAAGTAATGAGCGACATGCAACGTGGAAGGATCGACGGACTTAGATTTTCACTCCGAGGGCGTGTTACTACTTCTTCCCCGGCAGCGTTTGCATGTAGTGCCAGATGGCGTTGAACTGGTGGCGGGCGTCGCCGTCGAGGACATCGCGGATTTGCGTCGTTTTGCCGTCGGTTGAAAAGATCGGCATACGCATGGTGACATCGATGCGGTCGGGCGTCAGCATCCAGCGTTGGTAGTAGTGGTGGCGCAATCGCAACGCGGCATCCGTGAGGTTGATGCCCGGCGCCTCGAACGGCTGGATCGCGGGCGTCTTGCCGATGCCATGACAGTTGTTGCAATTGAACCCGCCTTGCTGTGGGATCAGTTTCTCGCCGATCTCGACCAGCTTGGGATCATGTTTCGGGCGCTCGTCTTCGTTGGCGCCGAAGCCGTGCTCGTGCGATAGGCCGAGCGCAAGCAATTCGGCACGGGCGGGAAACGCCGGCATGCGGGCCTTGATCCACGGGCGGGCGCGACTATCGTGCAGCCCGGCGATGAACCGTTGCGAGTATTCAGGCTTCAGCTTCTCGCCGATCCAGGTCAGGCTCGGCAGCTTCTCCGGCTCCTTCCCTTCTTCCTCCAGCACGGCATGCCAGCGCGTCAAATCACCATCGCGGCGATGACAGGCGTTGCATTGCAGATGCTTGACTTGTCGCAACGAGAACTCGGCAGCGGTGTCGCGAAGCAGCGACGTGCGATCGGTCTTGAGGAAAGCGGCCAACGCAACACGCTGTGGATCGGACAGGCCGAACTTCGGCGCTTTGGCGTGGTCCTTCTCGGCGAGACAACCCTTGTCCAACGCGGCCAGGTTGACAAGCGGCAGCGCATCGAGCGGTTTTCCCGTGGGCGTGGGCTCGCCATGGCAGCGGACACAGCCAGCTTCGACGTACAGCTTGCCGCCTCGCTTGGCGTCGCCTTGGTGTTTCGCGGGTGTCATGCCTTTGGCTTGCGTGCGGAGATAAGTTTCGAGCTGGCCGACCTCGACATCGGTGAGCTTGAAGTCAGGCATGCGCGTCCAGGGATAGCGCTCGTGCGGCGACTTCAAGAAATGCGCGAGTGCGTGGCCCGTGAACTTCGCGCTCACATGATGCAGCGATAGCCGACCGAGTTCGTCCTTGGCGGCGGGTTCATCGAGGCGATGGCAGCTGTTGCACGCTAGCCGACGGAACAGCGTTTCGCCCTCGCCGGCTTTACCGACCGGTTTCAACGCGTCGCCCGACTTGATGCCGACAAGATACGCGGCAATGTCAGCGGCGGATTGTTCGCTCTCGACGCCGTGCAGCACTGCGGGCATCGTCGCTTCGGGTCGCAGTGCTCGCGGGTTCAGGATCCACGCCGCGAGCCAATCGGCATTGAAACGATGCCCGACGTTGTCGAGCTTCGGGGCTTCGCTTTTCCATTCGGGCATCGCCGGTTTGAACGAATCGGCTTTCGGTTGCACAGCGTGGCAACTCGCGCAATGC
>CAMAUE010000135.1 GCA_945861245.1 Singulisphaera sp. GP187
CGACCATTGCAAGCAAAATCAAACGCAATAGCACGTGCCGCGCAGAGCCGATCGATGGTAAGATCGTGTGCCTGACCTGGGAGGCCGCTTGCGGCTTGGCGCTCGCGTCAGGCGCGCGAAATTGAGCGCTAAGCCGCAAGCGGCAAATAGGAGACGTAGAGGCGGATAAAATCAAAGGGTGGCTGTGTGACGGTTCCAGGCCAAATGAGCGCTGAATTGGACAAGAAAACAGAGAGCAAGCAAGACTGGACGAGTAACGCGAAGTCGGGGATGGTGCGCAAGGCGCTCATCCCTTTTTGCATGCGCACCATGCGCATCATGCAATGACGGATAGCATGTCAGACGGGTTGGCAAGAAAAAAAGACCTGTTCTGAAAAACCACATGTTCGATAATCGCCGAGCACACGGTTCCGTTGCGACGGCAATGTCAAACTGATATATTCCTTTTATGTGGTGTGCGTTTTTTCGCGACTGCGGATCTCGCTCATTGATTGGGTGGAGGTTTGAATCGATCAAGCAGCGACCTCGTTTTGTTACAATACGAAGGTGTTTCCCCATGCGTTCAACGCCCGCCAACCTACCCCTCTCCCTCGCCGCCATCGTCATGCTGACGGGCACGGTCCGCGCTCAGGACAAGAGCCACGCCGATCTCGACGCGATTCGGCCATTGCTTGGCAGGTATTGCGTCTCCTGTCACAACTCGAAGAAAGCCAAAGCGTCGCTGAATCTCGAATCACAGCAAACGCTCACGACCTGGAAGAAGGTCTGGGATCGCCTGCGGTCGCATTCGATGCCGCCGTCGGCTAGCACACAGCCGACTTTGCTCGAAAGGCAGCGAATCATCGGTTCGTTGGAGGACGTGTTCGTGCAAGCGAAGTGGCACGGGCATCCCGATCCGGGGCCGTTGCCCTCGCGCCGATTGAATGTCCGTGAAACCATGAACACGCTGCGTGATTTGGCGGTGACCAATGCTAGACCGGCGGTGCGTAAGACATCGTTCGAGCCGATCAAGGACGGCCGGATTAGTTTGTATCGCATGATCCCGCCGCCGGAACATGCGACCGATTTCGTCGCCCGCATGTTGCCTCAAGATACCAACGATGGCGGCTTCGACACGATCGCCGACAATCTGTCGCTGCCGCCGTTCTTGATGGAGAAGTACCTGCGCGTCACCAAAGTGCTGCTCGACGATGTCTACTCGGTCAAAGGCCGCGAGAAGAATGGCCGCTACAACTGGACGTTACGAGAAGAAGTCGACAGGCTCGAAAAAGGCCCGCCGAACGGAATGACTCCGCGACAGACACTGGTGAAGTTGCTGCAAAGCTTCGCGAGCCGAGCGTTTCGTCGGCCTGTTGACGCCGACGAAGCGGAGCGCTATGCGAAGTTGTTCGATCTTGCCCAGGCGAAGGGCGAGAATTTCGAGAGATCGATCCGCTTGCCATTGCAGGCGATTTTGGTCTCGCCGAACTTCCTATTATTGTGGCACGACGCTCCGCGTCGTATTCTTCAAAATGCAAAATTACCCCCCGTCGAGCCGCTCAACGACTACGAGTTAGCAGCACGGCTGTCGTATTTCCTGTGGAGCAGCATGCCGGATCAGGAGTTGTTCAAGCTCGCGGAGCAGGGACAACTGCGCGACGAGAAGGTGCTCGATGCCCAAATCCGCCGAATGATGAGCGACTGGCGTTCGCGCGATGGGTTGTTGCACGGGTTCCTCATGCAATGGCTGCAAGTCGATCGGCTCGAACGGGCGAATCCCGATGCTGATAAATTCGCGAGCTACTTCCAGAACAACCTGAGCGAACAGATGACGCTGGAGGTGATGCTCTTCGCCGACGCGATCATGGTCGAGGATCGCAGCATCGTGGAGTTTATCGACGCCGACTGGGGGTTCATCAGCTATCCGCTCGCCCAGCATTATGGCCTGGCGAACTTCCCTGGCAAGAAACCGTCGCCCAACACGCTGCCGAACTGGTATCGCGTGAAGTATCCCGACAAGACGCGCGGCGGCGTGTTGACGATGGGCAAGATGCTCACCGGCACATCGCAATCGCTGCGGACGAGCCCCGTGGCGCGAGGCAAATGGGTGCTCGAAACGATCCTTGGCACGCAGCCCGCCGCGCCGCCGCCGGAGGTCGATAATGTGCTGCGCGAAGACAAGCAGGACGCAAAGGCGCTCACGGTCCGCCAGCGCATGGAGAAGCATCGAGCCGACCTGAACTGCGCGTCGTGCCATCGGCTCATCGACCCGCTGGGCATGGCGCTTGAGAAATACGACCCGGTGGGCCGTTGGCGCGAGATGGATCAGTCGCAGCCGATCGACGCATCGGGTGAACTGATCGACGGCACGAAGTTCAAGGGGATCGCGGATTTGAAAGCCGTGCTGGTTTCGCGAAAGTTGGAGTTTACACGAGCTTTCGTCGAGCATATGCTGGCGTATGGCTTGGGCCGCAAGCTCGACTATTACGACGCGAAGACCGTGCGTGAGATTACGGCGCGAGTTGCCGCCGATGACTACAGGTTTTCGCGGGTAGTGATGGAGATCGCGAAGAGCTATCCGTTTCGGCATCGGCGGGGGAGAGAGAGCGTGGACTGATTTTCATTGATGGGAAGCGTCGCGCCTGGTAGAATCCAACCTGGGTTGCTCAAGGACCAGTTCATCCAAATGGGTTCAAGATGGACGATAGATTTCGATTCCATCGCGAAGACCTCTAGCTGAAGTTGGTCTCACTTGTAGTCGCGATGGGATTGGTGTACCGAATCGAAGACGGCTACCTATGCACTGCCGAGCACGATGAAATGGTCGTGGAAGATTTGCGTTCCGCTGTCAGAACGTCGGTGTTTGAGGAATGGCACTTGTGGCGCGGGGGATCAGCCAGAGAACCGGCGTTGTATTATCGTTACCTGGCCTACATGGCTGAACACGGAATAGCTTTCATCGAAGAAAACGACAACGGGTCGCGGTGGTTCCTGTTGAGTAGACAGAGCAATCCCTACGAGTGGGGCGTTGAACTCTTTGTCAGACCGTAACAAGTATGCCCTGCGATACATCGGAGCAACAAATGTCAACAGCCACGGTTCAACCTGGAGCCCAACCCTTAGTGGACGATTTTCGCTACCCTCCCACAAACCTGCCCGAAGAGGACGGTACTAACTTGGAAAGCGATTGGCATCGGCTGGAAATGACGCTGCTCATCGAACTGGTCGGCCTTTTGCACAGAGGCCGCGACGACTATTTCGTCGGCGGCAACATGTTCATTTATTTCGACGAACAGCAAGCGCGCGATCGGAACTTTCGCGGCCCCGACTTCTTTTTTGTCAAGGAAGCCTCGCTCAACCCGCCACGCGGAGCGTGGTATGTCTGGGGCGAAGGCGGCAAATACCCAGACGTCATCATCGAGCTTACTTCGCCGACCACGGCGTACCTGGATCATGGCGTCAAGAAAGACACCTACGAGCGGGTCTTTCACACCAGCGAATACTTCATCTACAATCCAGCCGAACAAAAACTGCTAGGCTGGCGTCTGAAGAACGGTCGTTACCATGCCATCGAATCCAATGAACAAAGTTGGCTCTGGTCCGAACAGTTCGGCCTTTGGCTGGGACTGTGGGCCGGCAAGTACCAGGGGAAAGAAGAAGTCTACCTGCGTTTCTTCGACAAAGACGGCAACGTGATTCCCGCAGCGCTGGAAATAGCGGACGTCGAACGCCGGCGCGGCGAGGCCGCGAGCCAGCGGGCCGAAGTCGAGAAGCAGCGGGCGGACGCAGCCGAGGCGGAGCTTCGGCAACTGCGAGCCGTACAGAAACCGGCACAATCGTAGGCATTCCATGGAGCACACATGAAAAGCTGGCACCTATCACGACGCACTCTGTTGCGCGGCGTCGGCGCTTCGGTCACGTTGCCCTGGCTGGAGGCGATGCTTCCGGCGCAAGGTCAGACCAATCGGCCGCCATTGCGCGTCGCCTTCATCTATCATCCCATCGGGGCCGAGGCGACGGCGTGGAAAGGTTCGCGCGGCGAAGGGCGCGACTTTCAACTTTCGCCAACGCTCTCGATTCTCGATCCGGTCAAAGATTCGTTGCTCGTGCTCGACGGCCTCAACGGCCGTGGCCACCCGCCGGGCGGACACATGGGGGCCGCGGCAGTCTATTTGAGCAGCGCTTCCCACGGTCGCACCGATACCTGGGGCGCGGAAACCGCCGCGACGCTCGATCAGATCCTCGCCGAACGGCTCAGCCGAGACACGCCGCTGCGCTCGCTCGAACTGAGCTGCAACAACATTGGCCGCAATATGCACTCGCGCTACGTCTCCTGGCGTGCTCCCGGCCTGCCCAATGGCGTCGAGACCGACCCGCGAGATGTCTTCGCTCGCATGTTCGGCGACCCGCAGGGCGACTTCTATCGCCGCAGCGTATTGGACGTGGTCGGCGAAGACGCGCGTCGGCTGCGGCTGAATCTTGGCCGCAACGACCAACGGCGGCTTGATGAGTATCTCGAATCGGTGCGCACGCTCGAACGGCAGATCGTCGCCTTCGAGCAAAGTGCCGACCGCCGACCGCGACCGACCATGGCGAGGCCACAGGGCGTTCCTACGGACCTGACGACCTATCTCCGTCTCATGGGCGATCTGATGGTGCTGGCGTTCCAAACCGACATGACCCGCGTCGTCACGCTCCTCTTTGGCGACGACACCAACGAAGGAACCTACGCCCGTCGGCTCGTCGATTGCGACATCGACCTCGCCCGGTTCGCGGGCCAGGTCGAGAATCGCTACCTTGACTTCGGCCACCATTCCTGCACGCACGATCCCGTGCCGACCAAGCCGATGATCCAGGCTTTCGATCGCTGGTATGTGCAGCAATTGCTCTATGTCTTGCAGCGTTTGCGTGCGAGCCGCGAGGGCAACGGCAACCTGCTCGACAACAGCATCATCGTTTACGGTTGTGGCAACAACGGCACGGGTTGGGTCGGTCACGGCACACGCGATGTGGCATGCCTCCTCGCCGGCGGTGGCGCCGGCCTTCTGCGTCGCACCGGCAGGCAGGTGCAATTCGCCAACGGCACCTCGCTGAGCAACCTGTGGCTGACGCTCACGCAGCTCGCAGGCATCGAACGCCGCGAGTTCGGCGTCAGCACCGGCGCGTTAGCGGGATTGGGATAATTGCAGATTTCAGATTGCAGATTGCAAAATGAATGCACATTTTCAATTGCATCCTGCCTCCGCTTGCTCCCAGGGAATCACGAAGATGAAACACATAGTACCGGCCTGCCTTCTCGCTCTCGGTTGGACGTTGTCCCTCCGGGCCGAGGATGCCCTTCCCATTGGCACCGGAGACCTGCGCAGCCTGTCCGCCCTTTCCGAAAAGGTCCTGGTGCGCGGCACCGGCCAATTGCAGCAACTCGTCATCACCGGTCACTTCGCCAACGGCGGCATTCGCGATCTCACTCGACAGGCCAAGTATCGCGCCATCGATTCGCAGATCGTGCGTATTGATGCCCATGGACTGCTCTCCGCCGTGAAAAACGGAACGACGGAGGTCCTTGCCGAATTCGACGGCAAGTCGGTCAAGGTTTTCGTCACCGTCGAAAACGCGGACCGGGAACAACCGATCAACTTCACCAACGAGATCGTGCCGATCTTTAGCAAGCTCGGCTGCAACAGCGGCGCCTGTCATGGCAAATCGACGGGCCAGAACGGCTTTCGGCTGTCACTTCTGGGCTTTGAGCCGCAGGTTGATTTTGAAGCGTTGACGCGCGAAGCACGAGTTCGGCGCATCCTCATCGCGATACCCGAGGCGAGCCTATTGCTCACCAAGCCAACCGGCGCGATGGCTCACGGCGGCGGCAGGCGACTCGATCCCGAGTCGCGCGATTACCAAACGATACTGCGCTGGATTCGGATTGGCGTGCCGTTTGGCAACGCTACCGATCCGAAGGTCGTCGGCTTGGCGGTTGCGCCGGCGCATCGGCTGGTGGCGCCCAAGTCGGTGCAACAAATCACTGTGACCGCATTGTTCAGCGATGGTTCCCGCCGCGATGTCACCGCCGACGCCGAGTATTCCAGCAACCAACCGGAAATCGCCAGCGTCGCCGAAGGCGGTCTGATCGAAACGCTCGACACTCCCGGCGATGGTGCGATCATGGTCCGCTATCTGGGCCACGTCGGCGTGTTTCGCGCCACGATTCCGCAGGGTGCCCCGCTCGATAAATACACGTTCCCGCAGCCAGCGAATTTCATCGACACGCACGTACATGCCAAGCTGAAGCAGTTGGGCCTGCCGCCATCGGAACTGTGCAGCGATAGCGAGTTTCTCCGGCGCGTCAGCCTCGACATCACGGGCACGCTGCCGACCGCGAAGGAAGCTCTGACCTTTCTTGCCGACACCGACGCCAACAAGCGTTCCAAGCGGATCGACAATCTGCTCGAACGTCCCGCGTATGCGAGCTACTTCGCCCTGAAGTGGGGCGACATCCTGCGCAACCGCCGCGACGGCATTGTCGGCGTCGGCGGCAAACAAGAACGCACGCTCGCTCTGCACGGCTGGATTCGCGACAGCTTGGCCAAGAACAAGCCGTATGACCAGTTCGTTCGCGAGATCGTCACGGCCACGGGCGATTTCGCTGGAGAAAAAGCACAGCCGCCAGTCGGTTGGTACAACGTCCTGCGCACGCCCGAAGCCCTCGTCGATGACACTGCCCAGGTCTTCCTTGGCACACGCATTCAATGTGCCCAGTGTCATCATCATCCTTACGAGAAATGGAGCCAGGACGATTACTGGGGCCTGGCCGCCTACTTTGCCCGTGTACAACTCGTCAATCCCAAGAATGGATCTCAAGCCAAGAAAGCCAACACCAAGGCCAATGCCAACGACACTCGCGTCATTCTGATGCCGGATGGCAAGGTCACCGGACCTCACGGCAAGAGCTATACGAAGCCACGGCCCCTCGACGGCAAGGAACTCGACGTGCCCGCGTCGGATGATCCACGTCACAAGCTGGTCGACTGGATGGTGCGACCCGACAATCCGTTCTTCTCTCGCGCCATCGCCAATCGCTACTGGTCGCATTTCTTCGGTCGCGGCATCGTGGATATGCCGGACGACATGCGCGTCAGTAACCCGCCGAGCAATGAGCCGTTGCTTGATGCGCTTGCCAAGGATTTTTTCGATCACAAGTTCGACCTCAAGCATCTGATCCGCACGATCTGCACGAGCAAGACGTATCAGCTTTCGTCGACGCCGAACGAGCACAATCCCAAGGACAAGCAGAACTATGCGCGCTTCTATCCGCGACGGCTTCCCGCCGAGGTGTTGTTCGACGCTTTCGATCAGGTGACCGGCGTTTCCGTCAGGTTCGTTTCCACCAAAGGCGGCGGCTCGGCCAAGACCGCTGCCACGCGGGCGATCGAATTGCCCGACGAAGCCATCAAGACGCCGCTCTTAATGGCGTTCGGCAAACCGGATCGCAGTTCGGCGTGTGAATGCGAACGCAGCGGGGCCGCGACGCTCAACCAAAGCCTGTACCTGATCGGCTCGACGGAGCTGCACAATAAACTCAAAGACAAGAGCGGCCGCGTCGCTCAACTCGCAGCGGACTCGCGGCCCGTTCCGGATAAGATCAAGGAGATCTACCATTGGGTCTACGCCCGGCCACCGGTCGCCGAGGAGCTGCGCACCGTCGAGGCGTATTTGACCGCTGGAGGCAATCGCAAGGAAGCGTATGAGGACGTGTTCTGGGCGTTGCTGAATACGAAGGAATTTTTGTTTAATCATTGATCGCGGTCCGCTCCGCCTGCCGGATAAACGATCGGGTCGGCTTGAATCCGAATCCATCGTTCACTCGGGTTTCACGCTGTACAATGATCCACAGATCGGGAAGTCAGACTGCCCACCGGACCAGTGATTTCAGAGGGGATGAAGATGGCACACAAGATTCACATTCAAAACAGAGAACAGCATAAGGCGGCGCTCCGCGTGCTTGACCACACGAAAGGCACCTGGCTTGGAGTCGGGCCGTCGTCCGCTCCCGTCATCGTGGTCACCGACGAGCAATTCAACGCGCTTGTCGAAGCGGGTGTGGTCTCGGCACATGGAGAGGAGGGCAGAACCAGTGGCAAGAAAGCAACCGTCAAAAAAACTAGGTCTTGAGGACGCCCTTGCCTTGCTGCGCGAGCGCTACATCGGCCGGCTCGCGCCGCCGCTGGAAGGCCTGGCCAGGCCGAAGGCAGACCTGTTTTTTCCGAGGACCAACGGCTGCTTCTCGACACCCTTCTGCGCGATTGTTTCGGCGGTTTCTCGCAATCGACCCTGCAGGGTTTTCCGCCCTGGTCCGGCACTTGGCTCCCCGCTGGAACTGATAAGCCGATCGTGGACCATCACATCCTTGTGATTGTCTATACGTTACAGGTCGCGGAGGCGCTGACTTGCGTGCGGCATCTGAAATGGGTCCTCCAACAAGACCACGTGGCCGCCCAGGAAATTGTCCTTATCGAGCAAGTGCCGGTGCATTTGGTCGAGGCTGGGGAATTAGCTTGAGATTTCAAGAAGGTTTTCAAGGAGTGTTGCCATGTTGGACCTGTTCCGCGGCTCATCGCTTACGTGTGAAGGCATCTCCCGCCGCTCGTTCTTGAGAATCGGCGCCCTCGGTTTGGGGAGTCTGACGTTGCCGGACGTCCTGCGCTTGCGAGCGCAAGAGCGTGCAACCTCTGACACCGCCGTGATTCTGCTCTGGCTCGACGGCGGGCCGTCGCAGTTCGAGACGTACGATCCCAAGCCGGATGCGCCGGTCGAGTATCGCGGGCCGTATCAGACGATCCGCACGAACGTCACCGGCGTCAACCTCTGCGAAACGCTGCCGCTGCACGCGCAGATCGCCGACAAGTTTGCCGTCGTCCGCTCGCTCGCTCATCGCGAGAGCGGCCACGGCAGCGCGGTTAAGAACCTGAACTCGGGCTATCCGCATCCGCAAGGAACGAACGAAGGCACGTTCATCTACCCGGGCGTCGGCGCCATCGTCGCCAAGGCCCGCGAGCAGGATCGGCGTGGCTTGCCTCATTACGTCTGCGTGCCGTCGGCTGGCATCTTCAAGGGCGATGTCGGCGGCGGCGTCTATCTGGGCAGCGCGTTTGATCCCTTTGCCGCGAACACAAGTGATGGCGCCGGGGCGCTGATTCCGCCGGCGGACCTGTCGCTCTTGCGCTTGCAGAATCGGCGAGCGCTTCTGTCATCACTCGATCGCATGCGCCGCGATGTCGATACCAACGGCATGATGGAAGGGATGGACGCATTCACGCGCCAGGCGTTCGAGATGGTCACCGGGCGGGCGGCGCGCGAAGCTCTCGATTTGAGCCGCGAACCGGCACCAATCCGCAACCGTTACGGCGCCACCATCGAACGCGCGCAACCGTGGGGCCAAAGTTGCTTGCTTGCGCGTCGGCTCGTCGAAGCCGGCGTCAGCTTCGTCGGCATCGGCATGGGCGGCTGGGATGATCACGGCGACGCTTTGACGCAAAGCCTGCCGCGACGTGTCCGGACCTATGACATCGCGGTCACCGCCCTGATCGAAGACCTGTACACGCGCGGCCTGGATCGCAAGGTGATGGTGTTGGCCTGGGGCGAGTTCGGCCGTACGCCGCGCATCAATCGTGGCGGGCGCGACCATTGGCCAACCAGCATGTCGGCGATGATCGCCGGCGGCGGCATGCGCATGGGCCAGGCGGTCGGCTCGACTAACGCTCGTGGCGAACGGCCGCAGGATCGGCCTCTGCATCCCAACGACGTCTTGGCCACCGTTTACCGCCACCTCGGCATCGATCACACGCGGGCCTTCGTCAATCCGCAAGGTCGCCCGATCCCGCTGCTGCCAAATGGCGAGCCGATCGCGGAGTTGCTGTAACGGATATTTGATGCAGCCTACAAAAGTATGAGCCGGCAGTGGCGGCGAGCGGTGATTCTGTATCAGCATTTACAAAGTGACGACGACGGGCAGCGTCTCCAGTGCTATTTTTGGTCTGCACCGCCTGCAAGCGAGCAACATCGGAGGCGCTGCTTTGGCAGGCCGATCAGGCTGCGAAAGGACCGTACGGCCTGTTACGTGGCACGCTATCTCGAATTCGCGCGAGAAGGCCTCGATCACCGCGAGCAACTCGGTTTGATCCAGTCGGACCCGAAGATTGCGAATATGCCGCAACGGCGTAAGAAGAAATTATCGCCCCTCGCGCAAGCGATCGCCGAGGAAATCGTCGAGATCCTCAATGCCGTGAATTTTGCCGACGGTCGTTTCGATGTCGTACTCGACGCGGCGGAAGGTAATATTCTTGCCGTCGAGCAGGACATAGCACGCACGCCAATTGCCGTCGCGCGGCTGGCCGACCGAGCCGACGTTTACCATCGCCTTGCGATCGTCGAGCTTGAAGGTGTAGTTAAAATCTTCGGGCGACTGAAACTGATACGATTCGTCCTGCAAGCTTTCCGTGAAGACGCCAGGCACGTGTGTGTGGCCCTGGAAGCACACCTTGTCGACCAGTGCGAAGATTCGATCCATTTTGCGCTGGTTGTAGATATCTTCGGGGAAGACGTATTCGTTGAGCGGGTTGCGAGCCGAACCGTGGACGAAGAGGCAGCCGTCTTCCTTCCAAGTGCGCGGTCGCTCGGCGAGAAATTCCCAACGTGCTTCGCGTTTGCCGCGGTTTTCTGCCGAGGCTTCGAGTTGCGAGCGGGTCCAGAAGATCGCGCGTTCGGCGGCACCGTTGAACCCATCGGGGTCGAACATGGCGCCCTGATCATGGTTGCCGAGCAAGACCATGTTGCACGTCATGGCCAGGTCGATGCATTCGCGCGGGTTCGGGCCATACCCGATGATGTCGCCGAGACAATAAATCTCCGTGACATTGTTGGCGGCAATGTCGGCGAGGACGGCCTGGAAGGCCTCCAGATTGCTATGGATATCGCTGATGATCGCTTTCACAGTCGCACATCTCCCCGGTTGGGTCATCCCATCGATTCGCTGATCTCGAAACCTGACAGCCGAAAATCTTCAAAAAGGAAACAATCCGCGCGATCGGACGCCCGGATTCACCATGGGCGTAATACTGTAGTTTACGTGCAGATAGGAAAGCGTGTCAAGGGGACACTTCACGTCACGCTGCGAAAAAAATGCGCGATGTAGGGGTCGTGCGTAATTTATCGATGCTCAAGCGTTCGGCATCGCTTGAGTGACGGCGGTCACCAAGGCGTCGGTTTGGCTCGCAAATATCGTCCGCACGTCGAACACAAGCCTGCCATCGCGGATGCGTGCCATCACCGCTGGTGTGCCGACGCGAAGTCGCTGGGCCAAATCGTCGTCGCTGCAAACGCCCGGTTTGGCTTCGACGACCCAGGTGCTCAAATGTTGATCGGGCAGAGAACCGCCGCCGACGTAGGCGACATCCGGCTTGGCTTCGACGCTTGCCCATCCTGGAATCGCCTTGAGCCGAACTGCCAACGATTCGGCCCGAATGCGGAGTTCGTCCGTTGATAGGCCGAGCAGATGAAGGATTGGTATCTCTCGTAAAGCGCGTTCTTCGTTCAGGTAGATTCGCAACGTCGCTTCCAGGGCGGCCAAGGTCATTTTGTCGCAGCGGAAGGCGCGCATGAGTGGGTCTTTTTCGATGCGATGGATCAATTCGAGCCGCCCCGCCAGGATGCCTGCTTGCGGTCCGCCCAGCAACTTGTCGCCGCTGAAGAGCACAAGGTCCGCCCCGTCGGCGATGCTGGCCCGCGCCATCGGTTCGCCGGCCAAACCGAAACGCTGATAGTCGATGAGCGCGCCAGACCCGATGTCGTCGATTACCGGCAGGTTGTGCTTCTTGCCCAGCGCGACGAGTTCCGCCGTGGTGACCGCTTCGGTGAAGCCGGCGATGCGATAGTTCGATGTATGGATTTGCATCAGCGCCGCGGTCGCCGGGCCGATCGCTTTTTCGTAGTCGGCTGGGCGCGTGATGTTGGTCGTGCCGACTTCGCGCAAAGTCGCGCCGGAGACGGCCATGATGTCTGGAATGCGAAAGCTGCCGCCGATCTCGATGAGTTGTCCGCGTGAGACGATGACCTCGCGGCCTTGAGCGAGAGCTCGCAGCGCGATGACCGTGGCGGCGGCGTTGTTGTTGACGACCGTCGCAGACTCCGCGCCGGTAAGCTGGGTGACCCAGTCGCGAATCGGGTTTTGCCGCGACGAGCGCTTGCCGGTCTCGAGATCGAGTTCGAGGTTCAGATATCCGCAGGCCGCATCGTGCGCCGCCTGGGCCGCGAGTGCTGCCATCGGCGCGCGGCCGAGATTGGTGTGCAGCACGATGCCCGTGGCGTTGATGACGGCACGCAAACGCGGTTGTGCATCGCGATCCAACCGCGCTGCCGCCTTCTTCGCGATCGCATCGGAGGAACACTCGCCGTCCGGCAAAACCCCGAGCGATAGTTGTCGGCGAACGTCCGCAAGCTCCGCCCGCACCGCTGCGACGACGCTGTCGTGCCCGTGCATCGCGATCAGCATAGCAAGCGTCGGTACTTGCAAGAATTTATTTACGGCAGGCAGACTGCGGTATGGATTGTCCGTCGATTTCGTGGTCACTTCGCATCACCTTCTTTCTCAAACGCCTTAGCATCGTGCGGCAGTCCGACGCGCATGAAATAGCGTGCGAACGCTTGGGCAAGATGCTCGCGATAGGGCGAGCGCAATCGTAGGCGCGGGCCGCAGGACCCTGCGAATTTCTGCAAGAAAACCAGAGGGACCGAATAAAGCCGCCTGAAGTTCACAACGGACCAATCGAGAAAAACCGAATCGCTATGTTTGTGCAACAACGATAGGCCGGGTATGTTTCCTTCGATAAGTTTTTTGCGGAACTCGCGTGACAACACAGTGCTATTTCCGCGAGCACTTTCTTCCTTGACGACGGTGGACCAGCTTGCGACCTGTGCAAGAAAAACCTCCGCGATTCGGCTATGTTGTAAGTTGCAACTCTGAGTAAGTACGACCAAATCAGTCGTAACCCATTGCATCGCGAGGGCATCCGGTGGCAACGGCCATGGCCAGTCGCGTTCCAAGCGTGACGGGCACGCAAGAAGAAAATTACCCTGAAAAAGGGTATCTCCCGTCACGATTTCGTACCAACACGTGTCGTCCATTTATTCATCCGGGCTAGAGTACAATTCCCATTCCTCGTCGGTCAAACCGAGTGTACTCGGCTCGCGAATTACACCCGTAATTCGAGCCGTTATTGTAATTGTGTTTTTCTCAACCACCTTCGGCACGAAGTCGTATTCGACGCCGGGTAGCAAAGGTTCGTCGTCGGGCGTTTTTCGCTTCAGTTCCGCAACCTCGGCGCGAAGCTCGTCCACTTCGCGCTTGAGCGATTGCAGTTGCTCTTCCATTTCGTCTTGCAACATGGCTGGAATCTCCAGCCAGGATTCCAACACCGCCACTGTATTATCTTACCGGGGGAGAGAGCAATCCGCAATTCCGTACTCGGTACTCAGTATTGAGTACGGAGTACGGAGTACAACAATGCATCACGCGGTTGGAATGATTTGATTCAAAACTTGGCTTTGTCTGAATTGTAACCTACCGTACTACCGCTGTCGGCTCAGTTCCTTCACCTTCGGACGGATGGCCTCGCGGTCGTCAACGATGGTCGTCAATTCCTGCTCGATCGCCGGAAGCTTGCTCGTCAGCTGATCCGCGCGAACTTCGACATGAAAGCGCGTCACGCCAATTTTTAGTGCCTCGACTTGTATTTCGTAGCGTGCTTCCGCGTTCACGTCGATCTTGGGTAACGGCAGGAATTCGATCCATTGCCCTGCGGCCTCTGGGTCCTTGACAGTGAACTTGGCGTTGGCCCGTTCAAGTTTCAACGGCGGTGGAATCAGTGCTCGGACGACGATGTTGGTCAACGGCTCGCCGCCCTGATTGCGAATTACGATCGGATAGCGAGCCTTGTCGCCGACAAAGACTGGATCATTGTGATCGAACATCTCCATCGTCATCGCTGAAACGCCGACGAACTTCGTGCATACTTCCACCTGCTTGGCGAATTGGCCGTCGGCCGTGGCGGCGACGTTGAAGCAGTAATCGCCTTTCTCCGTAGCCCGCAACGTAACGTCGATGGTGCGCGATGCACCCGGCTCGATGTCGTCGAGCTTCCACTCGACGAGTTTGCCCTGTTTGTCGGCCTTGTCGCTGGCGTTGACAACGGTGAGCTTGTCCGTCGCAAAGAACAGTCGAGCCTCGGCATTTACGGCACGCGCTTTACCAAGGTTCGTGACGGTGATCGTATATTTCGCGGGCAGGTTAGAGAATTGCTGGAGTGGTCCCTTGACCTCGATGTCAAACGCCGGCACGTTGACGCCCTTTTTCGGTACATCGGGCACGACGCTGACGATCGGTGGGCGATCGCCTTTGCCCGCGCCACTGCCGCTCATGCGCGTGGTGACGCATTGGCCGTGCTCAAATTGGACGCGGACGCAGTTCTTGACGTCATCGGTACTGGTCGGTTGCAGGACAAGGATGATCTCGCGCGTCGCCCCACCGCCGACGGTGCCGAGGTTCCAGGTCAACTCGGGTTCGATCTTCGACGGCGGCGGATCGGACTTCACGAATTTGGCGTTGGCGGGCAGCGCATTCTTCACGGTGACGTGATGCGCTTCTGCGGTCGAGCAATTCTCGACGCAAACGCGATATTCGATTGCCTGGCCAGGCTCAGCATTCGCAGGCACACGGACCTTGATCTTCACGGTCGGCGGCGGCGGATACTTCGGCAGGCAGTCGTCGTCTCCCGTGCTCGCAGGCGCTGACAGGTTCTTCGCCTGCAACGGCACGCCTTCCGAGGCCGTCATGCGCGACATCCCGAAATCCGGCCCGGACGCGAACGGCAACGTCGCCGTCAGAAACATCGCGAACCCGATCACAACGTGGGAAAAACGGCTACGGTTTGGCATTTCGGCACATTCGCTTATCAGGAGCGGAGGCGTGCGTCGGCGGATCTGAAGATTCGACTCAATTTCCGCAAACGGCTCCGCAATGAATGTGCGCTGGGGCCTGTTCGGCTTGATGCGCCGAGCAGGTGGTCTGCCACCATTATTATTCGGAACAATCGATTTGTCTTGCCCAAACGGGAAAATTTGACACGCGGAAATGGTTCGCAGATCGATGCAATCGCTACAGTCGGCAGGATCGCGCAATTTGTGTTTAGCCGCGACGCGCCAGCGGAGCGCGGGACGGCAGTACGCGCTCCGCTGGCGCGTCGCGGCTAAACGATTCACTCCACCGTCACGCTCTTCGCAAGATTGCGCGGTTTGTCCACATCGCAACCGCGCATCACGGCGATGTAGTACGCCAAAAGCTGCAACGGCACGGCGGCGACGAGCGGCTGCAAATAGTCCGGCACCTCTGGGATGAAAATCACGTCATCCGCTCGTGAACGGATGTGGTCAGCCAGCTCTTCGTCTCCCGTCGGCGCGATCGCGATCACCGGGCCGCCGCGTGCCTTGATCTCTTCCAGGTTGCTCATGACCTTGTCAACCACGCCGCTCGACGGGATCAAGAAAACCGAAGGCGTGTTCTCGTCCACGAGCGCGATCGGGCCGTGCTTCATCTCGGCCGCGGGATAACCCTCGGCGTGGATGTAGCTGATTTCCTTGAGCTTGAGCGCGCCTTCGAGTGCGACCGGAAACAGGTATTGGCGGCCCAAGTAAAGCATGTTGTTAACGTGGTGATACTTCTCGGCGATTCGGCGAACTTGATCATGGCATTCGAGCGTTCGGCGAACGTGCCCAGGGATGGCGCGGATTTCATTCACCATGCGAGCCCCTTGCAGGCTCGATAGATGCCTTAGTCGGCCCATATACAGCGCGAGCATGGATAACACCGCGACTTGATTGCTAAACGCCTTGGTGCTGGCGACGCCGATCTCCGGACCGGCGTGCAGGTAGACGCCGCCGTCGGCTTCGCGGGCGATCGTACTGCCGACGACGTTGCACAATGCGAGCGTGGGATGGCCTTTGCGTTTCGCCTCGCGCAATGCCGCCAGCGTATCGGCGGTTTCGCCCGACTGCGTGATAGCGAGCACGATTGTGTTGCGTTCCATCGGCGGGTTGCGGTAGCGAAACTCCGAGGCGTATTCGACCTCGACCGGAATGCGTGCAAATTCCTCGAACAGATATTCGCCGACGAGAGCCGCGTGATAGCTCGTGCCGCACGCGGTGAAGATCAAGCGTTCGGCCCGGCGCAGCTGCTTGGAGTCGAGATTGAGGCCGCCGAAATGGGCGGAGGCGTCTTCATCGTTGAGTCGGCCACGCATGGCGTTTTCGAGAGCTTCGGGCTGTTCGTAGATTTCCTTGAGCATGTGGTGCTCGAAATCGCCCTTTTCGTGATCGACGGGATTCCAGTCGATATTGTGCACGGTCGGATCAATGTGGGCAGCGTTGGCGTCGAGGAGGTGCCAGCTATCCTTGTGGAGCACGCACAGCTGCCCGTCTTGAAGGTAGACGACTTTGCGCGTGCTGCTGAGCAAAGCGGCGGGATCGCTGGCGAGGAAGTGTTCGTTGTCGCCGATGCCGACGACAAGCGGGCTGCCGAGCCGAGCGCCAATGAGTAGATCGGGATGAAGCGGGCTGATGACAGCCAGGCCATAGGTTCCCTTGAGAAGGGGCAAGATTTTCTGCACAGTCTGAACGAGATCGCCGTCGTAATGCTGTTCGAGGAGTTGGGCGATGACTTCAGTATCGGTGTCGCTGCGGAAGACGATGCCTTGCGCCTTCATCTGCTTCTTGAGGGCGGCGTAATTTTCGATGACGCCGTTATGGACGATGGCGAACGAACCGTTGTTGCTCAGGTGAGGATGGGCGTTGGTGTCGTTGGCGGGCCCGTGGGTCGCCCAGCGTGTGTGACTGATGCCATGACAGCCGGGTGCGGGCTTTTCGCCGAGGTACTTTGCCAACTCGGCGATGCGGCCTGCGCGTTTGCGCAAATGCATCTGCGGTCCGGTGATGGTCGCAACGCCGGCGCTGTCGTACCCGCGATATTCAAGTCGGCGTAGGCCTTCGATGAGAATCGGCTCCGCTTCACGATATCCGATGTAACCCACAATGCCGCACATCGCCCATCCTCCTTGAATGCTGGTGACCGAATCCAATCGGTCCAGCTCGGCATTATAACGCTCGGTGAGGCGCAATTACAACGCCAATTGGGCCGTCGATTAACCGCGGGGTGCACGACTGCACTTGCAGACATTGATTTTCAATACGAATCCACTACTGTCCGGTTATATGTCGAATAACGTCAACTGTTTATGGCTAGGCGTTTTTTCTTCTTGTTCGCCGAATGCGTTTAACACGGTAAAAAGCTCGCTTTTCTCGAAAAGCGTGATGCTGAGAATTTGCAAGATTTCGCTCAA
>CAMAUE010000136.1 GCA_945861245.1 Singulisphaera sp. GP187
GCACGCAGTAAGCGGTTTGAGATGGTCAAACCGCTTACTGCGTGCGCGGCTCTGACCTGCTTCACGCCAAAATCTCTTGAATCACTCGGCCGCTCACATCTGTCAATCGATAATCTCGGCCGGCGTGGTGATAGGTCAAGCGTTCGTGGTCCATACCCAACAAATGTAAGATCGTCGCATGGAGATCATGGACATCGGTACGGCCTTCGACTGCGTGCAGGCCGAGTTCGTCGGTCGCGCCGTAGCTCGCGCCGCCACGGATGCCCGCACCCGCCATCCAGAGTGCAAAGCCGAAGCGGTTATGATCGCGGCCAGTCGAGTTTTCGCCCTGCGTGATCGGCAGGCGTCCGAACTCGCCGGCCCAGATCACGAGCGTCGAATCGAACAGGCCGCGCTGCTTGAGATCGGTCAATAGTCCTGCGACGGGCACATCGGTCTCTCGACCGCGCGTGCGATGATTGCGATTGAGGTCGGCATGCGCGTCCCAGCGATCGGTGTCGATCTGCGGTCCGCTGTAGATTTGCACGAAGCGCACGCCGCGTTCGACGAGTCGTCTCGCCAGAAGAACTTGTGTGCCATACGGACGCGAGACCTCATCTTCCAATCCGTACAATCGCCGCACGGTCGGGGTTTCTTGAGCAATGTCGAGCGCGTCGGGGGCGGCCATTTGCAGGCGGTAGGCCAACTCGAACGATTCAATGCGCGTCTGAAGGTCCGACTCGCCCGGCAATTGTTCGGCATGTTGGCGGTTCAGCGCGGCGGCCAAATCGAGTTGTGCACGCTGCCGTTGCAATCCCACATCGGGCAGCGGGCGAACGTGCAGGATCGGATTCGGCCCGGTGCGGATCGGCGTGCCCTGAAACGCGCCGGGCAGGAAGCCGGAACTCCAGCTAAACGGGCCGCCTTCGATCGAACCACGCGGATCGGGCATGATGACGAAGCCGGGCAGGTTTTGGTTTTCGCTGCCCAGGCCATAGGTCACCCACGAGCCGACGCTGGGAAAGCCGACGCGCGTCAAGCCGGTGTTGATTTCATAGAGTGCCGGCCCGTGGTTATTGGAATGGACGTGCATGCCTTTGAGAAAGGCGAGGTCGTCGGCATGGCGAGCGATGTTGGGCAGCACCTCGGAAAACCACGCCCCGCATTGGCCATGCCGAGCGAAGCGGAACGGCGAGCGCATGACCGTGCCGGAGTCGCGGAAGAAGCCGACGTTGCTGCCAAGGTTCATCGCCGTGCCGTGCCGGCGGTCGAGTTCGGGTTTGGGATCGTAGAGGTCGATCGTACTCGGCGCGCCGTGCATGTGCAGCCAAATCACAGCGCGTGCTTTCGGTGCGAAGTGGCCCGGTCGCGGCGCGAGCGGATTGCCCGCATTCGCTGACGGCTGTGCACGCAACGCGCCTTGGTCGCGCAACATGGACGCGAGCGCCAAGAGGCCGCAGCCATTGCCGGTGTTGCGCAAAAATGCGCGGCGGTCGCCAATGGATGTTGACTGATCAGGATATTTCATCGTCGCCTCATTTCGTCACAACGCGGTCAAGCGATCTCTCCATCACGCAATTCGCAACGCCTTGCAGGTTTCCTCGTAGGTCGCTTCAAGTTCGAGCGGCACCGCGAAGTCTCTCGTGAGCCACAACGGCAGCGTCGGCAACGGCTGACCCAATTCGAGCGTGTGCGTCCAGGCCTGGAACCGCCACGACTCGCCGTTCGGCGTGCAACGACACACGACAGCATACAACGCCGGCGGCGGGGACGGCAATCCGGGATCGGACTGTCCCGTCATCGCGAGCAGTTCCGCATACAAGTTGAACTGCCGTGGCGTCGCCACATCAATGATCGCCACGCAAACGTGCTGTTGAAGCAAGGCCGCACACTTCGTGACAAATGCGTGGCGGTTATCGGGCCGATCCTTATTCGCCGGGCTGACAATCTCCACGGCGGCGACGAGACGATAACCTTCCTCGTCGTAGATACGCACTTCGTACTCGTCTTGCGCTGGCAGGTCCGTGGCGATTTCCAAGGTTGGATGAGGCGGCGCCCAGACCGCCGTCGTCACGCCGTCGTTCTCGCCATTGAGCACCGGATCACCAAACGATGAATGGGGCTCCTCAAACGCCGCGACATCGATCTCAAACGACGTACCGAGATTGACGCTCGGCGAGGCCACGAATCGTTGCGGCAATTTCTTGTTCAGGGCCTGAACAAACATTCCTGGCCACAGAGCGTGAAATCCCGACCAGCGTCTGGTGCCGTACGGCGGCTTAAAATGATCACGCAATGGCATGATGGACCCTCCTCGCATTATTATAGCCGATGCGAACCGCAATTTTCATTCGATGTAAATGAACTCGTTGAGCATCAAAATGCTTTGACATAAATCCGTCAACGCCAACGCGGGGTTGGTTCGCGATGGCCCGTTCGCGAGAAACGCCAGCAGGAGCTTCTCCTCGTCCTCGCCAGGCGCTCGGCCGAGTGCGATGCGATACGCTTGCTGAACCTGTGCCGTCGGGTTCGCGCCGGCTTCCTTCCGCACCCGGTCGGCGAACAATGCACTCTGCGTGCGAATCAGCGGATCGTTCACGAGGTGCAGCGCCTGCGGCACGATCGTCGTGCGATGCCGCTTCCCAACGCTGCTCGTGCGGTCGGCGCGATCGAACGCTTGAAAGAACGGCAACGGCGTCGAGCGCTTGACGAAGACGTAAATGCTGCGCCGCCAGGTCGTGGGATCGTCTTTCTCGGTGTTCGGCCATGCGGTGTACGCCGCCGGCAGCAGCGCTTCCTTCGGGATGACGGGATAGACGGCCGGACCGAACATCGTGCGATCCAGCTTTCCGCCGGCGGACAGAATCGCATCGCGAATCGCCTCGGCATCAAGGCGGCGCGGGGTGGTGCGCCAGAGTAAGCGATTGTCTGGATCGCTTGCTGCCTTCGCTTTGTCAAACGCGGACGCCTGCTGATACGCGGAGCTCCGCACGATCAACCGGTGGATGGGTCGCATGCGCCACTGCTGCCGAATCAACTCGCCCGCCAACCAATCGAGCAGGTCCGGATGGCTCGGCGCTTCCCCCTGCACGCCAAAATCGTTCGGCGTGGCCACCAGACCGACGCCGAAATGATGCTGCCAGAGCCGATTGACAATGACGCGCGCCGTCAACATGCCGGCGCCGCGTTCGACATCGACAAGCCAGTCGGCCAGCGCTTGCCGCGGGTTGTTTTTCGCTTGAGTAAGCCAGCGGTCCTCCGTCACGTCCGGGCGCATCAAGGCGTTGACGAATCCCGACGTGAGCGGCTTGCCCTTCCGGTCGATGCTGCCACGTTCGAGAAAAACGCTCCTGCCCAGCGGTGCGCCGGGTCGTTCGGACAACACATGTCCCACGGGGTTGCGCACCGGTTCGATCAACGCGCGGTATTTGTTGTGCAATTCCAGTTGCCTGGCGTTCTTGCGATCAAGCGGTTTCTTGAGCAGATCACGATCCCCGGCGGGAATCGCAAGATTGTCGATCTTCTTGAGCCGTTTCACCTCGGCCTGCAATAATTGTTCCTTCGTCCAGATCACGCGATCCGTTCGTTGCGAGCTGTTGAATACCGCCAGGAGCCGATAGTATTCCGTTTGCGTGACCGGATCGTATTTGTGATCGTGACACCGAGCACAGCCCAGATTCAGCCCCAGGAACGCCTGGCCCGTCGTGGTGAGGATGTCGTCCAACTCGTCGTAGCGGTCGATTTCTTTGGGGCTATTGGTGTTGAACGGACCGCAAGTGCAGAAACCGGTTGCAAGCGATTGCTCGCCGCCGTCTGGCATCAGGTCGCCGGCCAATTGCAGCCGCACGAATTGATCGAACGGCAGATCCTCGTTGAACGCCCTGATGACGAAATCGCGATACAGCGCCATCGTTGGCCGAGCGGTGTCGGTCGAATAGCCCGCGCTATCGGCATAGCGCGCCACGTCGAGCCAATGTTGCGCCCAGCGTTCGCCATGGTGCGGCGACGCCAGCAGAGCGTCGATGACTTTGTCGGTCGAGGAAACATCGACACCAAGCAATTCCTCGTTCACCCGCGGCGGCAAGCCGATCAGATCGAAATAGAGCCGCCGCAAGAGCACGCGTGGTTCCGCCGACGGCGAAGGCGTCAGCTTCTTCGCCCGCAAGTCGCGCAACACGAACGCATCGATCGGGGTCTTGATCCACGGATCATCGATCCCCGGCGGCTGAACCATCTGAAGCGGTTGCCACGCCCAGTGCTGCTTCGGCTTCGACGCAATCGCAGGCCTGCCGTCGCGCGGATCGGGAGCGCCTATGGCGATCCATTTCTCGAAGTCGGCGATGACGGCATCGGCCAACTTCGCTTTGGGCGGCATGCGCAGATCGTCCTCGTGGCGCAGCGCCTTGAGCAGCAAGCTCTCCGCCGGCTTTCCAGGCACGACGCCCGGGCCGGTCTTTCCCCTTTTGCGAAGGTCCGCGCGGGTGTCAAGCAGCAGTCCGCCCTTGAGCTTCTTGTTCATTCGCGCTTCGGAAGAGTGGCATGAATAGCAATGCTCGACGAGCACGGGGCGAATCTTGGTCTCGAAAAAAACTAGCGACATCCGCTCGTTTTCCCCGGAGGCCAAAACCTGATTCGATGCCGCTCCGAAGAACAACGCAGCTATGCAGGAATAACGAAGAAGTGGATCCACTGGCGGACCTCCCGAATGACAACACGGACGCGACCACCGTAGCCATCATGCTTCGCGTGATGGTCAGGATGTCGATATGATACGACCAAACCCCACCACGAGCGCAGCGATTGGTGGGCGTGATGCCGCGTGAGATCGCCTAACCAATAATAGGTCCGAATAGAGCTTGGCTACGATGGCGCGGTTCGATACTCCCGCTCGAACCGAATGCGAGTTTGCCGTCGTTTTCTTCGACCCGCGGCCCGTTTTCCTCTTGACTGCACGCACTGTGTAAGTATATGCACCTAGTTGTGCCCCCGGCGCGTTTTTGTTTTCCCTCTATACTGAAGTGAAGATCGCCGCTCTGGACTTCTGATGTATTCCGATAATTCCTGCGTGGAGTGCAGAAAATTGCCTGACGAGAATAGTATAACCGACGAGGTCCCGTCCTCGGTCGCGTCGCTGAAATCACGGGCGGTGCGCGGCGGCGCCATCCTCGTGGTCGCTCGGTTGGTTGCGCAAATCTTTCAGTGGTCGGTCACCTTATTCGTTGCGCGATGGCTTTCCCCCGAAGACTACGGCATGATGACCTCGGGCATGATCTTCCTCGGCCTGGCCGACCTGTTCGCCGAGGCGGGTTTGGGCTGAGCCCTTGTGCAAAAAAAGATCTGACGGCGGCGGATCGCGCCCAGGCGTTTACGCTCACGTTCTTGTTGTCGGCGGCGCTTTACGGTCTGCTCTTTGTCCTCGCAGACGAGGCAGCGGAATTTCTCCGCAGCCCGGATTTCGCACTCTTTCTGCGCGTCCTGGCTCTGTCGCTGTTCCTTACGCCATGGCGCTCGACGGCGGGGCGCAATGCTCGAACGTAATCTGCGTTTGGGGAAATCGTCGTCCGTGCAATTACTTGCCGCCTTCGTGCAGGCGGCTATCGTGTTTGGCCTGGCGTATTCGGGGTTCGGCTACTGGGCGCTTGCAGCCGGTGCTCTGATCGGTCGTTCGTTTGAAACCGTGTTGCTCTGCTACACAGCTGGGTGGCAGTTTCAACTCGCATAGCCGTCGCGTGAAGCAAAGGGACTGCTGCGGTACGACCTGCAAATCAGCATCAGCAGCTTGTTTTGGTATTCGTACAGCAACTCCGATTTCGCCGTCATCGGCGTGTTGTTGACTGCTGAGGCACTTGGTTATTATGCGTTGGCATTTCAACTCATCTCGCTGCCCGTGCAAAAGATATCCGCGAGTGCCAATCAGATCATGTTTGCGGTGTATTGCCGAATGCAGGATGATCCCGTTCGTCGTCGTGATTGGTTTCTGCGCTTATCGGTCTTGCAAAACTCGCTGGCGATGCCCGCGCTCACGGGAATGGCGTTGGTGGCGGGCGACGGGATTCCGATGTTGCTGGGTGCGAAGTGGGCGGACGCGGTTTTACCCTTGCAATTGCTATGTCCCGTTGGCGCGATCATGATGATTGCCATGGTGTTGTCGCCGCTTTTCAACGCGATCGGCCGACCCGATATTAACGCTAAATACACGGGGCTCTGCGCGGTGCTCTTTCCCGTGAGTTTCTTCTTCGCCGGTTCGGTGGGGCTTCGCGTCGATGGTGCGACTGGGTGCGTCGTCGCCGTTTGTCTCGTCTGGCTGGTGCGCTATCCCATTCTCGTGACGGGACTCATCATGCTTACCCGCCATTTTACGCAGGTCACGTTGATCGATCTCGTCCGCGCCAACATACTCGTGCTCGCCAGCCTGACAGTGATGATCGTGAGCGTCTTGACCGTGCAATGGATCTTGACGGATGCCTGTGGGATCACTCGCTTGTGCGCAAGTATCGCGATGGAAGCAGTCACTTATAGCTGCTGGATCTTGGCCACGGCACGCGGCACGATCCTGGCGGACATCGTCGTGGTGTGGCGTGATCCAAGAGCTAAGCCGCAAGCGGAAAATGCGAATAGGGAAGTTATTCCTCGAGCAGCGCCCAGTAGATCGGCAGTATCGTCAAATTGTGAAGCTCTCGGCGATTGTACCACGGATCTATCGTGGCACGCAGCAAGCGAGGCAGCAGATACTTCAGGTTCAGCGATTTCGGCTGCCGTCGCCTCAACCACCGCCATGCTTCCCAGGCTCAGTCCGCGTTGCTAAGACTCAGCGCGGGCTGAGCCTTTGCGGAATAGCGAAAATGCGACCACTGCGGATAGCTTCGCGCGATCGTTTGATCGTGGAAGGTATGGTCGAGGAAATACTCCGCCGGCAAACTCGCAAGAAAATCAAAAAGCTCGTGATCCAAGAATGGAACATAAACCTTGAAGTCGGCAAGGATGCTAAACGGACTAAGGGCGATTTTACGCCGCGTGCGATTCCAAAAGTAAAACGACCCGATCGGGTTCGGCGCATCGGCGTGATGTTTCAACTCCTTGGCAAGCGTATGCACGGCGGCTTCCTCGGTAAACAGCCGCGAATCTCCCAAGAACACCTGGCCAATGAATGAGGACACCGATTCCTCGGCAATCAGATGACGTGCCAGTGCGACGAATTGCCCCGAGCGCATGAGTTCGAGCGGGCGCGGATGAAGAAACAAACCTGCGGAAAGCACATCCCCACCGAGGCCGTCGTAGAGGATCGCCGCGCGCCCTTTCAAGGCGTCGTTCAAGCCGAGCATCCAGCCATGTTCGTCGGCGCAGCGCTGCGTTTCGCGAACTCGGCGTATCTCACTGGCAACGGAATCGGCCAAGGCGGGAACGCGGAGATGGTGCAGGCCAAACGCCTGGGCGATTTCGGAGCTGACATTTGCATCGCTGCTGTTGGCGAGGTCGAGCGTCGCTACCAGGTCGGGCTTTTTATGTTGGTTCAGTAACTCAAACAAGATTTTCCGCGAATCACGCCCGCCGCTGAGCAACGAACCGAAAACCCCATCCGGACTACGACGGCGGATCGCGGCGGTGAAAAGCTCCTGGTAGACGACCATGGCCTCGTCACGCCCGATTGAGGCTACCCGATCCGGCATTGGCGGTTTGCTATCGATGCTCAAGCCGTCGCGATTCCACCGTAGTCGAGCGTTGGGTGGCACCGCCTTGATCCCGGCAAAAGGCGTATCGCTCGCCAGGAAAAACCCGAGCCGCATGAACGCCGCCAACGCCTCCCAGTGGAGATCGCGAGGCGCGCCGCGTTCCAGCAATGTGTCAACCGAAGTCGAGAGACAGAATTCTCCGGGCCTCGTGAAGTAGTACAGCGGATGAAAACCATAGCGGTCATTCCGGGCGCGAAGCGAAGTCCCGTCCCAGGCTCACTCGGCAAAGATCCCATCGCTGCCGGTCGCGGAATCGGCAAGCCGATGCCCGACAAAATGGTCTGGCGTGCCTTCGACGATCGGCGTGGCGTTCCATCGGACATGCAGAAACGTGCTTCCAGCGGACATCGAGGGCATATTTAATTTTCTCTTGCCGTAGCCATCACGCTCCGCATGATGGATTCAAGAAACATTTCGTGCTGCAAGCCCATCACACGAAGCATGATGGCTACGATAGTCGAGGAGCATCACTTCGCCAGCTTCACGTTCAGGTTGCGCACCAGGAACGCGAATTCGTCGGCGACTTCCTCGATGATCATCGCTGTCGGTCGGCCTGCGCCGTGGCCGGAGCGGGTTTCGATGCGGATCACCACCGGGGCGGGGCCGGTCTGGCAGACTTGCAGTTGAGCCGCGAACTTGAAGCTGTGCGAGGGCACGACGCGGTCGTCGGTGTCTGCCGTCGTCACCATCGTTGCCGGGTACTTGGTTCCCGGTTTCAGATTGTGGTACGGCGAGTACGAATAGAGCACCTTGAACTCGTCGGCGTTGTCGGCGGAGCCGAAGTCATCGACCCAGAATCGGCCTGCGGTGAACTTGTGGAAGCGGAGCATATCCATGACGCCGACCGCCGGCAGACAGACGCCGAACAGGTCAGGCCGCTGGCACATGACGGCGCCGACGAGCAGCCCGCCGTTGCTGCCGCCTTGAATCGCGAGTTTGGCGGACTTCGTGTACTTCGTATCGATGAGATGCTCGGCGGCGGCGATGAAGTCCTCGTATGCCTTGGGCCGATTGAGCCGGGTCGCGGCGCGGTGCCAATCACGGCCATACTCCCCACCGCCGCGAATGTTGGCGACGGCGAAGACGCCGCCCATCTCCATCCACGCCAGCTTGCTGATGCTGAACTGCGGCGTCAGGCTGATGTTGAACCCGCCGTAGCCGTACAGCAGCGTCGGGTTGTTGCCGTCGAGTTTGATGCCTTTCTTATGGCTAATGAACATGGGGATCTGCGTGTCGTCTTTGCTCTTGTAGAAGACCTGTTTGACTTCGTAGTCGTCGGGTTTGAACGCCACTTTCGGCTCGCGAAAGAGTTCGCTTTTGCCGGTCACCATGTCATAGCGATAGGTGCGGCCTGGCGTGTTGTAGCTGGTGAAGGTGTAGAAGGTCTCGGTGTCGCTGGCCTTGCCGTTGAATCCGCCGGCTGTACCGATACCTGGCAGATCGACGGAGCGGACGAATGTACCGTCGAGGCGATGCATCTCGATTTGCGTGCGTGCGTCTTTCAGGTAGCTGCATACCAGGAGGTTGCCGACGTAGCCAACGCTCTGTAACGCCGACTTCACCTGCGGGATGACTTCTTGCCAATGCTTCGGATCGGGATTGCGGATGTCGATGGCGATGACTCGGCCACGCGGCGCGTCTTTGTCGGTGCGGAAATAGAACAGCGGGCCGTCGTTGTGGATGAACGAATTGACCGAGTCGTGGTTGTCGATCAGTTCGATCGGCAAGCCGAACGGCTCGTTGAGGTCTTTGTAAACGACGCGCGACTTGCGGCTCGTCGTGCCGTCGCTAACGCTGATGACGAGGTAGCGGCCATCTTCGGAGACGCCGCCGCCGAGAGTCCAGGTCGGCTGCTCGGGACGATGATAGACGAGCACGTCTTCGCTTTGTGGCGTGCCGACGCGGTGGTAGTAGAGCTTCATGTCGAGCGGCAGGCCCTGGAATTTTTCGCCCGCCTTCGGTTCGGGGAATCGGCTGTAGAAGAAGCCTTTGCCTTCGTGCGTCCAGGAGGCACCGCTGAACTTGATCCACTTGAGTTCATCGGCAAGCAGCTTGCGGCTTTCGACGTGGAGCACTTTCCAGGTGTTCCAATCGGAACCCGCCTCGGACGTGCCATAGGCGAGATATTTGCCGTCCTCGCTGAAGGAGAGCCCGGCAAGAGAGATGGTTCCGTCCTTGCTCCAGGCGTTCGGGTCGAGCAGCATTTTCGGTTTGGCCTTGAGGGTGTCCTGCGTGAAATAGACAGCGTGGTTTTGCAGGCCATCGTTCTTGCTGAACACGTAGTAGGACGCGACTTTTGATGGAGCGCTGATCTTCTCGTAATTCCAGAGATCGGTCAGGCGCTTCTTGATGGCGTCGCGCTCGGGGATGCCGTTGAGGTAGCCGAAGGTGACTTTGTTTTGCTCGGCGACCCAGTCGGCGACGGCCTTGTCGATGCGGACATCGCCTTCGAGCCAGCGGAACGGGTCGGCGACTTTGGTGCCGTGATAGTCTTCCATGAGTTCGCCTCGCTTGGTGGCGGGATATTTCAGTTTACCGCCGGCCTCGCCCATTGGCGTATGACCGACGAGGAACAAGATCGACAGGAGAAGGAATCGCGTCATGAATGGCTCCTATGTCGCCCCACATACGGCGAGGCAACGGCGGGCAGTTTGCAGGTAATCCACTGCGGATCCGTATTGGTTTATGGTTTACGACGCGGAGCATAAAAAGCGAGCCACGCTAATGGAGCAATGGCGCAAATAGGCGAAGTTTGTGCAGGAATTGCCGAATCAATTCCGCTCGGCCATCGGCTGATCACCTAGCGGCCCGGCAATTCCTCGCGGACTACGATACTCTGGCCGGGCGTGGCGTTGTCGCGCACCACGCGGGTGTTGGTGCCGCTGAAGGTGACTTCGACGCGGTACGATTTCGCGGCTTGGCCCAGGCCGATGTGGGCTTCGAGGGGCGAGCTACGGCAGTAGCCCGAGCCGGAGTGGATTTGGCGGTAGGCGACGAGCTTGTCGCCGGCGTAGACGCGCACTTTGGCGCCGATGCCGTCAAGGTTGCTCTTCGTGCCGACTGCTTTGACGCGGAGCCAATTCTTGTCGTCGGTGTTGTTGCGATAGAGGACGACGTTGGAGTAGAAATTGACGAGGAGCAGATCGAGATCGCCGTCGTTGTCGAAATCGACGGCGGGCACGCAGACGCAATTCGCTTCGTGCTTAATGCCCCATTCCTTCGCGAGTTCCTTCCATTCGCCAGCGATGCGGGTGTAGAGTGGGTTGCCGCCTTTGCTGGTGGCCCATTTGTTGCCCGACTCCGCATCGACGCCGACGTAGATATCGAGCAGGCCATCGTGGTCGAGGTCTTCGCAGATCACGTCATGGCCGAGCGTCTTCAGAGCGAGGATAGGTGAATCAACTGATGCGAACTTTCCCGTACCGTCGTTCGCATACAGCGCGTTCGGCTCGACGGTGTGCTTCATCTTGAGCAGTTGGGCTTCGGTGGAGTTGGCGCCGGACAGCCAGGAATCGGTGGTAACGAACAGGTCGAGCCGGCTTTTGTTGAAGATGTCCGCGAAGACGCAACCGACACTTGACGCTTTGCGAGCGACGTTCGGCGGCGTGATCTCTTTGAACTTCCCGCCGCCGAGGTTCTTGAAGAGAGCGCTCGATTGCGACTGGTAGCAGGTGACGAACAGATCATCACGGCCATCACCGTCAACATCGCCAAAGACGCAGCCGAGACAGTGGCGGCCAGCCAGCTCGATACCGGAATCTTTGGTGATGTCGATGAACGTGCCGTCGCCTTTGTTCTTGAAGAGGAAGCATTGGCCTGTGGGGCTGGTGACAAAGAGATCGACCCAGCCATCGCCGTCGATGTCGCAGAACGCACAGGAGCGGGCGGGGGTTTTCAGCAGCACGCCGGCCTTGTCGCTGATGTCGGTGAATGTGCCGTCGCCCACGCCTTTGAAGAGTCGGCTCGCGCCTTTGCGCAGGCTGGTCATGTAGATATCGAGCTTGCCATCGCGATCAAAGTCGGCGACGGCCACGCCCGTGCCATCGCCTGCAAACGCCTCCAGGCCGGAGCCTTTGGTCACGTCTTGAAATTTGAGCTTGCCAAGGTTCTTGAAGTAGCGCACATGCGGCTTGCCAAAGGTTGGGATGATGATGTCGGGCAAGCCATCGCCATTGAAGTCCTCGACGGCGACCGCATGCGGATTGGTCCCGCCAACGCCGGTCTTCTCGGCAATGAACAGCCCGCTACCCGCGGTGACATCGGTAAAGCGCGTCGCAGCGGGCGGCTGCGAGGGGGCGGGGAGGATGATTATCGTGGGGATCATTGCAGTAAAACAGAGTAGATAACGCATGGTGGGAACCTCAAACAAGCTGTGAAATTCGGATTAGCGGTCATTTAGGAAAATCGCAACAAGAACTTCCCGATTCCGCCGCTTGCGGCTTAGCGCTCGCAAAGCGCCATGCGAGCGCTAAGCCGCAAGCGGCATAACGAAATCGAGAAGTTCTTATTTGAATGATCCTGAAAAGCATGAACTTTGGCTATGGTATAACAGATGTATATTATGTATAGGTAGTGGCCAACGAGAAAGTCATCGGAGAACGCCGACTCGAAGTCCGATTGAACGGGTGAACCATGAGTAACCAAACGATTGAGACTGACGAATTGCAAGAATTCGTTTGCGAATCGATACTAATCCCACCGGGCACCAAACGCCTGCCGCGCGATGGCGAGCCTGACCCACTGCCGGCGCGCGCTTACTGGTTCATCGGCATCGCCACGATGCTTGCGCTCGTCGTCGGCGTCGCGCTGGGTCGCTTCGTGTTGTAACGCGCTCTCATTTCGCCCGCCGCTCCACACATTCATCGCATCACCTCCCGCGTTTTGCCGTATAATTAATCTGTTACCCCTGCGTATTCATTCTGAGGACTATCCCGTGCCTGTTCCGCATGTGGCGATTGTCGGTCGGCCTAACGTCGGCAAATCGTCGCTCTTCAACCTGCTAGCCGGCCGACGTATCTCCATCGTCGATCCCACGCCCGGCGTCACCCGCGATCGCATCACCGCGCCGATCACCATCGGCGAACGCTATGTCGAAATCACCGACACCGGCGGCATGGGCATCGAGGACATCGACAACCTCACCGAGGATGTCGAACGCCAAATCACGCTCGCCATCGAACGTGCCGATGTCATCGTGTTTCTCGTCGATGTCCGCACCGGCCCTGTGCCGCTCGATGACGAAGTCGTTCGGCGACTGCGGAGCATCAAGAAGCCGGTGCTGCTCGTTGCCAACAAGTGCGACTTTCCCGGGCTTGAGGACCACGTCGGCGAGTTCTACAAGTTCGGCCTGGGCGAAGTCACCTGCGTCAGTGCGAAGAACAACCGCGGCAAAGACGAACTGCTCGCCGAGATCGCTAAACGCCTGCCGCCGATTGAGAACGACAGTGCCGCGCCGGCCGAGGACGCCATCAAGCTCGCAATCGTCGGCAAGCGTAACACCGGCAAGAGCACGTTCATCAATTGCCTGGCCCAGGAAGAACGCACCATCGTTAGCGAGATCGAAGGCACGACGCGCGACAGCGTTGACGTGCGATTCGAGAAGGACGGCAAAACGATCCTCGCCATCGACACCGCCGGCGTGCGCAACCGCGGCAGCCTTCGCACTGACGTCGAGTTCTACAGCCTCGCCCGTGCCGAACGCTCGATTCGTCGTGCCGATGTCGTGCTGCATTTTCTCGATTCGATCAAGAATATCAGCATGGTCGACAAGCAGTTGGCGGGCTACATCCTCGAGAACTACAAGCCGGCGATTTTCGTCGTCAACAAATGGGATCTGCTCAAAGGCCAAATCGTCACCAGCGAGTATGGCGACTACTTGCGAAAGACGTTCCCTAGTCTCGATTTCGTGCCGATCGCGTTCATCACTGCGAAGGACGGCAAGAACGTGCAGACGCTGCTTGATCTCGCGCAGAACCTGCACAAGCAAGCCGGCACGCGCATCACCACCGGCGATCTCAATCGCGTGCTGCAACAAGCGATGCTCGATCAATCGCCGGCCTTGCGCTCGAATCGTTTGCCAAGAATCTACTACGCCACGCAGGTCTCGACCTACCCGCCGACGGTCGTGTTATTCACGAATGGCCCCGAGTTGTTCGACAAGACGTATCAGCGTTATTTGTTGAAGACGCTTCGCGATCATTTCCGCTTTCCCGATATCGCGATTAAGCTCTACCTCCGCGCCAAAGCGCCTCAGTTCACGGAGGACGAAAAATCAGCGAGCAAACCGAAACGCATCAGCCGATCGCGCTCACGAAAAAAGACCGAGAAGGAAGTCGGCGATCTGTGGGATGATGTGTGATTAGGCGACGCTAAGATTTCGGGTACGAGCCGGAAGCGTAAGCGACGGATGGTAATGCCAGACCGTCGCTTACGCTTCCGGCTCGTAAACCAAGCATCCTACATTTAAGCCGTGACAGTGCACTAAGCCCGTGCATTCGATCCCCGTGCAACTAAACAAGACGCTCAAGCCGGGCTTGCAACATGCCCTGATGCGACCGGCGAGCGATCCGTAATCTTGATCCCAAAGCCATTTCGAACGAGAAGGCGACCTGTCCCGCCATCGTTGGCGGGCCAGAAAACGATTGATGCGTCTCATCTCGCGCAATTGACACATTCGGCAGAGTTCGTCCAACCGCACTAGATTTCGGCGTTACCTTGGGAAAAGGCGGCGTATTTTATTGCGTCGGGATAGGTGGTTTTATTAGTATGTTCTGACCAGACGACAGCGAATCACTGATTTTCCCAGCGATGAACCTTTGCCAATGAGAGTAGCCGTGAGCGAAACTGCCGCGCTGCGCCGTTGCGTGACTGTGGTGGATGCCGAGCCTGTGGCGATGGACGTACTTGTCCGCGCCGCCAAGCTGTTCCACTTTGACTGCCAAACCGCGTCCTCGCTAGAGGAAGCGATCACGCTGTTGGAGTGTTCTCCCACGCCTGTTGTCGTCACCGATCTGCGCATGCCCGGCCTCGGCGGCGTTTGGCTGGTGCAGGAAATCCGCCGGCGCTGGCCACATATCGCGGTCATCGTCGTCACTGCGGGTTGCGATGAAAACGCTCTCGTGCAATGCATGAGCGCCGGCGTGCAACACTATTTTCTCAAGCCAATCCACATCGATGAATTTCATCACGCCTTGCAGGCAACCTGGTACAGCCAACTGATGCGCCGCGAAAGCCAACGGCAAAAGCAGCATCTCGAATCGGTCGTCACGCAACAAAGCGACAGACTACGCCACACGTTCTTTTCCGCAGTCACAAGCCTGGCTCGCACCCTCGAAGCACGCGATTCCTATACCTCCGGCCATTCAATGCGCGTGCGGAAGTACGCGCTTCGGCTCGCCAGGGAAATCGGGCTGGATGACATTTCCAAAAAACGCCTGAGCTTGGCCGCGAAATTGCACGACATAGGCAAGGTCGGTTTGGCGGAGGGGATACTGAACAAGCCCACGAGGCTTTCGGACTTCGAGTTCCAGCTCGTCCGCGAACATCCGGTAATCGGCGAGCGCATCCTTCGCCCTATCATCCGCAATCGCGTGGTTCTCGGCGCGATCCGCAACCATCATGAGCGTTTCGATGGCCGTGGGTATCCCGATGGTTTGCGTGGCGAAGCGATTCCATTTTTGGCGCGGCTGATAACGGTGGCGGATTGCTACGACGCGCTGACGAGTTCGAGAGCATATCGCGCCGCCCTGCCGCGCGAGGAAGCGCTGGGAATTCTGGAAGCCGGCATGAACACGCAATTTGACCCGCATCTGGTACCGCCGTTTGTGCGCATGATTCGCGCGAGCAAGATGCGCGTGCGCAAGACGGCAGCGGTGCTGGTGTGACTATTTCCCTCTTGCGGCTTAGCGCTCACAAGGCGCCATGCGAGCGACGAGCTGCTAGCGCTGTTCCATATCATCAAACCCCGGAAGACGAATATCTTCGTTCCCAGTCGGCGTAAGGTAATCTCCGAAATTGACGGTGGTGTAGGGAAACATGCGGACGGTGGCATCGCCCATGCCGATGAGATCGCCTTGAGCATAGGGCCCGCCCCAGCTGCCGAAGGTGGGGAGTTGGTCGGAATCGCGACTGAGCTTCCAGCCGGCAGGTGATTTTTCGCCGTTGTTACCGCCGCGCGCCGTGCCCCACGTGCCGCCCATGAAGATATTGGATGAGTGGGAGACGATCGCCATGGCGGTGTACTGCGTCGTTTGAATATTGCCGTGACCGAGCATGATCGTGTTCGATGTGCCATCGGTGATGGCGAATATTGTCCGTTTACTATCGCTGCTGTTCGGCTGCGACGCCGATGTAGGCGAATTGATGTAGGTGTTGTAAAAGTAATCGGTCCACACGCCGCTGTTCGATTCCGTAGCCGGGCGGCTTCGCCCAGGGCAGAGAAAGGTCTGAACCGGCATATTTTGATTGGGCGCGTTGAACAAAGGCTGTTGATCAATATACGGCAAAATCTGGAACCCCCAGCTGCCGCTCTGGTAGTTGTTACCAATCGCCTTGGTCGAGTAGTTTACTCCGCCGGCCGCTTGGTTGGAGCCGTTGAACGGCAGTCGTTTGTTGGCGTCGTGAAAACCGTGAAAGCCCATGGCGAGAATTTTCATATTATTCGTCGATTGCGTGCGAGCCGCGACGTCACGCACCTTTTGGACCGCGGGCACCAGCAGCGCGATACCAATTCCCGGCACGCATAAGCAGCACGCGCCCAGGCCGCCGACGATCAGCAAAATCATGCCGATGCCCATGCCGGCAATACCCGCGCTCGCACCGGCGGCCATCGCAACATCACTGCCACCACTCGCACGTTTTTTCGGCGCCGGCCGACGGTCCTCCTCCGCATCGTCGTCATCTCCATCCGCCGCCATGCGATCCGCAGTTGGTGCCGTACTATCAAGCTCGCCGGTACGAAGGCACGCGGGGCAGACGACGGCGGCTCCCGTTTTCGTCGCCAGCTCAAACAGACTCTCGCAATGGAAGCAGCGGATCGTCGCCATCGTCGGCTCCTGGCTATGAATTTGGTATCGATTGCGCGGATTCGTGCATATTGTATGTCTTGAGAATCTACCGAGATAAATATCCTATTTGTATTCTCCGCTTGCGGCTTAGCGTTCGGAATAGCCCACCTGAGCGCTAAGCCGCAAGACCGGAGGACCCTTCACGCTTGTCGCACTTTCCACGTTGACGCTCGCCCAAACGGACGCACCGGTCGAGGCCGATGTCGTCTTGCACGGGGCGACGATCTACGACGGCACCGATCAGCCGGGCAAGGTCGGCGATGTCGCCATCAAAGACGATCGCATCGTCGCCGTCGGCAAGTTTCAAGTGAAGGGCAAGCCGCGCGTGCTCGATTGCGCCGGGATGATCGTCAGCCCCGGGTTCATCGACCTGCACACGCATAGCGACTTTCCACTTCAAGAAAAGAAGACCAACGCCAACACCAACTACCAAACTCAGAGGCTATCCGGAAACCTGTCTTGCCCTGAACACGTATTTTGTTGCATGATGTACGCTTCTCAAAACAAAGGAGTGTACAAATGCAGACAATCGCAAGGAAGGCGTATGCGACCGATCTTACCGACGATCAATGGGCGATTCTGGAGC
>CAMAUE010000137.1 GCA_945861245.1 Singulisphaera sp. GP187
CCGCATCTCAACCGGCCCCTTGGAAGGCACCAACAACAAAATCCGCAAAATGAACGGCCAAGCGTATGGCTACCGCGATCTTGCTTTCTTCAAACTCAAGATATTGGCACTACATACGACAAAATACGCATTAATCGGATGAACCGTAATAAATCTCCGGACCAAACTCCTTGAAACCCGACAACCTCATCCGCATGGTTGTATTCTGCATTAAAGACACGCAACGGAGCGCTTTCGTTCGCGCTCCGCTGCGTGATCTAGCCAATTAAAACGCCTACTTCATCCCCTTGATCCAGTCGTGGATCAGCGTCGCGGCCTTCTCATCGATCACGCGCGAACCGATGTGCGGCATGCGGCCAAGGCCGGTCATCGAAATCCGGCGATGGATGATCGATTGCTCGGGATGGCCCGGCACGATCAGCTTAGCGTCCTTGATGCCGAGGTTGCCGTGCTGCGGGTTGACGTTGACGATGCCGAGGTCCTTGAGGTCAAGGCCAAGGTGCAGCTTGAACTCCGCGTTGCCGCCGCCCCATTTGATATGGCAATGGCTGCAATTGGAGTGCAGGTACGAGCGGGCACGATCATCCACCGGCACCTTTTCGTCGTGGAAGTCGGGCAGCTTCGCCATCTTCGCCGGCGCGTCGGGCAGCTTCTTCGTGAACAGGCCGATATGCTCCAGCGTCTCCAACTGATTCGCGATGACGCCGCCATAGTTATGATCGCGATTCATCTGCATCGTGGTGACGCCGAGCGCGAACTTGGCGGCATTCGTGTGGCACAGCGTGCACTCCGCCCGACTCGGGAAGCGGTAGTTTTGCTCGATCACCTTCTCGCCGACCTTGATCTTGAGCAGTTTGTCGCCGCCTTTTTCATCGAGCAGCTCCGCATCGGTTTGCTCGTCATTCCAGACGTAGGTGTAGCCTCGCCAGTATTGGTCGCCGTATTCCTGCGTGCCGGGGAATTGCTGGAAGTGGAGCAAGCGAGTTTCGAGCCGTTTGCGCGACATCGGGTTGCCGCGTTCCATGTCCATGGCGAAGGTTTTGACGAGCACCGTACCATCGGGGAACTTCCAGCCCGGAGGCGCGCCGGGAGAGGCGGGATAAGTAATTTCATCTAACCCGATTTGGCCTTTGCCTGGGATGGCGAGGAAGCGTTCCTTCTCAGCATGATCGCCCCAGAGTTGCGCGTTGACGGAGTACGGGATCACGCCGGGTGCGAGCTTGTTATCCTTGGTGGACGCAAAGATACCGGTTTGGCTGAGCTTGCGCGGGAAGTTCTTGGCGGTGTCTTCCTTCTTCTCGGCCTTGGCAAGTTGATAGATGCCGCCGCCGGTGAAATCGACGAAGTAGAGTTCGCCGTCGGCGTCTTCGCCGAAGCTCACGATGCGATAGGTTGTACGGGCAAGTTCACGGTGGTTCACTGCGAAAAGATCGGAAATTGTTCTCGCCTTCAGAATCGCTTGCTCTTCAGGCGTCGTGTATCTTGTTGTATATTTATGTTTGAACGTCCACACCCTACCCGTGTCAAAGTCTCCATATACGTACTGACCATTAAGTTCCTTCAGCCGTTTGCCGTGATAAACGAATCCGCCCGTGATCGAGCGGAAGTCGGTATGCGAATGCTCGACAACGGGCTTGAGAATCGGCGTCGGCCCCTTCTTGCGTTCGGGGCGGAAGGGATGGTTGCCTTCCATGACCGACCAGCCGTAGTTCCCGCCCTTTTGGATTTTGTAGACCATCTCCCAGAGGTCTTGGCCGACTTCGCCGCCCCAAAGATCGCCAGCCTTGCGGTCGAAGCTAAAGCGCCAGAGCTGCCGCAGGCCATATGCATAGATTTCGGGATGGGCGCCTTTCGTGCTAACAAACGGATTGTCCTTGGGAATGCCATACGCTTTGCCTGCAGGCGGGTTATCGACATCGATGCGCAGCAGCTTCGAGAAAATGCTCGACAGATCTTGGCCAATCTCCAGCGAGTCGCCGATGCCGGACCCGTCGCCGGTGACGATGTAGATCATGCCGTCGGGACCAAACTTCAGACACCCGCCGTTGTGGCCGCCGTTGGGCCATTCGAAGATAATCTTTTCCGATGCGACATCGATGACCGGCGTCTCGCCTTTAACTGTGAAGCGAGAGACGCGCGAGCCTTTCGGCAATCCCTCTTTCTCCGGGTTCGGGATCCACGTCACGTAGATGTAGCCGTTGTCCTTGAACTTCGGATGGATCGCGATGGCGTAGATCGGTTGCCGCATCGCCTCGCCCTTGGAGTCCTTCGCACCCTTGAACTCGAGCGCGAGGTCGGCCTTGTCAACGTCCTTTTTGTTGACGAACGACCAAATCTTACCCCAACGGCCCGCGACGAACAGCCGATTCGTGCCCGGCGCGTACGTCATGTCGAGCGGCTCCTCGAACTTCGGCAACTTCGGAAACGCCAACTCCGTGCGGTACGGCGGCGGCGGTTCGGGCGAGCCGATGACCTTCGATGTCGTCCACGGCACGCGTTTCTCCAGGCCGAACGCCTTGCGCACCGGTTCCTTGCCACCCTGCCCCGCCGTGATGCCATTCCACGCCAGCAATCCCAGCGTGAACGCCATCGCCATTCCGATCAACAACAAACGACGCATGATTAGCCCCCATGAGAGTGAATTTGAAATCGTTGAGGTTATCAAAGGCGTTTCGCGAAAGTTGGCAAGGGATATCATCCGTTTAGCCGCTCGCTTTTGGCGAGCGCGACCTTCGCGCTCGCCAAAGGCGAGCGGCTAAACGAATCGGTCGGTTTGTGTTATGATTACAAGAAAGGAGTAGCGCATGTGGCACTTCGACAGCCAGCCCGTCCCCGACATCAAGACCCCGTTGCCCGGTCCCAAGGCCAGCGCATTGCTGGCACGCGATGACCAATTCGTCTCGCCGTCCTACACGCGCATCTATCCGCTCGTGTGCGCGCGTGGCTCCGGGGCCGTCATCGAAGATGTCGATGGCAATCGCTTCCTCGACTTCACCGCGGGCATCGCCGTCAACTCGACGGGACACTGCCATCCCAAAGTCGTCGCTGCCATTCAGGACCAGGCGGCGAAGTTGATCCACATGAGCGGCACCGATTTCTACTACCAGCCGCAAATCGATCTCGCCCAACGCCTCGCCGAACTCGCGCCGGGCAAGTCGCCGAAACGTGTCTTCTTCACCAACAGCGGCGCCGAAGCACTCGAAGCGGGATTGAAGCTCGCCCGCTGGCATTCGCATCGTTCGCGGGCCGTGGCGTTCTTCGGGGCTTTTCATGGCCGCACGTATGGCGCGATGTCGCTCTCAGGCTCGAAGCTCGTGCATCGGCGTGGGTTCTCGCCGCTCGTGCCGGACATTCACCACGTGCCGTTTCCGCGCGGATGTCAGGGCTGTGTGAAGTCTGGCGATGTGTGTGCCTGCGTGAAGCAAATCGAGGAGACGGTGTTCAAGCGGATCGCACCGCCGGAAGAGGTGGCAGCGATTTTCGTCGAGCCGATCCAGGGCGAAGGCGGCTATCACGTGCCGCCCGCGGGCTTCCTGCCGGCACTTCGCCAGCTATGCGATAGGCACAAGATTCTGCTCGTCGCCGACGAGGTGCAGACCGGTATGGGCCGCACGGGCAAGATGTTCGCCGTCGAGCACTGGAACGTCGAACCGGACATTTTGTGCCTGGCGAAAGGCATCGCCTCGGGTATGCCGCTTGGGGCGATTGTCGCGCGTGGCGATGTCATGGATTGGCCTCCCGGCAGCCATGCGAGCACGTTCGGTGGCAACCCCGTCAGTTGCCGGGCGGCGCTGGCGACTATCGACCTGCTCGAAAGCGAGTACATCGCCAACGCTGCCGAGCGTGGCGAACAACTGCGTGCCGAGCTGCGTAAATTGCGAGCCGAGTTCCCAATCCTTGGCGACATCCGCGGCCTGGGCCTGATGACCGCGATTGACGTGATGAAGTCGCCCACCGACCCGACGCCGAACCCCGAACTGCGCGACGCCATCGTGCAGTCATCATTCCAGCGCGGCTTGCTCTTGCTAGGTTGCGGCGAAAGCGCGATCCGCTTCTGCCCACCGCTGTGCATCACCGCGGCGCAAGTGGAGACGGCGGTGGCAGTGCTGCGTGGGGTGTTGCGAGACGTGTGATGCCGAGGCTACGATGCTGCCGTTTGAATGCCGTGCGCAGACGTGAGGGGCGTTGCCCCACCAATCGCTGCGCTCATGGCGGGGCTTGAGGTTCACTTCACAATCGCCCCATACATCTCCGGCCGGCGGTCGCGGGTGCGGTGGAGTTCGGTGTACTACCGTGATACATTGGAGAGAGAACTGTTTCACCGAAGGACGATGACAATGCACTTGCAAGAGCCGAGCCATGTGGACGAACCGCTGGATTCTCAGGAGTACGCCGACGTGCTTAGCCGGGTTGCTGCGGACCACAAGGCGGTGATCCTGCAGCGTGGGGGTACGGATCTGGTGGCGATCATTCCGATAGACTTTCTGGACGTTTTGCTCGACACTCTCGCCATGCAGGAAGCGGAACGAATTTCCGGCGAATTGGATTGGGATGGTCTGGTGAAGGCGAACTCGCCGCCGCAAGCGTGGTTCGATCGTGATGAACCGAAGCCGTATTGAGGATGGAGCGACATCCGCTGAGTCAATTTCGGCTCGAACTGGAGCGGGCGCTAAACGAAGAGCATCGCCGCTCGTGGCCAGGACCCACGCAGGCTCCTTCGTCGCCTGCGGGCTTGGCGTTTACTTTGCAATCGCACCATACATCTCCGGTCGGCGGTCGCGGGTGCGGTGGAGTTCGTATTTGCCGGGGATGTTGACGAGGTGTTTGTTGCGTGCTTTCGCTGGATCGATGTCGGCGTACAGGATCGTTGGCTGGTCGTCGTCGGAGACCGCCAGAAACTCGCCGGAGCAGCCGAGGATTCGGCTCATGCCGATGAATTTGAAGCCGCGCTCTGTGCCGACACGATCGACGGCGGCGTAGTAGACGTGGTTTTCGAGAGCGCGAGCGGGGATCAGCGTGCGGGCGGTGCTGATCGCGCCGGTGGGCCAATTCGTCGGCAGCACGATCAGGTCGGCGCCGGCGAGCATCATGCAGCGGGCGGATTCCGGGAAGCTGCCGTCGTAGCAGATGTTGATGCCGATGCGCAGGCCGCCGAGGTCGTGCACCGCGAATGGTTGGTCGCCGCCCGCCGTGAAGCGATCGACGCCCAGGAACGGCAGGTGAATCTTGCGATACACCGCCTGCACGCCGCTGGGGCCGATGAGCACGGCGACGTTGTACAGCTTATCGCCGGCGGCCTCCAGCATGCCGACCACAGTCCAGACGCCGAGTTTCGCGCAGTCCTCGGCCAGCGCCAGCGTGCTCGGTCCGGGGATCGGCTCGGCATGCGGGCAAGCTTCAGCGAGGCTGTCGTAGCAGTAACCGGGCAGAATGCACTCGGGGAAGATGACGAGCCTCGCGTCGTTGCTCGCGGCTTCATGTAGATGAGCGCGGACGGCGTCGAGGTTTTTGGCTTTTTCCGCGAAGGTGCAATCCATCTGCACCGCAGCAATTTTCCAGCGTGGCATGAAGTAACTCCTCATACAATTGTGTTTGTCATGATTGTATGCGGGGAATTTTCGGAATTCGCTTGCTTTTAGTCCTGATTCTGGTTCAAATAAGCACAATGACAATTTGTTTCTCCCGCCAGCAGCCGATATTCGGCGCCGCTTTCGACAACCAACCTTGACTGACCCGCTTCGACATGTAACCATAGCTATTGCCTTCCTCAACGACACCAAGGAACGATCTCGTGCGTTTTCAAGCGGTCACCCTGTGCATCGGCACTTTGTTTGCGGGCCTCATTGTGGGTTGTCAAAGCGATACGGAAATCCGAAAGGAAATCGTATCGTTCCCTGATCGCCAGAAGCTGCGCACGCGCGTTGCGATCGTGCAGGATGCCGACTTCGCGTGGTTTTTCCGCCTATCTGGCCCGCTGGAGGATGTCGGGAAACATGCCGCCACCTTCGATGTGATGGTCAAATCGTTGAATTTTGTCGAGGACGAGGATCGCCCGCTGAAATGGGATGAACCCAAGGGCTGGCGCAAGGAGCCCGCATTCGGCGAGCGTTATGCAGGCTATCGAATTGATGCGGAGCCGAAGGAACTCGAAGTCAGCGTTACCCGTTTGCCGAGAGAAAAATTCCATTTTCTGACCAACGTGAATCGCTGGCAGAAACAGCTGGAACTGCCGACAGCGGAAAGGGAAGCCGACCTGATTGAGCAAGGCGTCGTCAAGAAGGACATCGTCGGCAAAAGTATCGTCACCTGGGTAGATCTCGCCGGGCATGGTTCGCACCTCGTCAGCAAGCCGCCCGATCCGCGCGTGGCGGGAAATCAGAAGATGCTGATGCCGATGGTACAAGCCAAGAAAGAGGCCGGCAGCCCATTCAAAACTGTTGTGCCCAAGGGTTGGATCAAGAAAGCGCCGAATCAGTTCGCCGTCGAGGCATACCAGATCCGGGATGGTGATAAGTTGGCGGATATCACGATATCAAACGTCGGCGGTGAAATATCAGATAACATTAATCGCTGGCGCACACAGGTAGGTCTGAAGTCATTGAAGGGTGAAGAACTCATCCAAACCGTCATTAAACTTGAGATTCCGGACCAGCCGTGCCTTTATGTCGATATTGCCAATGCCCAGTGGCAGGATGCGACCAAGAACCGCATCCTTGGCGTGGTCATCCCGCGGAAGGATGGTCGCCACTGGTTTATCAAAATGACGGGTCCGATCGAATTCATCGGTGAGCATAAGAACGACTTCGAGACGTACGTGCAATCGTTTCGCTTGAAACGGTAGACATTCATCTATTCTTTGTGATTGCCGTGCGTTGGGCAACCGATCGCTAGGATCGCGTGCTGAATGAGCGGGGACGGGATTTCAAGCCATGGATAAGACCGCAGTACAAGGCAAGGCACCAACGCCGAAGCCTATCGAAACAAGCATCACCGATTCGCCGAGGCACCTGCCGCCCGAACCCCCGCTAACGGCGGACCGCGGGGCGCCGTCGCCTGCCCGCAAATTATTGCTATTCCTCGCGGACTTGCGAATCACAGTTCTACTATTTTCGCTCTCGATGTTACTGGTATTTTGGGGTACGCTCGCCCAGGTTGACATGGGCATCTGGACGGTGGTCAAGCAGTATTTCCGCAGTCCGATAGTATTTGTTCCCGTGAAGTACATTCTGTTCTTCGCGGTCGACGATCGCACGCTGCAGATCCCCTTTCCTGGCGGTTGGTTGATCGGCGGGGTAATGTTCGTGAACCTGCTGGCTGCCCATGCCGTGCGATTTCGCTTGGCGTGGAGCCGTGGAGGGATTATTCTGATCCACGTCGGCCTGATCGTCATCATGGTAGGCGAGGTAATCACCGGCCTCTTCGCCGTTGAGGGAAATATGATGATCAAGGAAGGCCAAGCGGTCAATTACGTCATCGAGGGCGGCAAAGCCGAGTTTGTCGTCATGAAGCGCGTCAGCGACAAAGAGGACGAGGTCGCCGCCGTACCCGCTGCTCGACTGCAACCGGGTGAGTTGATCGACGATCCGAATCTGCCATTCAAGCTGCGCGTGCGTGAATACATGATCAACTCGGAGCTGCTCGAAGTCAAGGAAGTCAAACTCAACCTGGCGACCGCAGGAATTGGCCGATCGCTAGTCGCGAAGAGAAAGGACGAAGTCGCCGGCGTTGACCCCGAACAGAAGCACGACGCTCCATCGATTTACGTCGATCTCGTCGGCCGCGACGACGAAGACCTCAAGACCTGGCTATTCAGCGCGCATCTCGAAAATCAATGGATCACGTACAAGGGCGAAAAATACCGGGCTGCCTTGCGCTTCCGCCAAACGAGTCGGCCATTTGCGATTCACCTGGATAAGTTCGAGCACAAGCGTTTCGCGGGCGGCGAAAAACCCAAGGATTTCCGCAGCTATGTTCGTGTACTCGAACCCGATGGCACGGAACGCAAAGTCGAAATCTACATGAATGCTCCGCTCTACTACCAGGGTGAGACCTTCTACCAATCGTCGTGGACGACCGACCCTCTCACCGGCCGCGCCGATGGCACGGTATTACAAGTTGTCAGCAATCCCGGCTGGTTGTTGCCTTATCTTTCTTGTGTGCTGGTAGGCCTCGGCATGCTCTGGCATTTTGGCAACACGCTGAGCAAGTTCCTCGAACGGCGAAAGCACGCGCAAGTCGCCGTCGCAGTTCGTGTTGGTACCCGTTAATTCCCGCTGAGCATTTGCGTGAGGACTCGCCAGCACAAGATCTCGCGAACGTTAAATGAAGTCTGTCGACTATTTTCGCCCCGTACAATGCAGGAGGTCGGCCGTATGAACAAAGAAACCATCCAGCGACGGTTGCCCATTATCGCCGTTGTGCTGACGCTTTCCTATTTCGCCTACCACGCTTACCCGCGGGCAAGCGATTCGCGTGGTTTCAACTTCCACGAGTTCGGCATGATCCCCGTCATCGACGGCGGACGCTACAAGCCGATCCAATCGGTCGCACAGAATGCGTTGATGGTCATCACGCATCGGTCGTCCTACTACGATTATGAGACGAGCAAGCGTCACCCGGCCACGAAATGGCTGCTTGACGCGCAAACGACTCCGTTGCCGAACGCCGACGATCTCCGAGAGCTTTTTCCGATTAACGCCGAGAAAAAGCCTTCGTGGTCGCAGAAGGTTTTCCGAATTGAGAATGACGAGTTGTTACGGTTTTTGGATCTCAAACACCGTGAGGGGTTGCGTTATTCACTGACTGAGATTCTGGGCGATGGCAAGAAATGGCCGGAATTCGTGCAGCACGCTCAGGAAGTCCGCTCGAAGGACCCGAAAACGTTGTCGTTGTTCGATGGCAAAGTGCACGAACTCGCCACGCATCTGCAGCTTGCCTTCCAACTCGCGTCGCACACGCTGCCCCTGTCGATTCCCAATCCTGATGGATCGGATCAATGGTCGATGTTTCGGTCCTCGCACGAAGAGTTCGGCGAAAAGTTAGATAAACTTCCCGCGACGCCGGACGCGAAAACCTACGCGGCCCTTCGGAAACTCTTCGTCGCTTACGATCAGGTGAACGTTCGCAACTTCAATGAAGCTCTCGCGGCACATCTCGCTGAACTTCGCACTGAATCGCCCGCGAACATGCGTTCGGTTCGTGTCGAGGTTTTCTTCAACGACTTCGCGCCGTTTTACCGATGCCTGGAAATCTACGCCATCCTTGCGCTCATAGGCGGACTGACGTGGTTTCCGTCGGAATGGAGTCGGTCGTTGAAAAATGCCGCCATGGCCGCCATGGCAACGACGTTTGTGTTTCACCTGTTCGGCCTCGTGGTCCGCATGTATCTGCAAGACCGCATGTTCGTCTTCGTAACAAACCTTTACTCCTCCGCCGTCTTTATTGGGCTTGGTTGTGCGTTCGTTTGCATCATCGCCGAATTGATCTTCAAGAACGGTATCGCGCTGGTCATAGGCAACGTCACCGGATTTTGCTCGCTCATCATCGCGCATATGCTCAGCATGTCGGGCGATACCCTCGAAATGATGCAAGCCGTCCTCGACACCAACTTTTGGTTGGCGACGCACGTCACTTGCATCACGCTCGGGTATACTGCGGCGTTTGTCGCGGGATTCATGGGCATTGCCTACATCATGCTTGGCCTGTTCACGAATAAACTTCGCGGCGAGGGCTCGGCCAACCTCACCCGCATGACCTATGGCGTTCTCTGCACTGGCATGTTTCTCAGCTTCGTCGGCACAGTGCTGGGCGGGTTGTGGGCTGACTATTCGTGGGGCCGATTCTGGGGTTGGGACCCGAAGGAAAACGGCGCCCTGCTGATCGTCATCTGGATCGCCCTGATCCTGCACGCTCGCTGGGGCGGGATGGCGAAGCACCGTGGCATCGCCGTCCTGAGCGTGCTCGGCATCATCGTCACCTCGTGGTCGTGGTTCGGCACGAACTTCCTCGGCGTCGGGTTGCACTCCTATGGTTTCCGCCAAGGCGCGATGGTGTCGCTCATGATGATCGATTTCGGCTTCCTGGCGATTGCCGGCATGGGCCTTATCCCGCTGAGAATATGGACCAGTTTCCGACTACAGAGCCACGCGTCAGCGGTTGGCACGAGGCCGAATCCGACGTTGTAACTTTCTGGTTTTCCGCTTGCGGCTTAGCGCTCAGGCGGGCGAATCCGAGCGCTAAGCCGCAACCGGCGAACATGGTGTATAATGAATTAGGTGATCAGGTCTCCCTTTCCTCACGTGGATGTGGGTATGTCGTTATCCGTCACATGTCAGTGCGGCGCAAAACTGGAGCTCGATGACGCGTTCGTTGGCAAGGATGTCCCGTGCCCGGATTGCTCACGTCCGCTGGCTACCAAGCTCCCTGTCCCGCAGCCCGTGCCGCCGCCTCTCGATCTGCCGGATTATCGCCGTACCAGTGCCCTTGCGGTCTATAGTTTCACAACATCGCTGGTGCTGGGCTTTGCTGGATTCGGAATCATCGGCATCGCGCTGGGAATGTATGCGTTGCGTGCGATTGGTCAGAGGCCGCGGAAACTTTCGGGCGTCAAACTCGCCAAAGCCGGGATTATCATCGGCAGCGTGCTCACGCTGCTGAGTGTCGTGCAATATTTCCTGCCCACGGTCGCCGGTCTCGACCGTTTGCTTCGTGAATTCAAATTTGTAGATCGACTGCAGTATACAAATTCGGATGTCTACAAGGTTGCCTCACAGCAACGCGATCTTAGCGTAGCACGCCCCTCGCCGGCGTGGGCACGCCTGAAAACGCCGGGCAAGTTACCGGAAAACGTATGGGCGGATGATATCATCCTCATCAATGTCGCGCGCAACGCCTTCGTTTCCTATCAGAACGTGCAGTTTACCGACGATGATCTGAAGTCGAGACTTGCCAAGGTCGCTGAACGATTTAGCAAATCAGAACTGGTCAACCTGCTCGGTCAATTGGACGGCACCCCAATGCCGGTGGAAATGCCGGAATTGAAAGGCAAAAACGACGAACTTTTGCACCTTTATGAAGCGACCTTTGAACTGCGCTTGGCCGGCAAGACGCGCCGATTCCTGCTGCAATTCCCGACCGGCAAAGACGCCGACGTAATCGTAAAGATCGCCGCCGCCCCACGCAATCAATTCGATCGGCTCGAAGAAGATTTCCGCAAGGCGTTCCGCAAGCCCGATTGACATAGATGGAACTCCATTGAACCACCGAGAGGCACAGAGGACACAGAGAAAATGCGAGGTGAGAGCGTCGGAATAATGGATTTCAGTCAGTTGCCAATTACCAGGCATTTACTCTATGTCCTCTGTGGTTAGTGCTCTTATCGTATTTTGACTGTGGATTAGGTTGGCGCTAATGATTTGGTTTACCTGCAAACAATGTAGCAAGACGCACGGCCGGGACGAAAGCTCGGCCGGGACGATGCTGTTTTGCGGCTGTGGACAGGGCGTGACCGTGCCGTGGGAGAGCACCGCACCGCCGCCGGCGCCATCGACTGTGCCGGTTGCCGAGACGCCGAAAGGACCCGATTTGGCGCCGATTCAGTTTGAAACGGTTTACGTAGGGCCACAGGGGCCGATCGATTCGCCGAAATCGAGCACCACCAGCGACCGGCGCACGACACCTGTGGAAGAGAATGACGAAGACCGCCCGTATCGCCGTGGGAAGAGCGACAAACGCGATCCGGATTATTGTTTTAATCACCAGCGTCGTCCGTACGTCGGCACGTGTGCCGATTGCGGCGAGCGATTTTGCGCGGATTGCGTGGTGAAACTGGAAGGCGATCAACTTTGTTCGACGTGCAAAAACTTTCGCGCACGCCGACGTGAGGTTCCGCCCGTGACCTCGTCGCTCGCCAGTGCAAGTTTGATCATTTCGCTGATCGCCGGCCCGCTGATGATCTGCATGGTAATGTCATCCCAGCGAACCGACGCAATCCGAATCCTGAGCTGGTTTTCACTCCTACCGCAAATTCTCGCAATTGGCCTCGGTGTCTGGGCGCTACGTGATGCCGAACGCGAAAACAAAGGCGGCGGACAATGGGTCGCGCTTACGGGGGTAACGACGGCAACGCTGACCTGCGTCATGATGGCAATCCTCACCGTCGTCGCCAATCGCCTGGCGGTGTAACAAAACTTCGAGATGTTATTGTTTTCCGCTTGCGGCTTAGCGCTTGGATGATTCCACCTGGGCGCTAAGCCGCAAGCGGTAAACAGGACGAGACGAACCATGGTCGAATGCCCCTTCTGCTATCGAGTTTTCCGTGAAGCGCCCGAAAAGCTCGGCGCACGCTGTCCCAAGTGTCGCATGCCGCTCTACGAAGACCCCGCCCGACGAAAAAAAACACCCGAAAAGGACTTCGGCAAATGCGAGCAACATCCAGACGTTCCGAGCGTCGCAAAATGCGCTCGCTGCGCCAAACCGATCTGCTATTCGTGCCGGACGCGCTGGCAGGACGAACCGGTCTGCCCTCGCTGCATCGATTTGGCGGTACTCGATGATGAACCGAGTCCGGCCGAATCGCAGTTACAAACCAAGCAGGCCTGGTTCAGCGTATTCTTCGCCGCCTTTGCCTGGTTGATGCTGGCACTGACATTGATCCCGTTTTCCACGTTCCATCAGTCGCCGGGCAGGACGGTGATCTTCATGGCGTACTTCCTCTTCCTCGGCAGCTTCATACCAGCGATGTTCGGACTCGGTTTCGCAATGGCATCGTTGCGATTGCGCGGCAGCAGCGTGAGGCTGGCAACCACCGCCCTTGCCGTCAATGGCTCGCAGCTGAGCCTTGCCATCGCGCTGATAGTCATCAACTTGGCGCACAACTGACCGCTCGACTTCTTGTTTCTCGTTCCCAAATTCCTGTTTGGAAACGGGCATTCAGGAAACTCTGTTTCGTGTCATTGACTCGGCACAATCCCAGATTCCGCGAAACGGAGTTCCAAGGACGAGGGTTCCCAAACAGGAGTTTGGGAACCAGGTGGCTCGCCGAGGCATGTTTCATTTTGTGCGACGTGCCGTATAACATCTCTACCATTGGTTTAGTTTCTTTCTCGGCTTCATGATGCAGTTGCACACACTTACCATTGTCGGCGTCGGTCTGATTGGCGGGTCCATCGGGTTGGCGGCCAAGCAACGCGGCTTGGCGCAGCGCGTCGTCGGCGTCTCGCGCGATGCGTCCCGACTACGGCAGGCCATCGCCTGCGGTGCAATCGACGAAGGGACATCCGACCTTTGCCAGGCGAGTGCCGAGGCGGACCTGATGATCTTCTGCACGCCCGTCAATCGAATTGCCGAGCAAGTCCTCCAAGCGATGCCACATTGCAAACCCGATGCGATTCTCACCGATGCCGGCAGCGTGAAGGGGCCGATCGTAGCAGACATCGAAGCCTCGTTGAGCGGCGAAGTTCGATTCCTCGGCGGGCATCCGCTGGCGGGTTCGGAAAAAAAAGGCGTCGAGCACGCCAACGCCGAGTTGTTCACTGATCGCGTGACAATCCTCACGCCGACGGATCGCACGGCACCAAGTGCGGTGCAGGGCGTGCGAGCGTTTTGGCAGGCGTTAGGGTCACGCGTGCATGTGATGCCGCCGAGCGATCACGATCGTGCCCTGGCGATGACGAGCCATCTGCCGCACTTGATCGCATCGGCGCTGGCGGGCGTGCTGGATGATCGCTGGCATGCGTTCGCCGCCACGGGCTTTCGCGATACGACGCGCATCGCCGCCGGCGATACCGATGTGTGGACGCCGATCTTCGCGCAAAACCGCGACGCACTCTTGGCATCGTTGACCGCTTTTGAAACACGCCTGCGTTCGTTTCGCGAGGCGATAACCAATAACCAAACCGCTCAAATCGATTCCCTCCTGTTCAATGGCAAAAAGGTGCGTGATGCTCTGGGAAGTTGAAATTATCGCCAAAGGCTTGGACGCCGAGAAACTACGCGTCGCTGAAGAGTACGCGCTGCTGACGCATGCGAGCATGTCCGATACGGCAAGCTTCCTCGTCAAAACCGCCCGGGGCTTTCTGCTCCAAGGCGACCTCACGCAGACACACGTCGAGCGATTGCGCGATCAGCTATTGCTCGATCCCGTGGCCGAGGATGCGACGATTCGCGGCGCGGACGCCAGCGGTGCCTTAGCCGGTTCCGCATCGGCCACCGTCCTGCTCAAACAGGGCGTCATGGACCCGGTCGCCATGAGCGTGCAGCAAACCGCCAGGCAACTCGACGTGCCCGTTGAATTCGCACACACGTTCCGCCGTTATTATTGGGCAGGCACGAGCTTTGACCGCGAGGTGATGTATCGCAAGGTGCTGTGCAACGAAGCAATCGAACGCGTCATCGATCATGACATCAGTGATGCGACGCTGGGGTTGGGAAGCAGATATATCTTCAATCGCGTCGTTGTGCCACTGCTTGGGCTGGACGATACGGCGCTTGTCAAACTCTCGAAGGACGGTCAACTGTCGCTGTCGCTTGACGAGATGAAAACGATCCAGGCCCACTTCCGTACGCTCCATCGCGAGCCAACCGACATTGAGCTGGAAACGATCGCGCAGACCTGGTCCGAACATTGTTCGCACAAGACGCTCAAGGGCATCATCGACTTCGATGGTAAGCGCTACGCCAACCTGCTGAAGGAAACCGTGTTCGGCGCTACGCAGGAAATTCGTAAGCGCCTCGGTGCCGACGACTGGTGCGTCAGCGTATTTGAGGATAACGCCGGCATCGTTAAGTTCAACGACGACTATCACGTTTGCTTCAAAGTCGAAACGCACAACCACCCGTCGGCCATCGAACCCTACGGCGGCGCGAACACGGGCATCGGCGGCGTCATCCGCGATCCGATGGGAACCGGCATGGGCGCCAAGCCGATTGCCAACACCGACGTCTTCTGCTTCGCTCCGCCCGACACGCCAGCGGAGTCGCTGCCCGCGGGCGTCTTGCATCCAAAGAAAGTGATGAAGGGCGTCGTCGCCGGCGTTCGCGATTATGGCAATCGAATGGGTATCCCGACGATCAACGGCGCAGTCTGCTTCGATCCGCGCTATCTCGGCAATCCACTCGTCTACTGTGGCACGGTCGGGCTGATTCCCGCTGACAAGGCGTTCAAGGCCACGCTTCCCGGCGATCTCATCGTCGCCGTCGGTGGTCGCACCGGCCGCGACGGCATCCATGGCGCGACGTTCTCGTCGATCGAACTTACCAGCGAATCCGAAACAATCTCCGGCGGCGCTGTGCAGATCGGCAACGCTATCACCGAGAAAAAAGTCCTCGACGTCATCCTGCAGGCACGCGACCTCAACCTCTACAACGCCATCACCGATTGCGGCGCCGGCGGTTTCAGTTCGGCTGTTGGCGAGATGGGCGAAAAGCTCGGCGCATGTGTCGATCTCGACAAGGCACCGCTCAAGTATCAAGGCCTGTCCTACACCGAAATCTGGATCTCGGAAGCCCAGGAACGCATGATCCTTGCGGTGCCTCCGCACAAATGGGAAGCACTACACGCGCTCTGCGCCGGCGAGGATGTCGAAGCGACCGCGATCGGCGTCTTTGAAGCGACCGGCAAACTGCGCCTGCGCTATCAGGACGAGCCGGTTGGCGAACTCGATATGCACTTCCTGCACGATGGCCGACCGCCGGTCGTGAGGCAAGCGACTTGGTCAACAAACCCCAAGCCCATAGGTGAGCGCAGCGAACCTGTGGGGTCAGACCCCAACGGCTCGCTGCGCTCGCCATTAGGCGTGGCGGAGATTCTGCTCAAAATCCTCTCGCACTATAACGTCTGCAGCAAAGAGTGGATCATCCGCCAATACGATCACGAAGTCCAGGGTGGAAGCGTCATTAAGCCGCTCGTCGGCATCACCGAAGACGGGCCAGGCGATGCCTCGGTCATCACACCGGTGCTCGGTTCCTGGCGCGGGCTGGCAATCGGGTGCGGCATCAACCCGAACCTCGGCGATCTCGATCCCTACTGGATGGCTGCCCACGCGATTGATGAGGCCGTTCGCAATGTCGTCGCCGTCGGGGCCGATCCGAAACGCATCGCGATTCTCGACAACTTCTGCTGGGGAAACACGCAACGCCCGGAAACGCTCGGCTCACTGGTTCGCGCCGCCGAGGCGTGTCGTGATGTTGCAATTGCCTACATGATGCCGTTCATCAGCGGCAAGGACAGCTTGAACAACGAGTTCAAGGCAGATGGCCGCCAGATCGTCATCCCGCCGACGCTGCTTATCAGCGCGATGGGCCAGGTGCGCGACGTGCGCAAATGCGTGACGATGGATTTGAAGGAGCCCGGCAATTTGTTGTTCTTGATCGGCGTTACTCTGCCGAAGCTTGGCGGTTCGCTCTATAACCAAGTAACTGGTGAGGCCGGCGGCAGCGTGCCAACCGTTGATCTGAAACTGGCGCCGGAGATTTTCAGTCGCGTGCATGAAGCGATCTCGGTCGGCGCCGTCCGCAGTTGCCACGATCTCAGCGAGGGCGGCTTGGCGGTCGCCATCGCGGAAATGGCGTTCGCCGGCGGCGTTGGCGCGGACGTGCAAAAGCATGGCGGCACGAGCGACTCCGTCGGACTCTTCGCGGAATCGGCGACGCGTTTCCTCATCGAAGTCAGGTCGCAACACGCCGACGCCTTTCGCCGAATCTTCGATGGCATGCCGATTCTCGAAATCGGCAAGACCGTGAAGGAACAACGCCTGCGCATTGTTGGCACGTCAGGCGAGTGGGTTGTTTGGCAGACGCTTCAGCAACTCAAGGACGCCTGGCAGAAACCACTGGCGTGGTGAACGCATTGAGTAATACATATTTTCCGCGAACAGATTTGAGGCGATGGCGAGCCTAGCCGCGTATTGGAAGCCGCGCGGCCACAGTGGCGTTCGCTGGACCGAGCTGCTACAATTAATATTTGGCTGGGTCCTACACCGTAGGCCACGCGAAGAACGTGCCGACTGGGTGGCACTGTCCAGTTCGGTTAACGACGATGACATTCGGTCTCAGGAGGTACAACACATGGCGCAGGCAACAATAAAAACATTGGCCGACGAGTTTTACGAGAATGGCGTTCGTGAACTAATGATGACACAAGCACGCCAAAAATTCGGCGAGCCGCCC
>CAMAUE010000138.1 GCA_945861245.1 Singulisphaera sp. GP187
ATCGAATACATGGAATATCGCGACCTGTCGCACTGGTTCGGCGAACCGAATCCGCCCAGTTTCGAGCACGTGGCGATGGCGGAGTGAAGTCAGCATTCGGCTTGCAGCTTAGCGCTCGCAGAATCCCGCTCGAGCGCTAAGCTGCGAGCGGAATGCAGCGAAGCACTATCGCCCCAGAAATTGGCTAATGTCGAGCACCGTGAGCGGATATTGCACCTTGGCGGTTTTCTTGCTCAGCTTGTCTTGCGCAATTACTTCCACGAGAAATTGGCCGGTCTGATTCAAATAGATCAATTGCGGCAATTCGACGAAGTTCGCCTTGGTCAAATCGGTATCCTCGGGTAGGTCGCGTGGCAGGAACGATTGTACGGCCGGCGCTACTTCGGTGCCCTTGCGGTCGAGAATTCGGAGCGTGACTTCGACGTTCGGCAGCTTCTTCGCATCAAGGCCAAGGTTGATAAGGGCCAGGCCCAGGACGTAGCGTTGTCCAGGGAATCCGATTGCGGGCGCGGACACGCCGACGAGGCCGAAGTCTTCGGGGAGGACGGCGAATTTGAATTCGATCGCTTTGGAGTCTTTGCCAACTTTGTCGTGCACGCTCAGTTTGATGCTGTAGTTGCCCGGACCTTGTTTGGGACCAAGAATAACATGCAAATCACCAGGCATGCGCGTACCGCCGAGCTGGGGCATGACTTCGGTGAGCTTGGATTCGTTTTTGAAGATGATTTTGCCGAGCGGATCGACGAGTTCGAGGATCGTCACATATCCAGTGAGTTTGGATTTTGGATCGATGCCGAGACCTTCGATGTCGTAGGTAAGGAAAACGACATCGCCGGGCAGGTACTTGGCATCGAAGCGCGTCGCGCCGAGAGACATGTAGCATGGCCGTGCGTTCTTGATTTCGACGGCGGACGCGAAATTTGGGATAATGGCGAGAGCAGCGAGGGATAGCAAAAAGAAACGTACCATGGTCTCCTCCGTGGTGGCGGGAATATTGTTGTGTTCGGGTACTGTTTGGGTATCTTGCCTGTTTCGCAGCGGAAATACCAGCCCAGTTTGCCGATGGTTCTGAATAGAAAAGGTTTCACGCAAAGGCGGAAAGAAAATCGGCGCTCCGCCAGAGCCGTGTATGATTAATTAAGCCCAGAGGTGAGGTACTCCGAACCTCTGGGATCCCAAGTGCTCGGAGTACCTCACACTTGGGCATACATTTCCAATGGCCATCTTTCGTATCACCCGTCGCATCGAGTTTGGCGACACCGACATGGCAGGAATCGTTCATTTCGCAAATTTCTTTCGGTTCATGGAATCGGCGGAGTGTGCGTTTCTCCGGTCACGCGGGCTGTCCGTGAAGCTAGATTGGGAAGGGCTAGCGCTCGGTTTTCCTCGCGTGTCGGCGACGTGCGACTACGTCAGCCCGGCACGATTTGAAGACGTGCTCTACATCTCCGTCAGCATCGAACGTATCGGAACGAAGTCGGTCGCCTATGGCTTTGAATTCAATCGCGATAGCGTATTGATCGCACGCGGCAAGGTCACGTCAGTCTGCTGCGATGTCGGTGCCGACAAGCGCATTGAGAGCATCGCCATTCCCGAAAGCTACCGCGCGCGGCTCCTGGCCGATACAAAAGCTCCATGAGCCAATATCTGCAAGAACTGAACGCCAAACTCGCCGACGGAGTCGCACGCCTGCCCGAGGCGCTACGCCGTAGGCATTCGACTTATTTGGCGGGCAAGCAAAATCCCGATGGCGGTTTTCCCGGGCGTGAAGGCGAATCGGACCTTTACTACACCGGATTCGCCCTGCGCGGCCTCGCCGTGCTCGATGCTTTGACGCCTGAAATAGGCGAGCGATCCGCAGTTTATTTGCGCGGGTGCATGTCGCGGCAGACGAGCGTCGTCGATTTCTTTTCGTTTCTGTACGCTTGTGTTCTGGTCCAGGCGAGCACGGGCAAAGATGTCTTGGTGGATGCACCGAGCGATTGGCCTGATCGGGTGGCGTCGATGCTTGGGACATTTCGGACGCCGGACAACGGCTACAACAAATCGCCCGGCGCGGCATCGGGCAGCACGTACCATACATTCCTCATGGGGCTATGCTTTGAATTACTTGGACGGTCATTACCAAATCCCGCCGAAGTGCTCGCCTTTGTGCAGGCCCGACGGCGCGATGACGGCGGCTACGTTGAAGTGTCCGCCATGCGCCGCAGTGGCACGAATCCCACCGCCGCGGGTTTGGGGCTGTTACAACTAATTCACGGCAGGACGCTAATGAAGGCCGAGGCGGAGCCGACAATCGAGTACCTCGCCCAAATGCCATCCATGGAAGGCGGATTGCGAGCCAATGATCGCATACCGCTGGCCGATGCCCTGTCAACCTTCACCGGCTGTTGGACGCTGTTTCAACTCGATGCGCTCGACCGCATCAACGCCAGGCAGGCCTTTCGCTACGTGCAGTCGCTCGAACTCCCCGACGGCGGCTTCCTCGGCGGCGTCTGGGACGAAGCCACCGATGTCGAATACACCTTCTACGGTCTCGGCAGCCTGGCGATTTTGCATGGATCCTGATAACGCTTCTGCGAAGCACCGCTAACGAATAGTTTTTATGACTCTCGCCATCGACCTACCCGAATGTCCCGAATCGTTTGTGCAGCGTCTCGATGCTCGCTGGCGTCTGTCGGCGATCGTGCTCGCCTGTTTGGCGTGTGCGCCGAGTCGCTCGTGGGGGCCCGCTCTGGCGGCACTCGTCGGGGCTGCGATTCTGGTCGCGATTGCTCGTCTGCCCTGGCGCTGGATAGTTTATCGCCTCGGCACGGCGATGATCTTTTTCACAGTGTTCCTCGTTTGGCTTCCGTTTGCCGTGGCTCCCGGCGATTACACGGTGGATCTGACGATCGTGACGATTTCGCTTGAAGGCTCGCTTCGCCTGGCCGCCTTGACAGCGAAGCTTTGCGCTATGACCTCGCTGGTGCTGGTCTTGATCGCAACCGCGCCACTGCATGAGACGCTGCACGCCGCCCAGGCGCTGCGGATTCCAGGCGTATTGATCCACGTGACATTGTTGACGTATCGCTATGTGTTTTTGCTAATCGACGAGTTTCATCGCCTGCGTACCGCGCTACGTGTGCGTGGTTTTCGAAATCGGGCCGATTCGCATAGTTATCGAACGATTGGCCAGGTCGCGGGTACGCTGTTGGTGCGCGGACATGAGCGATCCGAGCGCGTGGCGCAGGCGATGCGCTGTCGCGGATTCGCCGGCGAATTCCATTCGCTGCGAGAGTATCGAACCACGGCAGTAGATATGCTGGCGTTCGCGGTGATCGTATCATATTCAGTGGGGCTGCTGGTTTGGGATTGGTTGACATCGACGTGACTCAGCGGAGCTATCAGCCAGAGCGTGGGATCGACAGAAGGGCATCGCGTGGCGTCGCAATTGGCAATCGAAATAACTGATCTGTCCTTCTCGTATCCGGACGGGAAGCGTGCGCTCGATGGCGTGTCGTTGCACGTCAATCCGGGCGAATCGGTCGGCTTGGTTGGACCGAACGGCGCGGGCAAGACGAGCTTCTTTCTCTGCCTCGCTGGCGTCCTGATCGGCCGAGCACCGACATTCCGTGTCGCAAATTTGGACCTGGGTTCGCGGGCAGATCGTGCGAAGCTGCCTGAGAAACTCGGCATCGTTTTCCAAAACAGCGACGATCAACTCTTCAGCGCCACCGTTGGCGATGACGTTGCCTTCGGCCCGCTGAACCTGAGGTTGCCCGCCGATGAGGTCAAGCGGCGCGTCGATGATGCCTTGGCTCATGTCGGTCTCGTCGGGTTCGGCAATCGCGTACCATTTCATCTTTCGGGCGGCGAAAAACGCCGCGCCGCCTTGGCGGGTGTGCTTGCAATGCAGCCCGAGATATTACTATTGGACGAGCCTTCGATGTTTCTCGATCCGCGCGGCCGACGCGAGCTGATGTCGCTGTTGACAACGTTGGCGGTGACGAAGATCATCGCATCGCATGACCTCGACTTGATCGTGGAATCCTGCTCACGCGTTGTCGTGCTCGATCACGGCAAGATCGTCGCTGATGGCGCCACGAAAACTATCCTGGCGGACAAGGCAATCATGGACGCGCATGGACTCGAAGTGCCATGGCGACTTCGGACCTCAGAGCCGCGCAGGCAGTAAGCGGTTAATAGTCATCAAACCGCTTACTGCCTGCGCGGCTCTGACATGATTGCGTATTCCCTTTCTTTCGCGGCACCAATCGGTAGAATACTGGGATTCCCGTATGTGCCGAGTGATGCGATTCCACATCCGAATTCGTGACGAAAACCGATGCCTGCGCCGATTGCTATCTTTTTCGATTTCAACCTTCCCAATGCGACGACTTGGTTGTACTTTTCGTTCCTGCTGGCGATGGCGTTGTTTTTTAAGTTTTCGCGATTGTTGAGCGTACGCAACCTCGACGTGTGCATGATTTTTTTGCTTGTCCCGGGCATGCTGATCGTGCAGAATGCTCGCCCGCAACCGGTTGCGGTCGAGGAGTCTCCGGCGTTGCAGGTGGCGAGCCTGATCGGGAAAAATGCCCTGCCGACGCTAGGCGTGGAGCGTCTGGCCGATGGCGATCACCTCACGCGCCAATGTGGCCGAACGCTTGAAAATGCCCGTTGGCTTTGGACCGGATATCTTTGGCTGATGGTTGGCAGTATCTATTTCTTCTGTCGCTGCTTGTTCGATCTTGCTCTTGTGCAACGTCCACTTTTGGGACCGAATCTCCAAATCGGCGGCATGGCGTGGCTTGCCGGCGCAATGATGATCTGCATGCTGGCGGTGGCGTATCGGCAAGCGGAGCGCTACCTCAATCCCGTCTTTCCAACGGCCAGTCACCCGATGCCGATTCTCTTACTGCATCCCGCGGACCAGTCGATCTTCGCGGTGGCGGTATTGTGGTGGGATTGGCCTGCCTGGGCGGTAACTGGCCTGGCGTTGCTCTGCCATTGCGCGGTGGCCGTCGGTTTAGCGTGGATGGGTTGGCGGCATTATCAAGACCTGTCGGCAGGCATAGCGGCAGCGACGTTGTACTTGCTCCTGCCCTACACCAGCCTGTCCGTCGGATTGATCCATCATGTGCTGCCAATGGTCCTATTTCTGGCGACGCTGCTCGCCTATCGCCGACCGACGCTTGCCGGTTGCCTACTTGGCATAACCACGGCGGCTACCTATTTCCCGCTCTTCACGTTACCGCTCTGGCTAAGCTTTTATCGCGATCGCGGCCTGGGTCGATTCCTCATCGCGTTCCTGATTTCCTTGGCGGCAGTATTAGGCTTCATCGCGGCGCTGCTGTGGGCGCATGGCGAACTGGATTCGAGCATTCAGACTGCGTTGGACTCCGCCGCCTGGCAACCGTGGAAAGTGCCGACGACCGAGGGCTTCTGGACCGGCGTGCATTGGGCGTATCGCATTCCGGTCTTCTTGCTGTTCATGTCGTTCGTCGTCGGGACGATGTTTTGGCCTGTGCCGAAGAACGTGGCCCATGTCATCGCCTTGTCCGCGGCGATCTTTGTCGGCGTGCAATGGTGGAGCGCCGACCAGGGCGGACTTTACATGACGTGGTACGTGCCGTTGCTCATGTTGATGATCTTTAGGCCAAATCTCCAAGATCGCGTCCCGCCGCCGATCGACGCGGAAACCGATTGGCTCATAGGCGCGCGCCGTGGCCTGGCACGAGCGCTACGGCGTTTGTTAAATCGCCAGGAGCTTATCCGTGACAACAAACAGAACCAGATCTCGGAATCGCATCGATCACCGTGAGTAATGGGGAAAAGCTACGCCCAAAAGCAGGGCGCTAGAGTTGGCCCGTGGTCCTGGATGTCGCGCATGCCAAAAGGGATGAGCGAGATCCTGGAGTTCGTGGGTCAGGCTGGAAAGCCTGACCCACATTATTCGATAATAGCCAAATCGATGAAACATGCATGATCGTGCTCTGGTAACATAGTTGTCGAACCTCAACCGAGGCCAACGCGACCATATCGTGTACAATGCATGAAGCCGGTTTTCGCCGATGCGGATTGACAATGCGCGCAACGCCTCTTTTCGGAGACATTCCGATGATCTATCGATGGCTGATTCTGCTCGTCACCCTTACCCTAACGCCTCTGGCGCATGCTGGCGAGAAGCCGAAGGCTCAACCGAAAAAGTTCGACGCCAAGCCTGGGCTGGTGCCGTTTCGTCTCACCGATACGCATCACACCTTGGTGCGGATCAAAATCAATGGCAAGGGGCCGTTCAACTTCATCGTGGATACCGGTTGCCCCGTGTTGTTGATCGCCGAGCCCGTCGGCAAGAAGGTCGGCCTGACGACGGAGAACGGCTGGGCGATCCTAGATTCTCTCGAAATGGAAGGCGGCCTGGAATTGACCAAAGTAAAGGCCCGCGTCGAAACGCCATTCCAGATCGAAGGCATGAACGGTATGGGCCTGGCAGGCGTCGAGTTGCACGGACTGATGGGCTATACCGTGCTGGCGAAATACAAGATGGACCTCGACTACACCAAGAAGCAGATGCTCTGGACGCCGCTACGCTCCGACCCGATACCGCCGCAACCGCTGTTGGCGGACAAGAAAAACAAAGCTTCCACCGGCGGCATGGACATGATGGTCGGCTTGGTCCGCGTCCTGACTTATTTTGCAGGTATTGGCCCCGCTCCAGCGCTCCAGCCACGCGGATTCTTCGGGTTTGAATTGGACGCGAAGGGCAAGACCGTCACCGTCTCGCGCGTCCTGGCGAAAAGCCCCGCTGCGGACGCTGGCCTGAAACTCGGTGATCGCATCCTCACCGTCGATGGCGTTGAAGTAAACGCCATCGCCGACGCTGTGCAGCAGGCGAGCAAACTTACGGCCGGCAAGACGCTGACGCTTTCCATCGAACGCGACATGCAGAAGCAAGAAATCAAAATCACAGCCGGGCAGGGATTGTGAGTTTTTATTTGCCGCTTGCGGCTCGAACTCTCGAAAAAATACCACGCGAACGCCCTATTGGAAATGCAATTAGTCACCACGGAATCTAGCCATGAAGAAATACCTGTCCGTCACGCTCTTAGCGGCTTTCCTGCTTCCCGCGTTTGCTGACGCTCAACAAGTCGAGCCAAAGGTAGAGCCGGGGAAGAAGTTCATCGTGCCGTTTGAACTGATCAAGACGCAGCACATGGTCGTCAATGTCAAGATTAATGGCAAGGGCCCGTACCGCCTGGTCTTTGATACGGGCGCGCCGGACAGCCTCGTCAGCAACAAGATCGCTAAAGAAGCAGAGCTATTTTCCAAAGACTTCAAGAAACCGATCTTCTCGCTCTTCGGCTCAATGGGCCAAGTGAAGATGAAGGAAGTGACAATTGGCGATTTGAAAGCGGAGAACGTCTCGACGATGGTGCTCGACCACCCAACGGTGCAGGCGATAGCGAGTTTCGCTGGGCCTCTCGAAGGCATTATTGGTTTCACGTTCTATGCACGATACAAGATGTCGATCGACTATGAGAAGAAGGTGATGACGTTCGAGCCAAACGATTATCAGCCAGGTGACGTGATGCAAGCGATGATGAAGCGGATGATGGCGCCGAAAGCGGAGCGTACCACGCCTCGTGTCCTGGCACCGGCGGGCGTGCTGGGCATTCGCGTCGAAAAAGCGAAGGACGACGAGGCCGCCGGCGTGTCGATTACCGACGTGTTGGCTGCAAGCGCAGCTGCTGACGCTGGATTCAAGATGGGTGATCGGTTGTTAACGCTCGATGGCCGATGGACCGATACCGTCGCCGATCTGTACCTCGCAGCCAGCCTGATCGAAATGGGCAGGCCCGTGACCGCCCGGGTTCGGCGTGATGGAAAACAGTTGTTGCTGAAGATATCGCCGCGTGCGGGGTTGTGATCGACAAGCCAGGGGTGAGGTACTCCGAACCCCTGGGATGGACGTGTCAATTGATCCCAGGGGTTCGGAGTACCTCACCCGCTGGGCTTGCAAATCTTACACCTTCGACATGCCCGGCGGCGGGGTCAACGGTCGGCCGCCACGCATACGCTTTTGATAATCCAATTCCAACGCCCCGAACGAGCCTTCGTGTTGCTGAACGACGCCCATCAACGCCCCGAGCAACCGCTTTGCTGTGTAGAAGTTCATGACGACGCGATGGCTGAGTCGCACCGGTTCGCTCGGATTGGGGCCAAGCGTGGTGTTCAAGCCGAAATCAAGCACCAGTTCTTCCGGCGTGACACTCACGCGGCAGAAATTTGTGTACACTGTCGACAGCGTGGACGAATCGACGGGAAATTGCTGAGGCTGCGCCGCTGGATTGATGGCTTCGGGCGCTCTTAGTTCGTCGGACATTGGCTGGGTTCTCCTAGGTTGGATGTGGAGGGATGCGTGATCGATTCCGGATTCGTGTGTTCCGCGTGCCAACGGCGTAGGCTGAACACCGGAACCGTTCGGTCCAAGCCAATTATAAGAAAAAAGGGCGACGATGGGATGTGCGTTCAAAGATGTGACATCCGATATGCGATTTCCCGAATTTGCCGCTTGCGGCTTAGCGCTCACACGGGGCGCCTAGTGAGCGCTAAGCCGCAAGCGGGTAATACCAAATCGGGAGGGGATTGTTTTGGTAATCCTTACTTCACCGCGACCACGTCAACGACATCGATTTGCACAAATTGCCCGTTGTACACCTTGGGCGCGGGAGCGACATCCGGCACGACGAGTTTCGCGAAGTTGGAGATCAGCCGGCCGTTTTGACCGTCGCCGAGGAATGTGACGGTCGCGCCGCCATCGATCTCGATGGTCTTGGTGTAGTCGATGGTGAAGATTTTGTGCCCGACTTTGTCCTGGCGGTTGAGGTAGTAATGCGAGGTCGGCGAGGAGATGGATATCTTGTAGATGTTGTAGGTAGTGTTGTTCGCCTCACCGCCGATGTAGAAATACTCGCCGTCCATTTTGCCGCCCTTGTACATCATCGGCTCGACGACGCCGCGAAACCGCAGGGTGACCTTGTAGCGCTTGCCCGCTTCGCCTTCAAATTTGCGCTCGGCTTTGAAGTTGTCGGTCTTCTTCGGATCGCCAGTGACGAGGCCGGACACGCAATCGGCCCCGGGCTTCGGGCTGTCGGGCATCGCGCCTTTGCACGGGAACTCAAAGCGGTAGCCGTGGATCGAAGCGCCGATCTTCTTCGCTTTCGCCTCGCCGCTGTCGGCGAGATTGGCAAAGCCCGCCAGGCAAACGCCCGTGACGACCAACAGAACCAGATTTCGGAATCGCATCGATCACCTTGAGTAATGTGGAAAAGCTACATCCAAAAGTACGGGCTAGTTTATTGAACCCCAGAGGCGGGAAAAGGCCCGAAGAGTGCCTTTTGGCGAGCCTAGCCGCGTAAGAGGCAGGTTGATGTGGGCGTGCGTGCGTTCAACCTGCCGCTTACGCGGCTAGGCTCGCCGATGTCGCTCATGCCAAATGGATGAGCGAGATGAGCGACATCCAAAGATAGATGGCATGTCACACGGGTCGCCGACGCCCGAACACCAGGACTGCGGGGGCGAGGATTGCCAGGCCGATCAGCCCCCAGCCGACGACGCCCAGCCCGCTGTCGGCCTGGGCGGTTGGCTGCGGCTGCTGATGCGCGGCGTTGAACACGCGGTGAATGCCGTTCGGATCGCGGTGCGGGCCTTTGAGGAAGGGTTGCAGCGTCCGCAACTGCCTGCCGAAGCCGAAGGTGCCTTCGCCGCCACTCGTTCCTGGTTTTCCAGCGAACGAGCCTTCGCCCAAACCGACAGGCACGGTAGGTATCGGCGGAGGTATAGGAGTCGGTGGTGGCAGAGGCGGTGGCGGCGGTGCTGGCGGCGGTGCTGGCGGTTGGAATGAAAGTCCGGTTACGTTCGCGAATCCGATATTGCCTATCAGCGTAGCCGACCCCGTCGTTGGGTCAAGTTTGAACAAAGTTGAGGTTCCTGGCAGACCGAGTTGGCTCAATGCCGCGTACAGATTGCCGGCCTGGTCAAATGCAAGACCGCCATAGTTGTAGCCGGATTGCAACGTGTCGCCGACGAGTGTCGTCGCTCCCGTCGCGGGATCGAGAGTGTAGAGCTCGGCTGTCGGCGTGGGACCCACAAGCAGGCCATATAAGACACCCGGTCCGTTAAAGGCCAATCCGCGGAAGGGCGTTGGTGGCACTGTGGGCGTAGGACCACTGAGCAGGGCCGGTGCAATAGGATCGATCGTCCAATAGCGCCCGTTTGGCGGTCCACCCGTGTCAATAAGGAACCCAACTCCGTCCGCACGAAAGGTGAGATCACCTTCGCCGTTGAAGGCAATGCCGAGAATAATCGGAGCACCGATGGGCGCAGCCGTCGCAGGATCGACCTGCTGAATGGCGTTGCCTGTCTGTTCTGCTAAATAGAGCGAGTTGCCCCGGAAGCCGATTCCCGTGTATTGCCCGGCGGGCAGTGCGGCGCCGACAGCGGTTCCCGCTCCCGTTGTGGTATTGATGGTGACTAGCTGCGGCGAAGGTGTCGATCGGGTGACACCATAAAGAACCTGCTGCCCAATTGCTGGAGCTACCGACAGGCCGAGTAGGATAGCCGCCGTGATGATTGAGCGAGTGAGCGTCATGGTAGTTTCTAAATCTTTCCAGGTTCAAGTCGTGGATTAGCCAGAGAATTTGGGTGGTGAGAAGCGTGGCGTAATCGACGAATCACTTATCATTTAACCGCGACGCCAGTTGAATGTCAAGAAATTTCGCGACCTTTCCTGACCCTAAGCCAGCTTCTGCTAAGAACTACGGACCACGCACTACGGCCGCTTCTCGCCGATGCAATACAAATTCTGATGCGTCCGCAGGAACAGTTCGCCATTCGATACAGCGGGGGCGGCGTAGATCGGCTCGTTGATCGGGTTCGTGGCGAGCAGCTCGAACTTCGGGCCGGCTTTGAGGACGTAGGTCGTGCCTTCGAGGCTGGAGACGTAGAGTCGGCTGTCGGCTAGTAACATGGAACCCCAGAGGGTGCCGGGCAGGCGTTCTTTCCAGTCGGGTTCGCCGGTTTTGGGGTCGATGCATTCGACGAGGCCGGGGGCGTCAGCGAGGAAGAAGCGCCCGCCGTGGAAGACGCCGCTGCCGACTCGCTGCGGGTTCTTGCCGGCGTTGCGCCAGAGCCGATGCGTGGCGGTGACGTCGCCGTTGCCGCCGGGTTTGACGCCGACGAACGGGCCGTTGTGGCCGGAGATGGCGACGATCAGATCGCGGGACTCGTTGATGGTCGGCATGGCGTAGATTTCGTTGCCCAGGCCGCGACAGGTCCAGAGTTCCTTGCCGGTGTTCGGATCGTAGGCCTTGAACATTCCTTCGCCGCCGACTTTGTCGCCGGGCAGGGGCATGATGAGTTCATCGCGTTTGCCGATGGTGGCGATGATTGGCGTGCTCCAGGAGCCGAAGATGGGGCTGTTGATCGATTTCTCGTCGGCTTTCCAGACGGTCTTGCCGGTGTGCTTGTCGAATGCGATGAGGAAGGTGCTCGGCTCGCCAGGGCCATGGAAGACGATGAGGAGGTCTTTGTAAAGGACGGGACTGGAGCCGTTGCCCCAGCGCGAGACGATGGGGCCGAGATCGCGCCGCCACAACTCCTTGCCTTCAAAATCATGGGCGACGACGCCGGGGGAGCCAAGCCAGGCGTAGACGGCTTTGCCATCGGTGACGGGAGAGGCGGAGCAGGGGGGATTCTGTTTGTGAGTGGTTTCGACGGTGTCGCAGGGATATTCGCGCTGCCAAAGCTTCTTACCGGTCTTGCGATCGAGAGCGAGCAGGGCACGCTGTTTGGTCTTGGCGAGACCTTGGGTCAGGAAGATGCGGTCGCCCCAGATGATCGGCGTCGAGTTACCCGGCTCCGCCATCGGGACCTTCCAGCGGACGTTTGTGGTCGCGGACCAGGTGAGCGGCAAGTTTTTTTCGTCGGAAACGCCGTCGCCACGTGGCCCACGCCAGGCCGGCCAATCGTCGGCGAGCAATGGAGTGGTGATGATGAGGAGACAGGTTAAGGGAAGTAGCCGGGTCATGGGAATCCTCAAAATGTGGGAGCTATCCATTTAGCCGCTTGCCTTTGGCGAGCGCGCATCGCCCACGTACAAGAAGCGGTTCGCGCTCGCCAGAGGCGAGCGGCTAAACGGCGTTGGAGTGTATCAGCGTTTGCCAATGCAATACAGATACTGGTCATTGCGGAAGAACAGTTGTCCGTTGCTGATGGCGAGCGAAGCGTTGGCGCGGGCCTTGTCGTCGGCGAAGGTGTTGTGCGAGACGATGTCGAGCTTCGCATCTGCTGACACGACGAAGATGCCCGCGAATTGCGAGACGAAGTAGAGCTTGCCGTCGGCGAGAATCGGCGAGGCCCAGACGCGGCCGGCATCGGGTTTGACGCGTTTCTCGGTGGACATGCCGGTGACTGCGTCCTGGCGGTGGATGACGCCGCCGCCTTCGCTGCTCCAGTAGATTTGACCATCGTGATAGATGGGCGACGAGGCGTTGGATCCTTTCTTCATGCGCCAAAGCGTGTTGGTCTTGGTGACGTCGCCGCGTCCGCCGGACTTGATCGCCAGCGAAGTCCCGCCGCCGCCGATCGCGTAGACCGTGTCGCTGTGCGTCACGACGCTCGGACAGACGTAGCCGCCGTGGCCCGCGGCGCTCCAGAGTTCTTTGCCGGTTTCGGGATCAAAGCCGGCGACTCGGCCACTCATGCTTAGCACGAGTTCGGGTTCCTTGGCGGGAGTCGTGACGACGACCGGGGTTCCCCAGGCGCTGCCGACCTTCGGCGTCTTCCACAGCTCGGCACCGTCGGTTTTCTTGAGTGCGATCAGCGAGTTGCTTTCGATACTGGCATTGACGATCAGTTTGTCCTTGAAGAGCATGAGCGACGCACCGGAGCCCCAGCCGTTCGTACCTTTGCCGACGAGCGTACGCCAGATTTCCTTGCCGTCGAGGTCGAAGCAATAGACGCCCGACTTGCCGAAGAAGACGTAGAGCTTTTCGCCGTCGGTGATCGGCGTGTTGGCGGCATAGCCGTGATACGCGCCTTCGCCGGAGTAGTTGTGTTCGGGCAGGACCGGCTCGAATTCCTTCGACCAAACAATTGTGCCCTTCACGCGGTCAATGCAAAGCAGATGGCGTTTGAGGTCTTTCTGGTTGCCCGGTGTTTTGGTATCGAGCGCATAACCGGAGTAGGCTGTGAGGAAAACGCGATCGCCGAGGATGACGGGGCTGGACGCGCCGGCGCCGGGGAGCTTGAGTTTCCAGACGATGTTCTGCGTTGCGGACCATTCGGTCGGCAAGTTCTTCTCGTCGCTAACGCCCTGACCTGTCGGCCCACGGAAGAGCCGCCAATCGGACGCCGGCGCCGGGCCGACGACAAGAGCCAAGAGCAATAGAGACGTAGAACGTTGGCAGGACATCAACATGGGTTTCTCCGTGCGGTGGGATGAGTCGAGTGGTCGAGGAGGGCGCGACTGACGTAAAGTGATTGTATATATTTGGCGTTCGCCACGTTGATTTTCGCATAGTGCCTGGCGCTCGCACGGGATATTCCGAGCGCAAAGCCGCAAGCGGAATACAGGGAAGCGTGCGGCTATTGTATCAGCCGGCCAGCGAATCCAGATCGATGGTTTGGTCGTCGGCTTTGTCGGCCAGGTTGCCGAGCGTTGTGCCCGAGGTCATCACCGACACGGGGCGCACCGAGCCGTCGCCGAAGACGAAGAGGCAGATACCGGTGTGGGCGCTGCCGAAGCGGTTGGTGAAGGCGTCCGAGGGTGAGCGGGCGAGTGTGAGCGCAGGCCCGGCACCACGAAATGCGGTGCCTTTGTCGCCGTTGTAGGCACAGCCGTCGCCGGCACCGAAGTCGCCCAGGCGGGTCTGTTGAACGTGCTTTTCGCCGATAAGAAAAGTGTTGCTCACCCCGTCGGTGATCTGGGCGATTTTGACGCCGCCGATGTAAGTGGGCGAGCCGCCAATGCCCCAGTTGTTATCGAGGCGGAAGATGCCTTTGTTGGGTGCGTTGGCCGTGCCGTCGGTATTCGTGGTCCACCAGTAGTCGCCGCCCGTTGAGCCTGCGCACGCCGCGTAGTCGGCACAGGCACCTTGATAAAACGGTGTGGCCACGCCGTCTTGTGGCTCAAGGTTCGGCAGACTCGTCATGGCGGATCTTCGTGCGGGGCAGAAATAGGCGGGGACCATGGCCATCTGCGCCGCCACCGTCTGCGAATAAAAACTTCCGCCTTTCATGTTCCAGAGATCCTGCATCGGCTGCTGATCGATGTACGGCAAGATCTCAATGAACCAGGTGTAGTTCGCGTCGCGCCGGCTGTTTGGAAACGTCTTTCGCGCGTCATGAAACGATTGGCAGGCCAGGCCCATTTGCTTCAGGTTATTGCCACACTGCGCCCGCGAGGCAGCCTCGCGTACCTTCTGCACGGCGGGGACCAGCAACGCGATCAAGATGGCAATAATCGCAATTACCACCAACAATTCGATAAGCGTAAATGCCGTTCGTGTGGAACGAATCGTAAATCGAGACATCAGATCCCCTTCAAAATAAATAGAATAACGCAACAGTTTATTGTAGGAGATTAATTCGTCTCAGAGAATGGGAAATCATCCGATGAAAGCTACTATTAGGCGCGCCGCCACCTGGCTTGTTTTTTCAATTGTGGTCATAGGAATCGCGACTGGTTGCGGCAAACAAACCGTCTACCCCGTGTCGGGAACCATCGTGGACAGCGATGGCAAACCGATCACGGAACTCAAAGGCGGCGCGGTTGAATTTGAAGCTCTCGACGGTAAATCCAGCGCCAACGCCAGCATCGACGAGCATGGCAAATTCCGCCTGACCACGAAATCGCCAGGCGACGGCGCCGCAGTCGGCAGGAATCGCGTCGTCATCAGCCGGGCTTACATCGGCCCGGAAAACCCCGTGCAGCACGTCATCCTGCCCAAGTATGAGAATCACGAGACTTCGGGTCTTGAGGTGATAGTCGAACCCAAGAACAACGTCATCGAACTCAAGGTTGAGCGACTCAAGAGGTAATGATCGCGATCATTTGATCTCTGTCGTCAACCCCTGTGCCATTTTCGCTTCCTCGGCATGGTTGACCGTCCACGCGGTTTTGTGGGTGACGGCTTCGACCAGGGCCGCTGCGGACGGATGCCCATTGCTGCTCTTCTTCACGCCGCCGAACGGGAGATGGACCTCGGCCCCGATGCACGGCAGATTCACATAACCCATGCCATACTCGCATTCATCGCGGAAGTAGCGCATCGTGCGATAGTTTTCGGTGATGATCGCCAGCGATAGTCCGTACTCGGTGTCGTTGTAGATGCGCGAGGCTTCTTCGTTATCCTTGAATGGAATCAGCGCGAGATGCGGGCCAAACACCTCCTCGCGGATGCAGCGGACCTTGGGACCATACTTGATGCGGTAGATCGTCGGCGAGAGGTAGCAGCCGTCGGCATGGGCGGCATCGGTCAAGCGTTCGCCTAGCAGCAGGATCGTCGCGCCTTCGTCCTTCGCGATTTGGTTGTAGCGTTCCACCTTCTCCAGCGCGGCTTGATTGATGAGCGGGCCCATGAAGTTGTTCGCATCGAGCGGATCGCCGATGCGCAGGCGTTTTGTCAGGGCTACGAGTTTTTCCGCATACGCATCGATCAGCTTTTCGTGCACGATCACCCGACTGCCGGAGACGCAACGCTGGCCGCTGGTCTTGAACGCGCTGATGAGCCCACACGTCACGGCGAGATCGAGCTTCGCGTCCTCGGCGACGATGACGGCGCTCTTGCTGCCGGCTTCGCTGGCGACGATGCGATCGTGCATGCTAGCGGAGATTTCAGCGATGCGTTTGCCGACCTCATAGCTGCCGGTGAAGAGCACACAGTTGACGCCGGGATTGCGCACGAGCGCTTCGCCTGCCTCGGCTTCGCCATGCACGAGATTGATGACGCCTGGCGGGAAGCCGGCTTCGATGAACAACTCGATCAGTCGTTGTCCAATCGCCGGCGTGTCTTCCGATGGTTTGAACACGGCGGTGTTGCCTTCGACCAGGCTCGGTCCGAGCATCCACAGCGGGACGGCAAACGGGAAGTTCCACGGCGTGATGACGGCGGCGACGCCCCACGGCTTGCGTCGCATGAATGTGTCCTTCTCCGCGATCTCCAACGCCAGCACATCGCCCATCGGCATGCGACCCGTGCCGAAGACGTACTGGATCATGTGCAAACCTTCGACGACCTCCGCCCGACATTCGGTGACGACCTTGCCACACTCGCGGGCCATGAGTCGCGCGAGAGCGTCGGTCTCTCGTTTGACAATCTGCGCGAGGTTGTCGAACAACTCTGCGCGATGGATTCGACTCGTGCGGCGCCAAGCCGGGAAGGCGGCGCGAGCGGCAGCGACGGCAGCGTCGGCGTCCGCTTTCGTGCCACGCGGGAAGGCGCCGATCGTCTCGCTGAGCCGCGCGGGATTCGTGGACGCGAATGTAGCGCCGGCGGCGTGCCATTGGCCGGCGAGATAGTGTTTGCCCGATAGGGTCGTAGTCATGGAGAGACTCCTTTCCGTTATTTTACGCGGGGATCCATCGCCGCACAATTGGCGATGAACGATTCGTTTAGCCGCGACGTGAAGCGGAGCGCGGGACGCTCTGCGATAGAAGGTTTGACGCCCGCGCTCCGCTTCGCGTCGCGGCTAAACAAACGGCCCTGTTGAACTAAAATAGAAATGTCCGGTCATAACGCAATAGAAATGTCCTCTTTCGCCCTTGGGCAAGGAGGACAGCTATGAGCGTGCAACAAAAGGACCGGATCGAGATGAGCCAGCAAGAACGTGATCGACTGAAGGTGCTGCA
>CAMAUE010000139.1 GCA_945861245.1 Singulisphaera sp. GP187
ACGGAACGAAGCACCGTCAGTTTGTCCATGATGCTCGCCTGGCTCGGCAGTATCTCACTGAACCGAACACCGGCGACGTTGGTTTGAATCACGCCGAATTCGCCACGAATGGAGTCCTCCGCATCAGGCTTCGGGTCCCAAGTCTCCAGCTGGGACGCGCCGCCTTCTTGCAATACCAGGATGACGGCCGTGTCGCGCGGCGTCTCGCTAGGTAGTGCCGCGCGAGCGCGAAGTGTCAGCACATCGGCCAGCGATAACGACGCAACCCCGGCAAGACCTGCCCGAATGAGTTGCCTGCGCGATAACATTTTGTTCCGCTGCATGATTCCCCCTGCTCTTCTTTATAGTCCTTTCGGCCATTCTTCCACCTCACACGAGCGCCTATTGAAAACGCGCGTGGGAGTACCGTAACCACAAGTTCTGACGTTGCTCTTTGCAATCGCGTCATAGCCACGCACGAAGCATCCGTAAGCGAGGGTTGCCGTAGGGTGCGTCAAGAGTACTTACGCCAACGCACCGCGCGACCGCAAGGCAGCGGTGTGCCATCGCGAGTACGCTTGACGCACCCTACGGCAAACGACTGGATAAACTATTTCCCCTCAACGGCCTTGGCAAACCGCGATTGCCAATTCAAACCACTTACTTCGTGCGTGGCTCTGACACGATTGCGAGAAACCAAGACCTTCGACGGAAAACTTTACCCTACCTTTTCTGGCGAATTGACTTGCAATTGCCGCCAGGTCTGGTACTTTTGTGAATAACCTCTTCGTGCGCTAACGCAGAACAGTCCGAAGGCCATAACCTCCCACCGGATCGCTTTCAATCCTATGACGCGAACCTCCTTGCTGCTCGTGGCGTTTTTCCTCGTTCTCTCGCCGGCCCGCGCTCAGTTGCGAGTCAGTCCTGAGTCCGTGATTCTCAACGGCCCCGAGGCGAGCCAACAAATGTTGGTCGTCGAGAAGGATGGCCGGCGAATCGACCGCACCCGCGACGTGCAAATGCACGTGGTTCATCCCAATATTGCGCACGTAGACAAGTCCGGATGGATCGAGGCACGCGGGGAAGGCAAGACAGTATTGCTAATCCAGCATCAGGGCAAGGAAACGCGAGTTCCCATCGAGGTTCGGAATTTCCTGACGCCGACGCCGGTTTCGTTCGAGCAACAAATCATCCCCTTGTTGACCAAAGCGAGTTGCAACTCCGGCGGATGTCATGGAAAGTCGGGCGGGCAGAACGGCTTCCAGCTGAGCGTGTTCGGCTTCGATCCGGAAGCCGATTTTCGCGCCCTGACGATGGAAGCACGTGGCCGACGGGTGTTTCCAGCGGCCCCCGCCAGCAGCTTGCTGTTGACGAAAGCGACCGGAGCGATGCCACACGGCGGCGGGGCGAAGATTCCTGAAGGGTCGCTTCCATACCGACGACTGCTACGATGGGTCCGCGAGGGCATGCCGCTGCGAACCGAGGCTGTGCCGCCGATAGCCAAAATCGAGGTCGAGCCGGCCGAACAGGTGCTTGCACTTGAAGGCGCCCAGCAATTGCGCGTGACGGCAATTGACGAGAAGGGCGAGCGCCATTGCGTGACAGCCGAGGCGGAATACGAATCCAACGCGCCGACCATCGCCGGCATCGACCGACGCAGCCTGGTGCAAGCCGGCAAGATCCCAGGTCAGGCGGCTATCCTGGTCCGTTACATGGGCCAAGTGGCGGTCTGTCGCATCACCATTCCGCGACCAGATGTGAAATTCGCACGGCCAGCGGAAGCCAACTTCATTGACCGACATGTATGGAATCAACTCGAACGTCTGGGACTGCCTCCCAGCGACGTGGCCGACGACGCCACGTTCCTACGGCGTGTTTACCTTGACACCATCGGCACCTTGCCAACCGCGGCAGAAGCCCGGACGTTCCTCGCCAGCAAGAATCCCAATAAACGGGCGAAGCTCATCGACGAGTTGCTCGATCGGCCCGAATACGCCGACTTCTGGACGATGCGCTGGTCGGATCTGCTGCGCGTCGATCGCGACGCGGTGACCGCGCAGGGATCCGTAGCGTTGTCACGTTGGCTAAGGCATCAATTCGTGGTAAACCGCCCCTACGACGAGTTCGTTCGAGATATCCTGACCGCCAAGGGGAGCATCACGCGCGAAAGTCCGGCGGGGTTCTTCAAAACCCTCGAAAAACCCGAGGTCATGAGCCGATCGATCAGCCAGCTGTTCCTGGGAATAAGGATCGAGTGTGCTCAGTGTCATCATCATCCGTCGGAGAAATGGGATCAAAACGATTACCTCGCCCTGGCGGGATTCTTCACCGGCGTCGGTCGAAAGAATCTGCCCAGCGGCGGTGAAGCGATCGTGGCGAAATCGGGGACCGACCTCAAACATCCGCGCACGGGAAAGTTCGTACCCGCGCGGCCCCTCGGCGCGGCACCGGTGGAATTCGAGCCTGGAGCCGATCGCCGCATCTACCTGGCCGACTGGATGACATCGTCGCGGAACCCATATTTGGCCCGTGCGACCGCGAATCGCCTGTGGTCGCATTATTTCGGCAGGGGTCTGGTCGAACCCATCGACGATCTGCGTGCAACGAACCCTGCCACGAATGAACCTCTGCTGGATGAATTGACGCAACACCTCAAACAGGTTAAATTCGACCTCAAGTCTCTCACCCGCACGATGCTGAATTCACGCGTCTATCAACTCGGGGCGGATACCTCGGCGAATCGCGACGACGAACAGAATTTCTCGCACGTCGTATCCCGAACGCTCCCCGCCGAAGTGCTCCTCGACGCCATCAGCCAGACGACCGGCGTTCCCGAGAAATTCAACGGCTGGCCCGAGGGCGTGCGGGCGATTCAGATGTGGGACAATCGCATTCCGTCCTACTTCCTGAAAATATTCGGACGCCCGGTCCGCGCGAGTGTATGCGAATGTGAACGAAGCAATGAGCCGAGCATCGCTCAGGCATTGCATCTTCTCAACGCGCCGGAGATACAGGCGAAGGTGAAATCTCGCATGGGAACGACCCGGCGTTTGGCCGAATCGAAGTTGTCGAATTCGGAAATCGTCGATGAACTTTATCTGGGCATGCTCGCACGCCGGCCGACCGAAAAGGAACGCGGGATCGTTCTCGAATTGTTTCGCGAAAGCGTCGGCGACCGTCGAGCGGCGGTCGAGGATACCATGTGGGTCTTGTTGAACTCGAAGGAATTTCTGTATCGACGTTGATAGGAGTGCGATAATCCGCGTCGTATTCCGCACGCGGTTCGGATTATCGTGTTTTCGGAGCCTGAACGCCAACGAAGGACCGCTTGTGGCCTTTGCTGGCAATCACGCTCGGATCAGATAAGTGAGTAAACGGTAGTATTACTTAGCACTGCCAGAAATGCCTGCCCAACAAGTGATCTTTGGCGGTGGCGTCAAACATGCGACGCGGGGCGTCGTGCTACATTGATGAGGGAATAACCATGAATCGGCAACGGATCAATCGGCGTCAGGCTCTCCGTATCGGCGCCTCGGGTTTCGTGGGTGGCCTAACACTGCCGCGTCTGCTGGAAATGCAGGCGACGGCGGCGACCGGCGCTGAACCACGAGCGCGGTCGTGCATTTTCATTTTTCTGGAGGGCGGCCCCTCGACCATCGATATGTGGGACATGAAACCGGACGCGCCGGTAGAAATCCGCGGTCCCTACCGACCAATCCAAACGAACGTACCGGGCATCCTCGTGGGCGAACACTGCCATCGCAGTGCCCGTGTCGCCGACAAGTTTACGATCCTGCGTACGCATAGCCACGACGATAATGGCCATACCACTGGCTACCACTACATGATGACGGGATATCGCCCCAATTTCGCCGACGGCACGAATTCGCGCATCCCGGTCAACGAGTTGTACCCGTCGATCGGATCGATCATTTCACGCGAGCTAGGCCCGCGTTCCAACATGCCGCCCTATATCAACATGCCGCACCCAATGAACGCGGGCGGCCCGGGATTTTATGGTGCAGAACACGCTCCATTCGTGATCGAGTCCGACCCCGTGCAGCCGGATTTTGAGGTACGCGATTTGCGTGCGGATGAACGCATGGATCGATCCCGGCAAGAGCGCCGCCAGCGAGCGCTAGCCGCGCTCGAGAGCCGATCGGAACCCACCGGACGGGCGGCGACCATGTCCACTTATTACCGGATGGCCCGCGACCTGATCGCTTCACCCGCCGCGCGCCGGGCCTTCGATCTTCGCGCGGAACCCGAATCCTTACGTGCCGCCTACGGTCACACGTCATTGGGGCAATGTGCCTTGCTGGGGCGTCGGCTTGTGGAAGCGGGTTGTCGATTCATCGGTGTGGATCACGCCGGCTGGGATACGCATTTCTCCTGTTTCCCCAGTCTGGAACGCGATCTGATCCCACAAGCCGACCAGGCATTCAGCGCCCTGGTGACGGACCTACACGACCGCGGCTTGCTGGATTCGACGCTGGTGGTAATGATGGGCGAGATGGGCCGAACACCCCGCGTTAACGCCCAGGCGGGCCGCGATCACTGGTCACAAGCTCAGAGCGTGCTGTTCGCGGGCGGCGGGATCAGACCAGGGCGGGTGATTGGCGCCACCGATCGTCAGGCTGCCTTCCCCACGTCGGACCCCGTCGGCGTCGCCGATCTGCTGCGGACAATCTTTCATCTCATGGGTATCGACTGCAACAAAACCTATCTCACGCCGCTGGGACGCCCCGTGCCGATCGTAAGCGGCGGCCGCATCGTCCGCGAATTGATCTAGCTCAAGAGCCGCGACCGCAAGAGAGCGCCGTGGATAAATCCTTGATTCTTCCAGGGCGCTCCCTTGCGGTCGCGGCTCTTTTTGGTGCTTCACCCCGGAGACTGATTCATGCCGAACCACTGCCGCTGCCGGCCAATTCTCGTGATGATGGCGATTGTCGTCGCAGCGCCTGGGTTACACGCCCAACCGCCGGGCGTTGGCTACATCTTTCCTCCCGGCGGAAAAGCGGGCACGACCGTCGAGGTACGCCTCGCGGGGCCAGACTGGACGCCGGACACAAAGCTCCTCCTGCACGATCCGCGGGTCAAGCTGGAAGTCGCCGGTCCTCCCGGCAACATCCTTTTCCACGAACCGCCTTTCTGGATTGGCCTCAAGAGCCGCATCAATGATCCGCTCATCATGCGCGAGGTCTCGGCTCGCTTCGTAATCCCCTCGGACATGCCCGCCGGCCCCATCCGTTGGCGTGTTGCCAACGCCAATGGCGCAAGCAACACCGGCATTTTCATCGTCAGCCACGATAACGAAATCGTCGAGAACGAAACGCGAAAACAGCCACAAGAGTTCGTCGTGCCGGCCACCATCTCCGGCAGGCTGCGCCGCATCGAAGAGGTGGACCAGTATCGCTTTCGCTGCGAAAAGACAGGGCTTATCTCTTGCGAGCTGACGGCCCGCCGGCTGGGCAGCAATTTCCACGGTGTGATCGAGATTCACGACGCGCAAGGCCGTTCCGTCGCGGAAAGCGTCGATACCGATGGCGTGGATCCCGCGCTCACGTTTGTCGGCCAAAAGGACCAATCCTACACGATCTCCGTTCGCGACGTGGACCATCGGGGCTTTCGGTCGTTGACCTATCGCGTGAGTGTTGTCGCCGGGCCGCGCGTGTTGGCCGCCCTGCCCGCCTACGGTCGTCGTGGCGAGACTCGTGATGTGGAATTCGTCGGCATCGGCCTGGCGACTGGCCAGGCGAAGCTCGAAAGCGTCATCCGCAAAGTGACCTTTCCCAAGGTCGCAGGGCACGTTTTCAACGTGCCTGTCCAAACAGGGTCTGGCACGTTGGGAACGTCCTCCACTTTCCCCATCTTCCTGAGCGATCTGCCCGAAAGCCTCGCTCCGGATGGCGACGGCGAGCCGATGACGCTAACTGCTTCGCAAGCCGTCACGGGTCGGCTGCGCAAACGGGACGGCAAAGCGAGATTTTGTTTTGAAGGCAAAAAAGGCGATATGTTTCGCATCAGCGCCGAGGCCCGCCGGCTCGGTTCACCGTTGGACGTGGCACTAGCGATTCTCAGCCCCGACGGCAAGGAGTTGGCGAGCAACGACGATCTGCCTGGCTCAACCGATTCGCAACTTTCCCTCAAGCTTCCCTCTGACGGTACCTATCAGATTGTCCTCACCGACGCCTCCGGTACGCAACCGTCGCCATTGTCGATTTACCGCATGACGCTCGAACGCCAAATCGAGGATTTTCGCCTGGACACGCTCCCTCTAGTCAACGTGCCAATCGGCGAGAAAACCAATCTGACCTTGACCGTGGTTCGCGAAGGTGGATTCAACGAGCCGATCCAGGTGCGCGTTACCGGATTGCCCAAAGGTGTCACCGTGCCCGAAAAGCTGCTAATCGCAGCGACGGCGACCTCTCTGGTGATTCCTTTCACGTGCGACAAGAACGCGCCGGCAGGAGCCGCTTTCGTGACCATCGAGGGCATCGCGAAGATCGGCGACACAACGGTCACGCGCACGGCAACAGTCCCACTCGCAGGAGACTTGGTGATGCGCGATCCCGCCGCCCACCGCCATTCCGCAGCGATGCTGGCCACCACGATCACGCCGCCGTTCAGCATCCGGTGCGTCGAGGCCGATGGAACCCGGCGTGTTCATCGTGGGGCCACACATCTGGCTGAGCTTGTCATCGAACGCAAGGACGGCTTCTCCGGCGCGATTGTGCTCGACGCCGCAGCGATACAGTCACGCCATAGCCAGGGTATCCGCGGGCCAGCGTTCGCCATTCCGCTCGGCGCAGATAAAGTGTACTACCCGGTATTCCTGCCTGAGGATGTTGAAACGACAACCACGCGACGACTTGCGTTGATCGCCCTGGCCCAGGTCCCCGATGGAGCCGGGAAAATGCACTACGTGCTCTCGGCGATGAAAGGGCAAATCACCATGTCGATTGAGGGGGCACTGCTCAAGGTGTCGCACCAGGCTGAAGACATCGTGGTCCCGGCGGGGCAATCATTCATCGTTCCCCTCAAAGTGGCTCGCTCCGCCAAGCTTGCGACCCCTGTACGAGTGGAGTTAATCGTGCCTGATGAGCTGCTCGGGCTAGTTCATGCCGAACCGCTCAATCTGTCAGCCAAGCAGGACACAGCCGACTGGAAGATCACAACCAAAGTAGACGCACGTCTGCCGAGCCGATTTGTCTTACATGCTCGCGCCACTGCCCAACGTGCTGGCTTTCCGGTAATTTCCGAAACTGCAATCGAGGTCGAAATGCTCCCGGCTACCTCCGCGCAACCTCGGCGTTGAGTGAGAACTCGAACACGTTGGCTTCCTCCACTCGAGCCGACGTGTGCCTCTGGGTTGTTGTGATATTCGACCGTTAGGCCAATCGAAACAATCGCTTGACGAGCCGGAAGCGTAAGCGACGGACAGTGTTCGCCAGGAGGGGTATCATGTTTCGCACCTTAGTCCTCACCGCATTTGCGTTCGCCCTTGGCACCTTACATACGCCGACCGGCGGCGATTTGGCGAAACGCGACGTCTCTCCCGAGGCCGCCGCCTATTTGCAGAAACTGCTCAAGCGAACGCCGTTCGGCACCAACGACTTCAACCTGGCTTCATTGCGAGCAGGCATGGGTTCACGCCGTGAGCCGACCATCAAGGACATCAAGCTCATCAAGGTCAAGGTCGGCGATGTTCCGTGCGAATGGGTCGTCGCGCCCGGCGCCGATCCCGACCTGCGCCTGCTCTACATCCACGGCGGCGGCTTCGTTTCCGGCTCGGCTGGTTACTATCTTCGCCAGGCGGCGCACATCTCCGCAGCGGCGAAGTGTGCCGTGCTGCTACCCGACTATCGCCTGGCGCCGGAGCACCCGTTCCCCGCCGGGCTGGACGACTGCGTACTGACCCACCAATGGCTAACCGCGAACGGCCCCGCCGGCCCCAAGCCCGCCCGCGCCACTTTCATCGCAGGCGATTCCGCGGGCGGCAGCCTGACGCTGACCACCCTGCTCGCTCTGCGCGATCGTAAGATGACGATGCCCTCAGGCGGCATCCCTATCTCGCCATGCACCGATTTCACGCTGGCGAGCGAATCACTCAAAACCGTCCACGATCCGATCATCAGCGCGAAAACCATGCCCGTATTCCGCGACCATTACCTCGGCAAGACCGACCCGCGCCACCCGCTCGCCTCCCCAGTCTTCGGCAACTTCCGCGGCCTGCCGCCCCTCCTGATCCAGGCCGGCGAACATGAAATGCTCCGCGACGACAGCATCCGCGTCGCCAAAAAAGCCCGCGCCGACGGCGTCCAAGTCCAGCTCGAAATCTGGCCCGGCATGTTCCACGTCTTCCACTCCCACGAACCGCTTTTGCCAGAAGCACGAGAGGCCATCGCCCACATCGCGGAATTCATGCGATCAACGTTGCCGCGAAAGTAGCGGCCGAGATTAAAAAGTCGCCTCGTGCACGCTGACTGATCGAGCATCGACACAGTTCCGTTGACGTGGATACGACGCTGTAAAGGCGACGGTGACAGTGCCGCGTCAAGTGGGACGACGAGGAATTCGGCTTAATAGGAAGCTCCAGAATCGGTCGTTCGCTTCGAGCGCGGCTTTGATCGGGTCGTCCCAACTCATCGTTCCCACGCGTGGTCCGGTCAGCACCTTACAGCCGCAGGCCATCGCTTCGACGACGATTCGCGGGTTGGAATGGTACATGACGGGGTCGACAACCACGGCCTGATATTCGTTGAGCAGGTCGGGCATCTTGGAATACGGAACGGTCAGGTATGGGAATCGGGCCGGGCGATATCCATGGGCCATCGCCAGTTCCTCGGCCGTATTGGCAACGCGAATCGCATCCCCAACGATGAGGGCCTCGGCTCGGCGCTCATGCCAGGGTACGCGGTTCTGGAACGGCGTCAGATCGATCGGGTTGGCGATGACGACTTGCTCGCAGGATATGCGAATGATCGCGTTGATTACTCGCTGATGTTCGGGTGAAACGAACTGAACGGCGTCGCAGCGGTTGAACAGCCGCTCGAACGCTGCCGGAATTCGCGGCGAGCAATCGCAATCGCGTTTGCGAATGAGCGGGCATTCCACGCAGCGTGCATCGCGATGGCCGCATGGTTGCGCATCGTACTCGATATGGTGAATGAAACCGTCGTACGATCCCAGATTTCGCAGCCAAAGATCGGCAAACTCACATTCGCCATTTTCGCCGACACCGCCGGGCGGCCGCAAGTTTCCAAGAACGATTGCGTCGAACGTCGCAAGGTCGGCGCTCTGATGAGGCTGAATGACGTCAACGGCGACCTGTGCCGGCGCATGCTGGACATGATGCCGCAGCGAAAGCTCCGCGCCGCCCAGATGATCGAGCGGAAAGGTGTGAACGAAAAGGATTCGCACGTTGGACTGACTCATGCGGAAAGTCTCCGCGGCACGACTGTCGCCGGCTGGCCGACATCGAGAACGCGACGATAGACAGCCAGTGTTTCGGCAGCAGAGCGCTGCCAGGAGTAGGAACTCGCCACCGCCTCGGCGCCCTGACGAAGGTGCCGCCACCAATCGTCCTCGGTAACGACACGTAAGAGCGCGTCGCGCCAGCCGTCGATGTCTTCGGGAGCGACCAGGTGGCCGTGCGTCCCGACAACCTCAATGATCGGCTCAATGTTCGATGCCAGTACCGCGCCGCCGCACGCGAGCATTTCCAGCGGCGGCAGGCCAAAGCCCTCGTAAAGCGAGGGATAGATCAAAGCCCGCGCGCCGTTGTACAAGAGCGGCAGGTCGGCGTCGCGCACATAGCCGACGTGCCGGATTCCATGTTGTCGTCCTTCCGATTCATAGTAACTCTTTTCAGCGGCGAAATTCCAGCCCCAAGCGCCGACCAGAAGCAACGGCCAACGTTCGCGCAGCGACTCGGGCAGCGAGCAGTACGCCTGCATCAGCCGGAGTATGTTCTTGCGCGGCTCGATCGTTCCCACACACAGAAGGTAGCGCTCCGGCAATTCGTGTTTCCGCAGCATTTCGGCAACCGCATTAGCAGGCAGCGGCCGAAAACAGGCGCGCGGAGCGTTGGGCACATAAGTGACTCGGCTCGGCGCCACATGAAGGTGTCGGATGATTTCGCGCCGCGTGAACTGCGAGACGGCGATGAAATGGGCCGACTGCTGGAGCGCCCTTGGGAAATTCTCCTCGAACCATGCGACGCGCGACTCTGGATGCCACTGTGGAAAACGCAACACGGACAGGTCGTGCAGCGTCGTCACGGTCGGCAGCGAGGAAGTGAACGGGATGAAGTTCGGTTCATGATACAGATCGAACGCCGAGCCAAAAAACGCCTCCCGATAGATCGAATCCAACCAACGCTCATACGCCCGCCGCGCCGACAGATACGCAGTCGAAGCGAGCGTGCCAAGAATTGCCATCGGCAGCAGCCGGCGCGAGGTTTTCTAGCCATTGCGCATCGATGACAGGAATTGATGAAGCCGTTTGATACGCTCGTCCCACCGCAACCAGCGTCCGAAAGGGAATCCAGTCACGCTGGCGCCGGGCAGGCAATCGAGTTGTTTTAGTAGCTCGAACGCGCAGTGGCTACTCCTGTCCTGGTGCTTACCGTGGACAGCTGATTGAATAGCACGCGCATGGTTTCCCCAGTCAGAAGGCGCCAACTGCCCGTTCGATGGGAGTGCCTGGCGCTTGAATCAAGTAATCCGAATGTTCTTTGGGAACCGTCGGCGATCAGGAATGCGATTAAACCCGAAATATTCATCGGCGCAAAACCTTCCAACAATGCAGACGTGAACAGGAACGCAAAGCATCCGCGAAGGGACGAAACCGGCGTAATTGCTGTAAGGGACAATCTCGGCACAAACCGGCCTCGTTCCACCTTGCTGCGGGTCACGTATTTGCCGACTGTACGTGCTATGACGTGAGCAACCTCTGCCTAAGAGGTACGGCTGAAAATAGGCATATCCTCCTATCCCAGTTGTTTCCGATTAATAAGAACTGGACACACAGGATGGCGCAAGGAGTGAACGTTGAACGCCAACCAAATCAAGATCAGTGTAATCATTCCACTTCTCAAGGAACGCGGAGCGGAGCTTGAGTGCCTGCGGACCTGGACTTACGGCCAGCGACTGGCACGCGATCAGTACCAGGTGATCCTGATCACGCGACATGACAACGCCGAACTGGACCGTGAGGCGGAAGCACTGTTACAGCCGCACGACCTGTGGCTGTCGAGCTCGGGCAGCGTGTCGAAACTCAATGATGTGGGCGCTCGCGCCGCCTCCGCTCCGCTTTTATTCTTCACTGAGGTCCACTGTCTGGGGGATCCCGATTGCCTGGAGCAACTCATCGACTGGGCGGCGCGGCATCCCCATCATGCGGGAGCGTGCACGCGTTCGCGGGATCGTAATACCAGCGAAATCGCGAAAATGGAGGGACGCATACTACAAGAGCAGTTCGCCGAGTGGTCTCGCCCTAACCACTGGCACCGAGTGCTGGTACGCGGCTTCGCCATCCGTCGGCATGCATACGAGGCGACCGATGGCTTTCAGGCCGATTATCCCAATTTCGCTGATATCGTGCTGGCGGTGCAGCTGCACCGCGGCGGCTGGTCCATTGATATCTCGGAAAACGCCTGGGTGACCCACATTAACACTGTGACCTGGGCCCACTTGCTCGAAGAAGGCAGGACCTATGGTGCCAGCGAGCATCGCTTCCGCCTGCGGGCCGATGCGGTGGACTACGAGCGCTACGTCGCCGCCAATGAAGAATGGTGCGCGGCGCTTGCTAATCGAATGCTCACCCGCTTCATGAGGCCTGGACTCTGTTGGCAGCGTTTGCTGGGTTGCTCGACGCACCGGCGAAGTTGGGGCCCAATTTCCGAAGCATCGTCCAGGAGGCGGGATCGTTTGGGCGATTGATTCTCGGTCGGTTGATTAGCGCCGTCGTGGGACCACGCTGGCGTTTGACAAAGGTGAGCCTTCGGCTGGCCCTGGCGCATTGCCGCTTCCGCATCGGCCAACGGTTCGGTTGCGATCGCCTCCAAGCATTCAAGGACATCTGGGACTTAACCATTCGGAAGGAAATGGTCCGCCAAGCCCTTGATTACAAACAAACCAGCGCGATGTCTAGATTGTCAGCAGGAACCTTTGAGGCTGACAAGATTCCGCTCGGGTGTTGGCTGGGAGTTTACGGCCTGGAGTCCGCGCATGGCCGAGCCTTTCGCTGGACCCGGCCGATCTGCCGCTGGCAATGGCAGCTGGCGCCCGGCCAGGAATTTGAGCTTATTCTGGACACCGGCGGTTTGCGTTCACCACCGCGCAATCAACTATTCGCAGCATTTTGGAATGGCCAGCGCGTTGCCGAGACGCATATCCGGGAAGAAGGCGATCGGTTGCACCTAACCGTCCGCGGCGCCAAAACGATTCGTGAAAACGAATTGATGCTCGTCTGCATGCCTTTCACGCCGAGTCGGCACGGAAGTCCCGATACGCGCATCCTCGGACTGCCGATTTTCGCAGTGGTCTGCCATGAGCTTGCACAACGCAGTCCCGCGCTCCCCGATGAGCGAGAGGGCAGATTCCAAAGTGGCACCGATTTGAAAGCTGCATGATTATGTTCTGGAATGAAAAAGCCGAGCGAGCAATCACGCCAGCCCCCAGCGGAGTCGTTCTCCTAAACCGCAACCACCGGCAGCGACACGGACTCTCCTGCCCGCCAATCGGTCTCGCTGCGGAGCACTTCGTTATATAGCGTGTCGCGCTCTTTCGGAACTCTTCCAACCTCCTCGATCAGGCGGCGCAACTGCGTGACGGTCAGCTCTTGCGGGGTGTCGCTGCCGGCGTCGTGGTAGATCTTTTCGTGGACCACCGTGCCGTCAATGTCGTCGGCTCCATAGCTCAGGGCGAGCTGGGCGGTCGGGATGCCGAGCATGACCCAGTAGGCTTTGATGTGCTGGAAGTTGTCGAGCATGAGCCGGGCGATGGCAATCATGCGCAGGTCCATGATCGCGCTCGGTTTTTGCAGCTTGCGGTCGATGCCGAGCTTGGTATTGTCAGGGTGAAACGCCAACGGGATGAAGGTTTGAAATCCGCCGGTGCGGTCTTGCAACTCACGCAGCTTGCACAGGTGATCGATGCGGTGCAGCGGCTTTTCGATGTGGCCATAGAGCATCGTGGCGTTCGAGCGCAGGCCAAGTTCGTGGGCTTCGCGGTGAATGCGCAGCCAGGAGTCGGTGTCGGCTTTGTGTTCGCAGATGATGTCGCGCACTTCGGGATGGAAAATCTCCGCACCGCCGCCGGGCAGGCTGCCGAGACCGGCGTTCTTGAACTCGGCAAGGATGTCGCGCGTCGTTCGGCCTGTTAGCCGGGCGAACCAATCCCATTCGACGGCAGTGTAGGCCTTGAGATGCAAACGCGGGTGATGCTGGTGCACGATCCGCACGACGTTCAAATACCAATCATACGGCAACTGATGGTGCAACCCGCCGACGATGTGCAACTCCGTCGCGCCGCGTTTCTCGGCCTCCGCAGCGCGATGGATGATCTGCGCGTCGGACATGACGTAGCCCTTCTCGCTTTTCAGGTCGGCCCGAAACGCGCAGAAGACGCAGCGGTAAACGCACACGTTGGTCGCATTGAGATGGGTGTTGACGTTGTAGTAGGCCACGTCGCCGTTCTTGCGTGCGCGGACATAGTCGGCAAGTTGGCCGAGCGTGAAAAGGTCGGCGTGTTCTTCAAGAAAGATGCCGTCGTCGAAGGTCAGCCGTTGGCCGGCTTCGACTTTGGCGCGGATATCGTGGATGTTCATGGAAAGCCTCGCGGTTTGAATTCGGTTATTGTAGTAACCGCCAAAACCGCGAGAAGGCAACGCGTGATTGTTTAGCCGCTCGCCTTCGGCGAGCGCGATGCGCATCATGAGGGATCACGTCCGCGCTTGCCAGAGGCGAGCGGCTAAACGAAATCGACGATGTTACTTCTTCGTCGAGGCAACGAACAACCGGTCGATGTCGATGTCCGGCAGCGTTTCGGCGCCGTGATTCTGGTCGATGATGAGCGCCTTACCGCTCGGGGTCACCCAGATGACGAAGTTGCCGAGTTGGTAGACGTCCTTGACTTCGGGATGGCGTTCGAGGATGCGGAAGTACGCCTCGGATTGGGCTTTGATGGTGACGGATTCGATCTTGGCGGTAAACGCATCGTCGATCCAGACACCGCCGACTTCGACGACGTTGCGCTTTTGCACATTGCGGGAAGCCGATCGGGTCAACTGATTCTGAAAGCGTAGGGCGTTGTTGTGCACGGCGAAGTCAACGCCGAGCTTGCCTTGCTGCACGCCGTCGAGTTGGCGATTATTGAAGGCGGACTGGGCCTTCTGCAAGGACGATTGCTGTTCGAGCGCTTCCTTGGCAGCGGCTTTGGCTTTGCCTTCGCCCTTCTTTGATTCCTCGTTCAAGCGATCGTTTTCTTGCGCAATTCGACCGGCCGCGATGCCCTTGTCGAGATTCTTGGCGAAATCATCCAGACGCAAAGCAGGTCCACCCACGCCGCCAGCGCCGGGAGCCAGCGCTTGCGGCGGCGCCTTCTTGCCTAACGGAGCCGGTCGTGGTCCGCCGCCAACGACTGGCGCTGGTGCGTCGGGCACGAGCAGGTAGCTTGTGTAAGGCGTCGTGATGCCGTAGCGTTTGGCGAGCAAAACGACCTCGTCCACGACTTCCTTGGTCTCGCCCTGGACGCGGATTTGGTCGAGCAGATGGCCGACTTTTCGGCGTGCCCACAGGTCTTCGACGAACGCCTGTTTACCATCGGTTTTGTCGGTGAAGTTCAGTTCATACCCGAACTCCTTGGTTTCCATGCCGACGGTTCCGGTCAGCTTCACGGCTGCGTGTCCCTTACCGGTGTAGCGACCGAACACGACGATCTGCGTGCCGTGGAAGAGGTCGGGCAGGTGCGGCGGATAGACATCGGTGATGGTGACGCCTTCGCCGACGGTGAGTTTGAGGTTCGCGAGCACGGGGTTGCTGATCTTGGCGTACAGGCTGGAGACCTTCGCCTCGATATCCTCAGTTTCGCGGACATAGGTGCTGACGCCCTTGGTGTTGTCAGCCAGCGAATCGAGCAGCAGGGTGTTGACGTCATCGCCGACGCCGAAGCTAAAGACGCGGGTGTTGCCCGAGTTTTTCTTGTTGAAGTTTTCGATGATCTTGGCAGCGTTGCGTTCGCCCCAGGTCGGTTGGCCATCGGTGAAGAAGACCATCGTATAGGTTCGGCCCTGGTCGGCGGTGCGCATGGCAAGGGCTTCTTGCAACGCACCGTCGATGAACGTGCCGCCAGTGGCTTCGAGTTCATCGACCCATTTGCGTGCGACCTGGAGATTGTCCGTCGTCGCCGGCTGCATGTTCGTGTTGTATTTCTGGACGGTGGAGGCGAAGTTGATCATCGCGAAGCGGTCTTTTTCGGTGAGGTTGTTGAGGCAGAACTTTAGTGCCGCCTTGGCCTGCGTCAAGCGTTTGCCTCGCATGCTGCCGGAGGTATCGATGACGTAGACGAAGTCGCGTGCCTGCTGTTGAACCTTGGAGAGTTCCGCACGTGGCGAGAGCAGCATCATGAAGTAGCCCGGCTGGTCGGCGCTGGGCCGATGCGCGACGGCAGTGACGCCAACGTCTTTGCTGCCGGGCTGGTAGAAGAGTTGGAAGTCGCGGTCGAGGATCGCCTGATCCTTCTCGAAGCCAACGATCGCTTCTCTGTCGCTGGGCCGTTGGATCGTGATCGCATGGCTCGGCGAATAGATGTTGGTGACGGGATGCTGCGATTTGATGGTGATGTTGACGGAGAATTTTTCGAGCGTCTGGGCGGCTTTACCATCGGTCTTCATCGGATACATATACTCGACGAGTCCGTTATCCGCGGTGGCGACGCTGGTGTAGCTGAGTGCAATGCGTTGATCGCCCTTGGCCGGCACGGGAAATACACGCACCTTGATGAGCTGATGGTTCATGTATTCGAGTAGGCCGGGGTCTTGCGTGCGAGCGACGATGTCGGTGTAGATTTTGCGCGCCTGGGCCGCCTCCATGATTTCGCCGGGGACCTCGGCTCCATTGACCCACATGCTGAACTTGCGCACGCTGGCGCCTTTGGGCACGGGGAAGAGGTAGGTCGCTTCGAGTTCGCGGCCGGTGTGGTTGCGGAATGACTGCTCGATGCGCGTCACTGCCGCCTGATCTTCGATGTTAATGGTGACTTTCTGATCGACCAGTGCCAACGGCGGCAGCTTCTTCTCGACCGGAATCAACATGCCCGTCGCCGAAGCGGAACCGACCGCCCACAGCGCGACAGCGCAGGAAAACAATATACGTCGCATGGCTCGCCCCTTTCGTAAGGAAACAGCTTTCACGAGATATAGACGATTGACAACTCGAAATGGTTGTGTCGAGATTGTCGAGTTCAAACACCATCTCGCGGCACGTGATGGCTACGAAAAAAAAGCCCGCGATTTCTCGCGAGC
>CAMAUE010000140.1 GCA_945861245.1 Singulisphaera sp. GP187
ATCGTCAAACTCTCCGAGAAAATCGGCGAGTTGAAGACCGAGCGAAAGTATTTGATCGAGGGTCATCCGTAACTCTTTGCAAACGTCCGTAATTTAAGGAGTTACAGAGTCCCATAACTGACAGCTGCAATGCAAGTAGCGCTGTCGTATTAGAATTCCAGAGTGCATCCTGTAACTGAATTCGCGAGAATTTCGATGCCGTGTTAAGCACAGGCAGATCGGCGGTATCTATCCATGTCGGTTCCAATACGAAGTCTACCTGTGATACAAAACTGGGATTGTCATGGCTGCAGCGATTGCTGCCGTATCGAGGCGGTCATCACCGACGAAGAGAAGCGTCGCATCGAAGCGCTTGATTTGGCCAACGACCCTGAGGTCGCTCCCAAGCCATGGTTCACATCGATGAGCTGGGGCGGCGCGAAATGGAAACTGAACCATCGGCCCGATGGCGGTTGTGTCTTTCTGACGACCAAGAATCGCTGCCGACTGCAGGAACGCTTTGGGCCTGACGCCAAACCGTTTGTCTGCCGGCTGTTTCCGTTTGTGCTCATCCCCGCCGGCAATCACTGGCGCGTCGGCATGCGATTCTCCTGCCCGTCGGCCGCGGCGAATCAGGGTCGCCCGCTGGCGGATTCCGAAAAAGACCTGGTTCGCCTGTCGCGCCAGTTGGAACAACACGTCGGCAGGTCGGCGGACAGTGCGCCGCCTCCGTTGCTGCAAGCCGGCCAACCGCTTCCGTGGCCTGATGTCTGCCGAATCGTGGCGGTGCTGCTTGAGATCGTGCAAGACCGCCGCGATCGTCTGGAACGCCGGCTACGCAAATGCTTGGCCGTCGCGCGTGCTTGTAGCCAGGCGCGGTTTGACGGGCTGAGTGGCAACCGGCTGAGCGAGTATATTCAAGCAGTGCGGGCGGGCGTCGAGCCGGATGTGCCCCGCGAACCCGTGGACCTGCCGCGGCCTGACCTATTGCTCGGCCGGGTGCTATTTCGCACGCTGCTGGCCATTTTCGCTCGGCGGGACCGCGGCATCCATCGCGGCGCAGGCATGTGGAGCCGACTGGGCCGAGTGCGCGCCGGCTGGCGCTTCGTCCGCGGCCGTGGGGCGGTGCCTCGCATCAACGGCTTTCTTCCGGAAACACGTTTCGAGGATATCGAACGAAACAGCGGAATGCCGGCGGAACTGGATGAGACTCTGGAACGCTATTATGTCGTCAAGCTGAATTCGCTGCAGTTTTTCGGGCCGCCTAATTTCGACCTGCCGTTCTGGCCCGGGCTGGAATCGCTCGTCCTCACGCTGCCGATGATTCTTTGGCTCCGGCGAGCGTTCGCCGACGTGCCGCCGGTGCAAGCGGTGCAGCAAGCGATTCAAATCGTCGACGATCATTTCGGCGGCAACCCGATGCTGGGCCTGCCCCACATTCGTTTCCTGCAGCAAACCCTCGCCCAACGCGGCGAGCTGGACAAACTCGTGGCCTGGTATGGGCGGTGAGGTGGTGTGAGCGAACTTCGGATTACCGCCGGAATTGCTAGAAAGGCTTCCGCAAGCAGAGTTGGTTTTGGGCATTGCTCACGCCTTTGCCGAGAGCATCGCCGCCGTTCGCGAATAGGAAAACGGCTTCTCTTTCGTAACAGCAAATGCGTTGACCAGCTCGAATTTTTCCCATCCTCACCCCGCCACCTCCAGGCCCGTGAGCGTCCCCGTGCTGGTGCCGAACCGGTCGGCCTCGATGCCGAGGCGTTGGAGCATGCTGACGAAGAGATTGCAGAGAGGCGGCGGGTTTTGCGGGTCGAATTGCAGGTGTTGACCGTGTCGAAAGCCGCCGCCGGCCAACAGCACGGGCAGGTTTCGGACCGAATGGCTGCTGCCATCGCCTAGGTTGCTGCCCAGGAAGACCATCGTGCGGTCGAGCAAGGTGGCGCCGGCCTCGCGCGTCTGTCTCAGCTTGGCCAAAAAATCGCGCAGCGCTCGCATCGTTTCCAGTTCGACGATCTTGAGCTGATCGAGTTTGTGCGGGTCACGGCCGTGATGCGATAGGTCGTGATGACCGAGCGTCACGCCCTGAATCGGCGGCACGAAGGTCGTGCCGGCCAGCATGATCGTGATGAGCCGGGTCGAATCGGTTTGCAGGGCCAGGTGCGTGAGATCGAACAGCAGCCGCGCTCGGCCGATGAGGTCGGCGGCGTTGCGAATGTCCGTCGGCTGCGGGACATCAACGCGTGGCCTGGGCGTGCGGTGCCAGGTTTCATCCCGGGCCAGGCGCTGCTCCAGCTCACGGACGCTGGTGATGTATTCGTCGAGCCGTTCACGATCGCCGGCACCGAGACCGGACCGCAGCGTTTTGGCCTGGTCGCGGACATCGTCGAGAATACTGCGCCCATCGTGCAGGCGATCGACTTGCGCTTGGATTTCTTCGGGACGACCGTCGAGGAAGAGCCGAGCGAATACCCGCGACGGTGAAATAGCCGCCGGCACGAGCGCGGCGGTTCGCGTCCAGGACAGGCCGGCGCCCTCAGCGGACAAGGCGATGCTGGGGAAGCGCGTCCGTCCGCCAATGTGCACGGCCGCGAGTTGGTCGAGCGAGATCGAATTGCGAAAGCCCGGTCGGCCCGCTCCCGGCGCTCCGGTCAGGAAGCTTGCCGAGGCTTGATGGGCAAATCCCGGACTCATCCCCGCATGCGCCAACCCGGAGACGACCGTGGTGTCGGCGCGGAAGTCGCGAAGAACCTCCAGGTAAGGCGAAGCAGCATAATCCCGGCCCGCCCTCTCCGGGAAGAAATCGGGCGGATGCAACCCCAGCGGCGTGCAAATGCACACCATGCGCCGCTTCGGCTGGGCGACCGGCCCCTGGCCGTGAGAGAAGACATCGAGCCAGGGCAAGGCCAGCGAGATACCGGCAGCTTTGAGGAAGTGTCTGCGGGGAAGTTTCATGGGAGGGTCCTTGGTGGGTGTCATGCTTGCCGATTCTCTTAGAATACCATCTGTCGAATGTTCTGCATCCTGTGGGCATTTCTCCGCTTGACGACGGCGGTCAGTCAATTTCCAGAGCCAGATTCGGACCATCGAGAAGTAACCGATGGGAATTCAAGGCATCGCGTCCGAGCAGGATCCACGGTTCGTGGGGATGGGCGACCACGCGAATATTGCGGACTGGCAGTGTGAGTATCGCCAGCGACACCGCGAAAACCGGCATCGTTTCCTCGGTGCCGCCTACGCCGCCGTCTTCGTTGAGGCAGAACAGCTTGCCGTTGTAGGCCCATGGCGATGCATAGAACCGGCCGCCGCCGGTTTCGAGACGTTCGCGGGGGAAGATCGTTTCGCCTGTTTTGGCGTTGCTGCACGTCAACAATCCCGCGTCGAAGAGCACGAATAACCGCTCGCCGCTGATCACGTAGCCGAGATGAATGCTCGACCCGCGCGGCTGCGACCAGGCGATCGATTTGTTGCTTGTCTCGCCTGCTTTGAGGCTGATGTCGCCTGCCGCGCCTGGGCGAATGGCGTAGAGCAGGCCGTAGTGGTAGCCGGCGCCGAGATACAATAGGCCGTGCTTGGACATCGGAATCTGGCTGACGAGGCCGGACGTGCCGTTCAATTCCCACAGCACTTTGCCTTCGAGGTCATAGGAACGCGCTCTGTTCGTTCCGATGGTGACGATCTCCGTGCGCTGCTCGTTCTCCCAGACGTAGGGCGTCGCCCAGTTGCTTTTCTCGACACGCTCGACACGCCAGATTTGTTTGCCGTTCGTCTTGTCGAGAGCGACCATGAACGACTTCTTTTCGTTGTCGTTGACGATGAAGAGGCGGTCCTTGTGCAGTACGGGCGAGATCCCCGTACCCCAGTTGCCGCGGATCGGGTAGGCGCCCCAGCGTTTCTCCCAGAGCGGATTGCCGGTCATGTCGTAGCAGAAGAGGCCGATGTCCGCGAAGTAGACATAGACTCGCTCGCCGTCGCAGACCGGCGTTTCGGAGGCGTAGGAGTTGCGGGGATGACGCGGTTGCGGCGGCAGGCCCTTGTGTGCCTCACGCTGCCAGACGATCTTGCCCGTGTCGAAGTCAAGGCAGTAGGTCATCCAGCGATGTTCGTTGATCGGCTTGACGAATCCGCCGGGGTAGCCGCCGGCAAACATTTTGTCGCGCGGGCCGTCGTGCACCGCTGCCGTGACGAAGATGCGTTTCTCCCAGATCACGGGCGACGACCAACCCCAGCCGGGCAAGTCGGTCTTCCATACGACATTTTCGGTGGTGCTCCACATTTCCGGCAGCGTGGCGCCTTCGCCCAGACCATCGGCCATGGCACCGCGGAATTGTGGCTAATTCTTGGTCTGGGCGGCGCTGAAGGGAGTCAGAACCAAGACAAGCAATCCTGCATAGACCAGTGGCTTCATGTTGCAGAGTATCCTTAGCGATTTGCGCCCTCGCGGACCCACGACACATTTACGCCGGCAAAGACCGCGTCGTCGGAGTCTCGGCTCCTGGGCCGACTGGTGACCCACGAATCCCAGCCGAGGCGGGCACCTTGGCGTCCCGATCGGCACGGAGGAATCTCGCTGGCTTTCAAAATCAACTGCACATCGATTTTGAATTCGGGACCAACATACAATCGCACCAAATGCATGAGTTTGAAGAAGACCTTGCGCTCGGATGTCGGCGATTGATCGGGAAGAAACGATGCGAACTGCTGATAGGTGAGCGGGCCGAGCCGGATGCGAATCTTGCCGCGGATATCCCATACGCGCGCCCCAACGACGACGTTCGCCCCGAGCGTGGCATTCTCGACGCCGACCTGCGATTGATTCTCTGCCTCGAGGCGCAGCCATTGTCCCTGGAATTCGAGAACACTTACCGAGATGCCGAAGAAATCCTCAAGCAAACGTTCCAGCGAAATAGCACAGCGTGGCCGATGCGCGAACAGCCCCGCGTAGAACGTCAGCGCCAGATCATCGACCTGAGCCAGGATCCGCTCGCGTTTTTTCTGGTCGGCATCGGCTCGAGCGACGATGTGAAGCCGATTCCGAAACGACGGTCCACCCATGCCGATGAGGCAGTACAGGCTCTCGGTGAAGATGTCCGGCTCGATCTCGGCGTACTCGCCGCGTTCGTATGCCAGCCAGAAGCGGTATTTCGTCCAGGCCCGATAGAACAGCGAGATGAATCGATGATTGAACAGGTCGAACCAATCGCGGGCGACGTAGCGTTCGGGGCCTTTGGCCTCGTTCGCCTGAATGAGTTTTTCGGTGTAATGACGAGGCAGCACGCCGCTCGGGCCCGTCAGGCCCATGAAGTTGACGGTCATGATCGGCATCGGTATGCGCGCCGTCGGTGGTTCGATTTGAGAGATCGCGCTAGGGGGGAAAACGAGCGAGTTGTGGACGCGAAAACGCACCACTTCCGTCGCCGGCGGCGCGTCGTAGCCCAACGCTTGGCGCTCCGGCGCCAGCTTCTCCAAGAGCCGAACCGCTTGAAAGAAATCGAAGGAAAATCCCTCCGCCATCAGGCGCTTGGCTAAAGCAGCGGTAGATTCCCCACTCGTGGTGGCCATTTTTTCAGGACCTCCTCGCCTTGCACGGTTTTCGCGACGAACTGCGTGAATGAATTGATCGACACGTACTGCCCGAGAAAGCGTTCGAGCACACTGGCAACCAGAAACACTCCCGTGCCGACGTAGTTCTTCTCATCGAACATCACGGTAACCTCGATACCCGTGGCGAATCCCCCGGTGGCTGCGGGACCGACGCGACCGACCACCTGCCGACTGCTCATGGCACTAAGCCCATCGACCAGGAGTCGATTGACCGAGGCCTGTTGGGCGTCCCTTTGCGAATCGGAATAGTCGTACAGCCGCAGTATTTCTTTCAAGGCGTCCAGTCCCTCTTCGGAGTCGGTAAGGGAGAGATAGTTCAAGGATAAATGCGACAGCAAACGCCAATACGCCCGGCGCCGCATCGGGAGTCGCAGCGTCTGGCTTGGCGGTCGCAGGCAGCGAATGGCGGACAGCGGTGCCGCCGCTTCGAGCTTCAGCGCTAGCTCGGTCCCCAGACGCTGGAGCTGTTCCGGCAGGTTTCGGCTGGTGCATGTCGTGCGCACGATGAGCGTGCTGTCGGTGGTCTGGCCGGGATTGAGGTCGAGATCGACGAGCGTCAGGTAAACATCCGAGCCGCGATCTTTTTCATCGGGACCGGCCCGGCGCGAAGCGTACCAGAACGCGTGCTGCGTGTTCCGATAAACGCCGTGCCTGATCGAATAAAACGGCTGATATTCGGTGACCGTCGAAGTGACCGGATTGACGCTCGTGACCGAATCGACCGAGTAGACCTCGGTACTCATCGGGCGGGCCACGTCCGGCACGATCCGATACTCGGGACGCCGCTGCGATACGTTGATCGGCTCGGCCGTTTGCTCGAACAGATTAATCACCGGCGTGCAGCCAAGGCGGAAGGTGTCGGCATCGACTGCCTGCTGAAGGCCGGCGACCGATTGCTTGAGATGGAACACAACTTCGACCTGCTTGCCATACCCGGCCTGGCGCAATTTTTGGAAGCCGCCGAGGTCCATGAACTGGAACTTGCTGGGAAACGCAAACAACTCGGTCAGCAGACAGTAGCCCGGAAACGAACGCCGAGGATACGGGAGCAGAATCTCGTCACTGCCGAAGCCGACCTGAAACATGCAGATGGACGGTGCGAGGGTGAAGGTCGGCAACTCAGCCTGGGACGCGGGCGGGCGGAAGACCACCTGGGTCGTTTGGCTGAAGAGCAGACCATACAACTTGCCGATGATGTGGTTCTCGCCGTTCAGAAAAAATCGTAGCCGATCGAGCGACAGGTCCGAAAAGCTTAAACTGCCCTGGCACTCCAAACGAAGAACTAGCGCCGATGACGTTCGGGGCGGTGCCTGGAAGCCGGCGGGGAACGGCGGCGTCAGCAACTCCGCGCTGGTCACCCCGATCGGCCACAATGTCGTCGGATAGCCGGTGCGATACTTGCACGTCCCTTCGCTAAGCTGCGTCGTGGATACCGTGCTATGCCGCTCAAGGTGGAATCCGGCGGGCAGCGTCGCTCGCTCAGCGTCCAACTCGAACTGGACGATCGCCATCGACGGCACCGGCGCGAGATAATGCGGATAGAGCAGGCCCAACAAGGCGTCTGTCAACTCGGGAAATTCATCGTCAAGCTTGTGATGAACTCGACCCGCGAGCAAGGCGAACGATTCGATCAGCCGTTCGATGTGGGGGTCGGTGCTCTGCGTCGGCTCGAGTCGCAATCGCGCCGCCGCCGCCGGATATTGTTTGGCGAAATCCTGAGCGAATTGGCGAATGAAGATCAACTCGCGCTCGTAATACGGAAACAGCGTGTCGATCATCCGTCACCCTCGCGAACCGAAACGTGACCCGTCGTAAGTTCCACGACCGTCTCGAACATCACCGCGGGAGCATTTTCGACACGCAGCTCGGCGTCAATGTGAAACTGCACGCGCAGTTCCACGCCGCGCGACCGCACGATTTTGGCTTTGACCTTGCGCAACCGCGGTTCGTGCATGGCGATGGCCTTTTCGATCAGGTTGCCGATTTCTTCATGCTTGCCGAGCTGGGTTCCACTTACGAAGGTGAGATCGGGCAGTCCGTAGGTGACGACCGATTTCGCCACATCGGGAAATTCTTTCTCGGAAACCTTAAACGCGCGGCGAGTGTTTAGCAAATCCTCCAGGTCATCCTTCACGGATTCGAGAATCTGACTCAAGGTATAGCCCGGCTGCGCGCGGGTTCCCATCGATTCCGGATCGAGCAGGCGATCCATCAGCGACGGTGCAAGGCCAGGTGGTAGGTCGAACTGTGCCATGGATGATCCTGGCGCTCGGTTAGCGAAACGCTTGCTCTGATCCAATGTAGTACAACGCTCCGCGTTGTAGGGCCTACAACGCGGAGCGTTGTACTACATTGGATCAGGTGCACTCTTGCACGTTCGGCAAACGTCTATTGATCTTCCCGGTTTTGTGACTGTAGGCTTGTATCCAATTCCGTCACCGGCCTGGGGTGGCTGGAAAAGTCCCAGCCTTTCATTTTCACAACGGGATGCTCGCCGGTAATATCTTGTTTAGAATATTTCATCAACACGGTCTCATAGGAAAAAGTAACCTTCTCCATCTCAGAGGCCGATTCCGCGTCACCAGGGATGTCTTCCCAGGTAAAACTTTTCACATGCAAGCGTTGAAATTCCATGACCAGGTATGGCTTGCGGCGTGTTTCGCCAGTCTCGCGTACGGAAATGATGCACCAGGCAATCGGACTTTTCATGCAGCACGCCAAGAACAGGTCAGGCGACGATTTGTCGATGTATTTGGAAACGCTGAAGGTCTGATCGAGGTTCGGTGTCGGCGCCGCTGGCGCTGCAGGTCTGGCGGTAGGCTGCGCGCCTCGGGCCGCAGTCGGCGCGGCAGTTGTCGCAGCAACCCTGTCGGCGTCTTTGATATCAAAATTAAATGACGAAATCTCAAACGCTCCGAGTTGGCGCCCGTCCTTGCCCATGCCGAACTGTTCGTCGTAGGTTTCGCCCCAGACGGCAGGGTCGGACAGCTCCATGTATACATCGGAGGAGTTTGCCATGATCGTTGCTCCAAAGAGGTTCGTATTACGTCATATTTGACGCGCCCCTCAAAAATGCACTCGATCAATTGTAGTACGACGCTCCGCGTCGTAGGGCCTAAGACGCGGAGCGTCGTACTACAATGGATCGAAGCAATTCTCAACATTCTGAGGGACGCATCATGCTTCACGCAGCTGAGATTGACCGATCCCAACCTCGCACAATACAATCCAGGCAAGGCCGGAATGCGGCCTAAAGAGCTTTGTTGGTAAGCACGCTCCAGCCCTGCATCTTGGGGACCGTAGCCATCGTCCCGTCTTTGTTCTGGACGAAGTACTCGATTTTCAGTGAACCATACATGAATTCGATTGACTCGGTCGGTCCGTCGTCGTCGTGGGCCCATTCCACTTTCGTCGTGAAGACTGTGCCAAAGGTGTATTTGATGTAGGGCCTGCCCGCACTGCTGGGATCGCCGCCGGCCTTCCGACACGCCAGGGTGACTGTTTTGTAGTGGGCACCGGCCACGCAGTTCCGGAAGAAATTCGGCGACGCCGAATCGACCAGCTTTTTGATAGTGAAGGCGGGGAACTCGGCCTTGCCGCCGCCAGCGCCGCCGGTCGCTGACCCAATCGTAGTTTTGTTCTCCACGCTGAAGCCCCATTCCTTAAGTTCAAAGGCAGGGCTCGGCTTCGCTTCCGTTAGGAAATATTGGTCCTGGGATTCGCCCCGGACTTCTAGCATGCCAGCGGAGCCAGTGTGATCGAACCAGATAAATGTGTCGATAGCCATGATCGAAATCTCCCATGATTTAGTAGAGCAGCCACTCACCGAGCTTCAACGAGAAGCATTCGATTAGGCGAGAAGCCGTTCTATATGATTAGAATGCACTAAGAGCCGTAATAGCGGACAAAATAATTTCGGTATACTTCGCACGGCTGGAATTGTCGCATCTTCGGACGATTCAAACTTTTTCCGAGCCGCGACCGTCAGGGAGCGGCCGACTGGAGGTAGTCGGCACATTTTCGGCCGCTCCCTGACGGTCGCGGCTCGGAAAAACAACAAACTCAACCGTCGAGAGTATACATTCCCTAGGCTTGCTTGGGGATCTCCGCGACCAGCCGCATCGAAGTGGTCAGTGTCTCCATCTGGAAGTGCGGGCGGAGATAGGCGACCGCCTCGAACCAGCCTGGCTTGCCCTCCACCGCGCGAACGTCAACCCGGGCATCGGACAGGGGACGCTGGGCTTTGGTGCCCTCACTGGCGCCGTTGGGGTCCACGCAATAGTTCCCGATCCATTCGTTCAGCCAGCGCGAGCAATCCGCCGTCTCCATGAACGAACCGATCTTGTTTCGTGCCATTACTTTGAGGTAATGCGCGAATCGCGACGTACACAGCATCAGGTTGAACTTGGCCGACAACTCGGCATTGGAATTGGCGGCGGGGTCGAAGTATTTCTGCGGCTTTTGGCATGACTGCGCGCCCATGAAGACCGCGTTGTCGGTGTCTTTGTTGTGCAGCAACGGCAGGAAGCCGAGGTTGGACAGTTCAAATTCCCGGCGATCGGAGATGGCGATTTCGGTCGGGCATTTCATGGCGACATCGCCGTCGTCGGTCTTGAACGTATGCACCGGCAGGCCTTCGACTTTGCCGCCGCCCTCGACGCCGCGCGTGCGCGCCATCCAGCCCCACTTGGCCACTGAATCGGTGATCCGAGCCGCATACGCCCAGGCGGCGTTCATCCAGGCATATTTTGAGTGGTCGCTACCATCCACCGATTCCTCGAAGTTGAACTCGCTGACACGCCGGAATTCGTTGCCATAGGGCAATCGCGACAGCACGCGTGGCAGCGTCAGGGCGGTATAGCGTGAATCCTCGGATTCGCGGAATGACGTCCAGGCCGCGAACTCGACGCTTTCGAATATTTTCGCCATATCGCGCGGCTTGGGCAATTCGTCGAACCGATCCATGTTAAACATCTTCGGTGACGCCGAGGCAACGAACGGCGAATGCGCCGCCGCCGCCACCTGCGAAATCATCTTCAGAAGGCTGATATCTTCGGGCGAACGGCCAAACTGATAATCGCCTACCAGCATGCCGTAGGGTTTGCCGCCCAGCTGGCCGTATTCTTCTTCGTAAATCTTCTTGAACAGCGTGCTCTGATCGAATTCGGCGGCTTTCTCCAAATCTTTGAACAACTCTTTTTTGGTGACGTTCAGAACGCGAATCTTCAGGGATTCGCCAGTTTCGGTTTGATGCACGAGATAATGCAGGCCACGCCAGGTGCCTTCCATCTCCTGAAATTTGGGATCGTGCATCACTTCATTTAGCTGGGCGGTGAGATTTTTGTCGATCTCGCCGATCCAGTGCTTGATATTCGCCTCCACATCGTTGGAAACGACGTGCCCCGGCTTGACCATCTGGTCCAGAAAACGTCGAAAATAGGTCTTGGTGCGTTCGGCCTCGCGGTCGTCCTGCGGGCGCGTGACCTTGATGACTTCATCAAGCAGGCTGGCCGCCTCCTGTTCAGTGGTGACCGTTTTGGCAGCTTGTTGCGACTGTGTTGGACTCATGGACATGGTACCTTTCGTTAGATTGGCGGCATCGCCTTGGCCGTTATCGCGCCGGACGGAAACTCGATTGTTTACGTTTAGCGCACGTTGGATGTTTCGACGGCACGATTTCCCGCGAGCGCTAAACGTTAACAGGCATACTACTTCTTCCCTGGTTTGGGTGCATCGGGCGATTCGAGTCCGAGGTCCAGGTCGCGATCGAGCTGGTTCAGGACGCCCGCATCGCGAACCAGCACACGCATCAAGTCAGGCAATGGCAGACGGGCCAACTTGACGGCACGCTGCACGAGATACGCAATGGGGCTGTGCGGCTCCATCTGGAGCAGCAAGGCCGAGGCATCTGCCAGCCGGGATAGCACATCTTCTCGGGTCAGCGGACGCGCCACCATTTGCACGGCGGCGGGTTGAGCCGCTGGCGTTCCGGTTTCAGGCGCTGGGCTACTGGTGTCTTGCGTGGACACGGGTGCCGGACCTTTCCGTTTGAGGATATGCTGGGCCAGTTCTTGGCAATCGAGCAGCGCCTTTCGAACTTGGGTCAACCCCGGTGCCGCCTCGCCCATTTTTGAACCTAGCACGTCTACCAGTTCTGTCAACTCCTGGATGCTTTCGCCAATATCATTGAAAGCGGCTTGGCAATATTCACGCGGGGTGGCGGTAACGGCCAAATCGAAATCGGCGCTGGTGACAGTGCCTTTCGATTCCTGAATGTCTTTCCAGTGCTGCCAACCATAACAATTCTTGGAGTCCTCGCCACCGCCCTTGCCGCCGGGCCTGGTCAATGGCGTCATGCGGAGCGTGTTTGGGAAACGCGCTCCGCGGATCTCGTCATCGAGCCAAACGAACGAAGCGCCTCGCGCTTCGACGTCGCCGTCTTCGATGATCGGATACATCCGGTCCCAACATTCCTGCGCCAGGCGGCGCATGAGCTTCAATCCGTCGCGTAATCCGGCGAAGCCGTGGCGTTTCACCAGTGCTTCTGTTAAGCGGGCGCTCAAAAGCGAATCTTTACTTTTTCGTGCCAGGGTGTCTTGCGTGAGTTGTTCGATCCCGGACCAATCCGCCGACTGAGGCTGTTCCGGTCGGCGCGGATCATTGGGGGCGAATTGGTTGGGATTGACTTCCTTACGAGAGTCATCCAGTTTTTTGCGGACATCAAATGGTAAAGGCTGACCCGCAAGGTCGGTGCCTGTGATTGGGGCCAGGAGGGCATCGAAATCGAGAATAGGAGATGATGTCATGTTTCACATGCGGAATACGACGCTTCTGGGTTGCCAAATCGCATATCCAACAATCGAGCAACCGGAGCGTCAACTCGCCTGAACAACTATTATGTAGGATAGAGCAGGCGGACAACAAAAGCAACGGTGAATACCCAACAAAGCGATGGCTGGGTGGTTCGTCCAACCTCGCCGTCAGCGGCATGCCGATGCGGTGAAATTCGTGAAGATCGTTGGGCGAGCGGCGTCGATTTCGCCAATCCAGCCTGGCCGTCCCAGGGGCCAAAGGGAGCCGAGCGGCCCGGTCTCGGACGGATCGATCGGTGGGCCGAGGTCCTGGCTGGTGCCGGGGGCGAGCCGTTGCAGATTGTCAAAGTCCGAAATCAGGGCAGCCACGACGAGGCCAAGCGTAAAGCCATCGGCATTGGCGGCGAGCACACGACCTGCGCCGAACGCCGCCGCCACGACGTCGACGATGGCGGCTTCGCTCGGATTGCTGACGTAGGCTTCCGCATAGCCGGCGGCCTCGGCGGCACGTACCGCGGCGTATCCGGCGAAACGCGTGAACGTGCACGTTTCGTCTGCCACGACGCTCGCTGATGCCGCCGCTATCGCGGCCTGACCTGGTCTGGGTTCCAAGTCTTGGCAAAACGCCACGGCGGCGGTGATGGCGCCATCCACGGCCACCAGCTGTTCGTCTCGGCGAGGCGCGTCGCCCGCAAGTTCGAAACACGGACGGATACGTTGAGCGCAACGCACGGCGAACACGACGTTCGCACGCAATGTTAACTGAGCCAAATCGCTTAGACCGATCGATCGAGGCGAATCGCTGTTCATGGCAGTGTCCTCATCGGCTATCGTGAATCATCCAGTCGTCTGCCCACCGCCCGTCGGTGGAGGAGCTGGTGGCGGCACGGGTGGTGCACTAGCCGTGGGTGCTGGCGGTTTCGGCGCGGGGAGGGCGGCGCTCGGCGGAGCCGGTGGCCCACCAGCAGGCGCGGGCGGTCTTGGTGCTGGCACTGCGCCGGCAGGTGCGGGTGGCTTCGGTGCGGGGGAAGCACCCGGCGGAGCTGGTATCGCGGTGGCGCCTGGCAGCGCAGGCGGCCTCGGTACTGCGGTGACGCCCGGTGGTGCTGGAAGCATCGGCACCGGTGGTTTCGCGGCCTGAACTGCAGGCGCCGGCACTGGTGGTTTTGTTACAGCGGCGACCGGCGATTTGCCCGTCTGTTTGTCAATCAACTGGCCCACTGCGGCGGCTTTCTCCTGATTCCCCAGAATGCCTTCGAGCAACTCGCCCAGCTTATCGTTACCTTCCATGCGGCTTAGAAGTTGCGTCAACTCCTGACGCATTTCCAGCAGTTGCTTCAGCGGCTCAATCTGCTCGGCCACGCGGGCGGGTTCAAAGTCGTCGATATGCTTGAAGTTCAATTCGACCGCCAGCTGACTGTTGGGATCGGACAGTTTGTTGGGAACCCGTAAGGCGAGTCTGGCGCCGGAACGAGCCAATACGTCGTTAAAATTATCGCGGTCGATGTAGACAGCCTTGCGGTCCTTGAGACCCGCCAACGGTTGCTTCGGCTGGCCGGACAAGTCTGCTAGGACGCCGACTACGAATGGCAACTCGGTTTTCTTCAAGGCTCCGCCCGTTTCAACGTCATAAGTGATGTGCACTCGAGGGCGTCGCACCCGATCGAGTTTATGTTGCAAGCTCTCTACCATAAACCACTCTCCCGTTTGGAAACGATCTCATTGCCAACACGCTGCCAGAGATGCTCCGCAAATTATACTCCGCGCGGCCAGGAATGGCACGCGCGAGCGAGTGAATTCTCGTATTCTCGTTGCCATCACGCGGGGCGTGACGGCAACGACAATCGGCACGGACTGACCGATCACTCCAACGCCCTCAGCATCGCAGCTAGATCCGGGTCCATCTCTTCCTCAACTGGAAGTGGCTCCGGCGCGGCCGAGGCGGCAGGCGGCGGAGCAGCAGCAGCGACGGGTGCCCGTATCGGTTGCGGCGGCGGGGCTGCCTGCTGCGGCACAAGCACACTTGGTTGAAGCGTCGGCTTCGCCGGCGGTGGTGGCGAGGTCATCAGGCTCACCTTTGGTGCCGGGGGTGCCGCTGGCCTCGGCGCCACCGCCGCGATACCCGGCTGACTCCAATGGCCCCGTAACTCGCTCGCCGGTTGACCCTGCGGCGGCTGAGCGAGTGACCCAAAGCGCAACAATTGCAACGCTCCCTTGCCGCGCACACTCAAGAAAGACATCAGACCACGCTTGGTGAGCTGCTCGGTCATCGGCCGGTCCAACCACGCCTCGGCCAGCGTCACTTCCTCTTCGCCGTCCTGCATCGTAACGTGAATCGGCAAATCTTCGACGTCCAGAACCATACCTGGCTTGCTTGCCCAACCTGTCTTCTGAAATCCTTGAGCCAACAACGCGGCACATGCAAACGCGGGGTTGCCCCAAAGATATTGGCTACGATCGGGCGGTGAGGACTGCTCCTCAAACGCAAAGCGATCGATTGATCGCGTGTTCTCGCCATACGGCTGGCGGAGCAGAAATCGCGGCACCGGCACGCCCAGCATCGACGCCTCCGGAAGCTGACGCAGCGCCTGCCACGCAGCCGAGTCGTCTGGACTTAACGCATAGGTCGCATCGAGCACCTGCGGACCGACCGTGGTCAGGAACGGGGCGTTCGCGCGGCCGGCGATCTTCGCGAGTCGGCCAAGTATCTCGATATACGGCGCGGACAGGTAGAACGTGTAATTACCCACGATCGCCGCCAAGGGGTTCCCCTGTGGCCCGCGGATGCTCTTCTCGATCAGCAAGTGATTGAGAGCGCTGTTCGCTAGATTTTCGTGCGTCTTGATGTCGGCCCACATTTCCTCGAACGACACATCCGCTAACAATACTTCGACCTTGCCCTTTGCCGCTCGACCGATCAACCAATCGAGTCCACGCCAGGCTGATTCGAGGGCCTGAAAGTCGGGATGATGCAGCAGCGAATTCAGCAGTGCGGATTTTTCGTCGGCATCAAAGGCGTTAGCTATTTGAGCTACTCGGTCATGAATCTGGTCGGGGTGAAAATCGTCCAGCGACGCAAACGGCAGGGCGATAAGCTCGCCACGCGCGCCAATCGGCAGATGTAGGCATACACCCAATTTCGCCATCCACTCGTCGAGATTCTCGCGGGTGACACGGATCAGTCGGCGGGCTGCGATATCTTTGGAAAGCCCCGTCACGCCGCGGCTCTGGCGTCCGGAATAGTCGGCCAAAACGACAATGCGAAACGGCGCGTCGGGCTTGGCAGGCTCGATTGGCGCGCCGGGGATTTGCAATGTTCCAAATGATATTCTCTCGGCCATCGATTCAGCTCCGCATGTTTTCCTTCTCTCGGCCAATAATAAACCAATGGCGAGTGGCGAGCCTAGCCGCGTAAGCGGCAGGTTTTCGGCTGTGTCAACCTGCCGCTTAGGATCGCTGAAAAAATAACTTCCGTGCCAAACTGCAACTTTACGGCATCGTAACGTTCCTGGGGGTTCTTCGCTGCTGCTGGTCGTGGTAAGGTTATGTCCCCTATCCCAGCCATGATCCAGAATCCAAGGAGGGACCATGAAATCTTACTCGAAAGATGTTGAACTGGCGATGGTGACCTTCTTCCTTTCCTTGCGTGAAAAGGATATACGCCGCTATGCCGCGGTGGAGGCGGCCAAACTCGGAGTTGGCGGCGTACCCTTCGTCGCCAAGTTGCTTGGCATCGATCCCAAAACGATTCGCCAAGGCCAAGCGGATCTCTACAACCTACCGAACGTTCCTCCTGGGGACGTGCGGAAAAAAGGGGCGGCAGAAAGCGAATAATCGAGATTGGTCCTGAGATTGTCGGTTAGAGGCTATCCGGAAACCTGTCTTGCCCTGAACACGTATTTTGTTGCATGATGTACGCTTCTCAAAACAAAGGAGTGTTCAAATGCAGACAATCGCAAGGAAGGCGTATGCGACCGATCTTACCGACGAT
>CAMAUE010000141.1 GCA_945861245.1 Singulisphaera sp. GP187
TTGCGGAATCCACCGCCAAAAAAGTCGAAGCCCTGCCGACCTAAGAAATGGACGACACGGCGAAAACCAAGCAAAAGAACCTCGCCTCACCGGGCCCGCGCGCCGACGCAGCAAGGTCAAAAACCACGGGTTATTGAGAAGTTACCGAATTCGTCATCGCGGAGGAATTCGACTTCGTAATCCTCGAGCGTCTTCATTTCCGTGTCCACGACGATGTACGGCTGATGCGCGTACATGGTGTAGGTGACGGAGCAAAATACTTCCTTGTTGTGCGTGAACGACCCCCAGCGTTTCAGCTTGAAGAGCACGGGGCCTTTCTCGACGACGAAATGGGGCGGCGGGTCCCAGTAGTGCGTGTATTCCCAGCCGCGGTCGTGGCCTTTGTAGGGAGGATCGAAGAGCCGTTTGCGGTTGCGCAGATCGGGGCCCCAGTGGACCTTGGAATCCTGTTCGCCGCCGACGAAGATGAATGGCTTGCCGGTCCCCTTGAGGAAATTCAGCTTGCCGATCTGGCCGGAGCGCGGATGGAGATCGACGCGGATGTGCTCGTTCTGAACGGTCAGCCCAAAGGGGCGCGGCGGCTCGATCTTCACGAAGCCCGTGACGGGCATCGTCGTCAGACCCGCGTCATAAGTCGGCGGGTCCGCCTTGATATTGTCGAAGTAGACGCGGAACGTCTTCGTTTCCTTGGCCTTCAGGTCCGCCGGAAAGGTGAGCCGGCCGACGACGCCCGTCTTGTCCGCCGCCAGCCCGTGTAGCTGCGACGGCACTTCGCTTCCGCCCGGGATCTCGACGACGCGCACTTCTTTGCGTACGCGCTCGATGGTCATGCCGTCGAAGCGGATCTCGACATCTACCGGCTCCTGCTGGCGCGGCAATCCGCCGGGTTCCTGAACCTGGATGGTCGCCCATTTCTTCCAAGCCTGCTCCCACTTGCTGGGTGTGGGTTGAGCCTGACACTGAGCGGCGAGTGTGAGCAGGAAGCAAACGCACGCCAATGGGTAGAAACAAAGTCGAATCATGGTCTGGTCCTCATCAATGAACCCGGTCATTTTTCTTTTCCGCCATGATGTTCATGGTGCGCTGGTATAAAGATGGGGTGGTCGCGGTTGCCCCGGGCCACGAGGTAGGCAACGAGGTCGAGCACTTCTTCGCGCGAGAGACGATCGAGCAGCCCCTTGGGCATCAGCGAAATCGGTGATTTCACGCGCTCGTCAACGTCGGCTTTCTTGATGCTCAGCGGCTTTCCCTTTGCAAGCGGATTGTCGATCACCAGATACGACTCCGGTGTCTCTGCAACAACCAGGCCAGTAATGGTGCGGCCGGAGGTAAGCGTGAATGTGTACGAGTGGTACTTCTCGTGAATTCGTTTGGATGGTTCAAGGATGTCGACCAGGATATCGAGGGCGCCGAGCTTGGCGTCCAGCTTGGCGAGATCCGGGGCGAATTCGACGCCTTCGCCATTGAGTTTGTGGCACGCGACGCAATTGGCGACCTTGAACGCCGACTTGCCAACGTCGAACGATCGCTTCGCGAGCGTCTTGACATCAGGCGTCAATTCCTCAATGGACCACGCATGGCCTTGCGTACTGATCTTGAGGAGCGGGTCCTTGATCGCCAAATTGGTCTTGGCGAGGTAGGATTCCGGATTGGCCTGATAGGCGGCAAGGTCGTCAACAACGTAGAGCGATGCGTACATCCGTCGCCAGTGGCCCGGGTAGGTGCAGACGATCGGATAGACGCCCGGCGTTTTGGGGACCTCGAAGGCCAACGCTTGCGATTCGCCGGGCTGCAACAGTTTACTTCCCAGAAGGACATGCGGCGATTTCGGAATGAAATGGCGTTTGGCAGCGTCGGCCTCCTGAGCCGTCGTCTCGGCCAACATGCCGATCTCTTCCAAGGCGCCAGGCTTGATGATCGCGAGATTGTGCGGCATCGCGTCGGTGTTCGAAAATCGAAACTCGACCGGCCTACCTGCCTCGACCACGATCTTGTCGCGATCATAGATCATGCGTTCGAAGACCGTGCCGATGGCGATGACGCGAACATCGGCGTTCTTTAGACGCAGCTCGATCTCGGCAGCCTGCTGGGGAGGCAAGAGCTTGGCGAGTTTTCGCGCGAGGTTCAGCGATTCCTGAGCAGAAGTCTGCGTCCGTTGCTTGGCGGGAAGTTCCGTGAATTGCGCGACAAGGTTGTCGACCAGCGAGCGCACTTCTTCCTTGCGCCAGTGTTTCTCAGGAATGTTCTTCAGGATGGCAACGGCTGCCTCGCCCTGCCGTCGTGCCTTGACCAGCGTAGCAAGGTCGCGCACGATGTCAGCCTCGTGATCGGGGATACGCGGCAGGACGGCCAAGGCCAGGGCGAGCGTGCTCTCGTTTTTCGAGTTGAGCAGTGTGCTGACATGCGGATAGAGGGTAGTGCGGGCAGCAGGCGATTCAAGCATCTTGGCCGCGGCAAGCACATCCGCGAGGCGCGCGTCGTTGCCGCCGGCAAAGGAAAACACATCATCGGCGGACGCGTCGGCCGTCATCCAGCCGACATAGGCCAGCCGGCGCGCTTCCGCGGTCCTGCCCTGTGCAGCCAGCTTTTTCCAGCGTGCCGAATGGGGACGCAATTCTTCGGCGGTTTTCATCGCGACAAAACGCGTAATGCAGTTGAGGCTGGTGGTTTCACCTGCCGCGTCCAGCACATCACTCAAATCCATTGCCAGGACCAGCGGCACCACTTTTTTCGCGTCTGCCAGGCCTTTGAGCGCGGTTTCGATGTGACCCGTTGTCGCCTCGGTGCGGGCGAGGACGGCCCGGTAAGAAGCTTCATCGGCCCCGGGTTGAAGCAGCTTGTCGATGCTCAGGTTGCGTAACGCGTATTGCTGAGCAGCAGCCGAGAGCTTGCCGGCCTTCTTCGCATTGGCAAGATAGCTGTCCACCTTCAACGATTTTGCGGCTTCCTTGAGCACGAAATCAAGATGGGCATCGGCAGGCAGGACGCCCGCAGCGAAAACGGCCTCGGGCGCATCGGGACCGTTGTAGAAGGTGGCCGCGATCGCTGCCTCGGCACGCACGCGCGGATGGCTATCACGCGCCAATTTGACCAGCAGCGGGCCGACATCCTTGACCTTCCCATGCCAGTCACGCAGGACGCGCGTGGCCGCCGCCCGCGTGTTTGGCTCGGGCGATTGCAGCACACGCCGCAACAGATCCTCGTTCACGACGTGCAACATGGAATGCACCCAGAGCGCTTCGAGCAGCGGTTGAGCGTGGGCGAGGTTGGACGAATCGAGCTTGGCGGCGAACTTCGCCGCGGCCGCCGTTGCCGTGTGTTCCGGCGGTTCGGCCCCCTTCGCCACCTGATAAGGATGTCCCACGTAGCGCGTCAACTCGATCCGGGCGCGATAGCGGATGTCGTCATCCGGCGAGGCGAGGTACTGCACGACTTCGTCCACGGGTTTGCCTTGCAAGTTCACGGGCTTGCGCAACGGTTGGCCGTCCACGGTCACGCGATAAACGCGGCCATGCCGATGGTCGCGGTTGGGGTCGCGCAGGTTGTGCTGAAGGTGGCCGATGAGCGGATTCTGCCAATCCGTGATGTACAGCGCCCCGTCGCCGCCGATGCAGACCGAAGTGGGGCGGAAGTTGGGATCTTTGGAGAACATGATTGGGTCGATGGGCGTGCAGAAAAAGCCGGAGTCGCGGTCGACGAACTTGTTCTGAGCGACGCCCTGGAAGCCAATGCAGTTAGCGATGAGCAAATTGCCGTGCAGGTCGGCGGGAAAATGGCTACCGGCGATCAACCCCGTGCCGGCGACGGGGCGAATCGTCTTGGCCAGTAGCGGACGCGGCGTGCCGCGCGGAGGAAACGCCACGTGACGGCCATCACCGCCAGTGCCATCGTTGACGAACTGGTTGCCCCAGCGATCGATGACGTCGCCATGCGGATTCGGTCCGATGGGGTAGTGGAAGGTCGTTTGATACGTGAGTGGATCGAAGCGATAGACGCCGGTGCCCGAGTTGCGGAACGGTTTTGACGAAGGCGATTCGATGCCGAAGACCTGAAAGATGCCGCTCTGGTAATAAAGAGCGCCATCGGCGCCGATGACGAACGAATTGGCGGTGTGGTGCGTGTCGGCGGAGTCGATGCCGCTGCAAATGCGAATGCGCACGTCGGCGACGCCGTCGCCGTCCGTGTCCTTGAGAAAGAGCAGGTCGGGGGCCGAGGCAACGATGACGCCGCCGCCCCAGAACGCGAAGCCGGTCGGATTGTGAATCTTGTCGGCAAAGACCACGAGTCGATCGGCCACGCCGTCGCCGTCGTCATCGTGAAGCGTGACGATGGCGTCCTTGAGTTCTTCGTTGGGATGCCAGTGCGGATAGGATGGCCAGACCGCGACGTAGAGTTTTCCGTCCGGTCCGACAGCCGACTGGACGGGGTTGATGAGCCGCGGAAATTTCTCTTCGGAGGCAAAGAGGTTGATCTTCATGCCTTTGTGAACCGTCATCTGCTTGATCGCTTCTTCGCCGCCAAGGAAGGGATGCGATCCATCAGGCATCTTGCCCGGTTTATTCGTTTTGATCTTGAGCAGCGGCGGCGTGTTGGTGTCGTCGACCTTCAGATCCCCGCCCTGTGCAATTGCCCAGACGCGCCGGTCGCGATTGGCCGTCTTGACATCCATAATTTCCAACTCGCGCTTGGAAATGGAGGCGTTCGTTTGGCCATCGTAATTCCCCGTTCCAGAGCGCCCGCCGAACACGTTGTAGCCGTCGGTCACGCGGTAGCGATTGAACCAGTGAAAGTTCTTGTCGAGGATGGCACCACGGAGGCGCTCCAGATGAGCAGCATCTCGTTCCGGTGCTTTGCCGAAAAGCAATAGGTCGATGATCTCGGCAAGGTCCCGATTCCCCTCGTCGGTCAGGTGGATGCCGTTGAGCGTGCGAGGCGTTTTTGCCTTCTCGTAGAGTTGTTGCGTGGGATGAAATAGATCGACATAGGCTACTTTGCGAGCCGCAGCCACTTCCGCGATTGCCTTTGTGTAAAGCGCGAGCCGGGCGTTGCTTTCCTTGCCGTCGGGCAGATGCAGCGAATGGAGGTTTTCATGAGCAATCGGCGAAAACAGCACGACGCGCGGGGCCGATGCACCGTTGTACTGCTGTTTCGCAGTATGATCGAGGAACGCTTCCAGTTGCTTGCGGAATGCGCCGAGCCCGGCCTCGCCATTGAACGATTCGTTGTAGCCAAAGAAAGCGAAGATCACATCCGCCTTCGAGTGGGTCAAATGAACGTCCGGGCTGCCAAAGTTCTGCTCGCGCGGTCGATTGGCGACCTCATCGGCCGCGTAGCCGAGATTGCGGATCAACAGTTCGTGTTTCGGGAAACGATGCTGAATCAGCGTTTCCAGCCAGCCATCGTGCTGCATGCGATCGGCAAGCGTGTTGCCAATGATGCAAATGTGGTCGCCTTTTTTCAGCTCCAAGGGGACTCCGGACGTCGTGGGCTGTGAATTGGCATCGCCACAATAATATTGACCCAACAGCCAAACGATGGCCGCACAACAACCGACGAAGAGCGGCAGGGAACGGTAGCGAAGGTGCATATGGATGTCTCCTCTCAGGGAGTGATATCGTAGCAATAGATCAGGTCGTTATCCCGCAAATAAAGGCGACCGTTGGCAATGACGGGCGGTGTCCAGATTTTTCCATTCTTGCGGCGGATCTTCGTCAATTCCGGAATCGTGAACCGGCTCTTTTCAATCCACCCTTTGCGCGATGCTTCGACCAGCGCGACTTCCCCCTTGGATTCGCCGTAGCAATAAAGGTGGCCGTCTGCGTAGGCAAAGCTTCCCTTGTCGAACCCGAACCGCTCCTCCCACACCAGTTCCCCGGTCTTGAAATCCTGGCAGATCCAGCCAACGGGATCGGAACAACCGAAGAGAAGGCCGTTCACGAGGGTTACGCCGCTGTGGTGGTTCTTCATGACCTTGTTGCGATAGACGACCTCGGTCTTGATGCGCTGATCCTCCCGTTTGAGCGTGAGCAGCCCGCAGCCCACGCCGTAGGCCGTCGTCACATAGATCGAGTCTTCGTGATGGATCGGAGTCGCGACCATGATCCATGCGGCAGGGATGCCGCTCTTCCAAAGAAGTCGGCCATCATCGGCAGCAACGCCGGCAACGCCCTTGCCCGTGAGATTCACGTACTGACGCAGGCCGTCGATTTCCGCGACAATGAGCGAGGAGGAAACGGCATCGTCCGTCAGTTCCTTGCTGCGCCAGAGGAGTTTGCCGGTTTTCTTGTCGAACGCCGCAAACGTGCCCCCCTTACCTCCAGGCGAGCAAATCACGCGATCACCGTCAACAAGGGGTGATTCGCAATAACGGCCATCGTGAAGGATCTTGCCTTGAAGGTCATTTTTCAGGTGAACGTGCCAGACGTGCTTCCCCGTGTGGCGGTTGATGCAGTGGAGCTCGCCGAGAACGCTGATCGCGTAGAGATAATCGCCGTCCACGGTAGGCGTGGAGCACGGGCCATCGCCCCAGTCAGTGAGCCGGCGCGGTCCGGCCGAGGCGGTCCAGAGCAACTTGCCCGTCTGTGTGTCGAGGGCGAAGACGACGTCGTCTTTGTCCTTCGAGCCCATGCAATAAAAATGATTGCCGAGAATCGATGGTGGTGAGAAGCCGGCTCCGGCGTCGCGGTAGGTCCAGAGGAGTTTCGGCCCTCCTTTTGGCCATGCTTTCAAAAGCCCCGTCTCGCGCGATACCCCATCGCGTTTCGGGCCGCGGTATTGGGGCCAATCGTCGGCGCGGCCCTCCGTGACCAAGCCAACCGCGATGAGCAAAAGAATGGAGACGGCTGCCCGAACCATCAGCGGACTCCTGTGCCAACTATCTGTCTATTTGCCCCGGTGGTATCACGCCAAGATTTCTTGGATTGCGCGGCCGCCGACGTCCGTCAGGCGGAAATCGCGGCCGTTGTGGCGGTAGGTCAGCCGCTCGTGGTCGATGCCCATCTGATAGAGCAGCGTGGCGTGCAGGTCACGCACGTGGACCGAATCCTCAACGATGCCGTAACCCAGCTCATCGGTCTGGCCGTGGCTAATCCCTCCTTTGATGCCGCCCCCGGCGACCCACATCGAAAAGGCGTTGGCGTGATGGTTGCGGCCCCCACCGCCGACCGGCGTGCGGCCGAACTCGCCGCCCCAGACCACCAGCGTCTCGTCTAGCAGCCCGCGTGCTTTCAGATCCTTCAGCAGTCCGGCGATCGGCACATCGACGGCCCTGCACAGCCGGCGGTGTTCATTGTCGTTGTTGCCGTGCGTGTCCCAGTTCTGATGAAACAACTCCACGAAGCGCACCCCGCGTTCAACCAAACGGCGGGCGAGAAGGCACTGCCGGCCGAACGACTCGGTCGTTCGGTCGTGCATGCCGAAGAGTTGCTGGGTTCGGTTCGACTCGTTCGACAGATCGACCGCTTCCGGCGCGGAAGTCTGAAGACGAAACGCCAGCTCGTAACTGGCGATGCGCGCCGACAGTTCGCTGTTGCCGGGGTCGCGCTCGAGGTGCCGACGGTTGAGCTGCTCTAGCAATTCAAGCTGGGAGCGCTGCTCGGTGCCGTTCGACGCGGGTTGCAGGTTCGAGAGCGGTCTGTTGCCGGGTGCGAACAGAGTGCCATCGTGACCACGCGGCAGAAAGCCGCTCGTCCAGTTCAACCGCCCACCGTAGGGAGGCTGACCGGCGCTCAACACGACGAACCCCGGTAGGTTCTGATTGTCGTGTCCCAGGCCGAACGTTGTCCATGATCCCATGCTCGGGAAGCCAGGCCTGGGGAAGCCGGTGTTCATCTGCAAGCAGGCGGCGCCGTGCGCGGCCGTGTCGGTGTGCAGGCTCCGCAGGATGCAGAGGTCGTCGGCACATTCCGCCAGGGTCGGCAGGATTTCGGTGATGGGCAGGCCCGATTTCCCGCTGCGCGGGAAACGGAACGGCGAGCCCATGAGTTGCCCTCTGGCCGACTGCGTGATCTGCGAGGCGCCGCCGAAGTCGTGTTGCTGCCCGTGGCGCCGTACCAGTTCCGGCTTGGGGTCGAACGTGTCGATGTGGCTGGGGCCGCCCACCATGAACAAGAAGATGCACGCCCTCGCCTTGGGTGTGTGGTGCGGACGCGGGAGGGAGCGCGTGGGGGCATCGCCTGCCGCCAGGAGTCCTTCCCTTGCCAGCATCCCAGCCAGCGCGGTACCGAAGAACCCGTTGCCCATCTGCGTGAAAAACTCCCTGCGTGTGTTGCCGCACGGAAAAGGTCGGTTCGATTCCGTCATGAGTCGGTCCCTTCGATGGCTGTCTTTGTGTGATTGATTCGTTTAGTTCAAGTAAAGGAACTCGCTGGCGTTGAGCAGTACCAGGCAAAGTTGCTCAAGAGGCGCGTCCGTTTTCGCGCGAGGATGTCGCTGCAGGAAGTCCTGGGCTTGCCGCATCTCCTCAGCAACGGGCGCTCGGCAGAATACTAGGGTGTAGGCCAGCCGAACGCGTGACTCTGCGTCCGGGCCGGCCTCGCGCTTCACGCGGGCAGCGATGGCACGGGCCTGCTGGTTGGCAAAATCGCCGTTGAATAGGAGCAGCGCCTGCACGGCCGTCGTGGGGACGCTTCGTTTCGCCGCGCTCGCCGACGAATCAGGCGAGCCGAGTAGATCGAGCATGGGCAAGGGACTCAGCCGCTTGGCGGGGACGTAAACGCTCCGGCGTCCGGTGTCGCCGGGTCCGCCCATCTTGAGGTTGAGCTTGCCCCCCGCCTCGAGCATGGCATCGCGCACCGCGTCGGCCTCGAGGTGGCGCGGCAGCCAGCGGGCGAAGAGCTTGCCGTCGGCGTCGGCTTTTTCCGGATGCCTTGAGCCTTGCCGATAGGTGCTGGACAAAACAATCTGGCGGTGCAGGCGTTTGATGCGCCAGCCGCCAGTGACCAGGTCGCCGGCAAGCCAGTCGAGCAACTCGGGGTGACTGGGTGCGCCGCCTGACAGGCCGAGATTGTTGGCGTCTTCCACCATGCCGCGTCCGAAATGCTGCTGCCAGATGCGGTTGACCAGCACACGCGCGACCAGCGGCCGTGCCTGGTTCGTCATCCATTCCGCCAGCCAGAGCCGCCGGCCGCTCGTCTCCTGGAAGCGTTTCTTCGCTGGCTCAGGGAAAGCCGCGCCGCCCAGAACCTCCGGTGCGCCAGGTAAGACCAGACGCACCTTGCGAGTCGTTTCGCCGCGGCCGAACAGCCACGTTTCGGGCAGCCCCTTCTCGCGGTAAACGTGCGCCAGCGTCGGCTGTGGCTGCGCCTTGATACACACGGCGATATCGTCAAGGCAACGAGTCATCTCTGCCCGTTCCGTCTCTGCGGCGAGCCTCTTGATCGCCTCATGAAGAGCGTTGGCCCGCGAACTGGTGACGAGCAGCAATTCGGCCTGCTGTTTCGTCCGCTTCTCGGCAGGCGTCTTCAGTGCGGCCAGAAACTCGTCGAACTGCTTGTCGTTGATCTTTAGCTTCGCATCCGCGACCAGTACCTTACGGGATTGCTCCAGGACGCGGAGCCGGAGCCGATCGAGCGGCACGTATGCCTTGTCGAGTTGGCTCTTCCATTCGCTCAGGCGCTTCGTGTGGGTGGCGCGTTGCTCGGCGCTGCCGACTTCGTACGCTGGCACGTTCCCCTCGCGCTCGACGGTGTCCAGCGGCTCGAAGATCGCCAGCGTGCGGTAGTAGTCTTCCTGTAGGATGGGCTCGAACTTGTGGTCGTGGCAACGAGCGCATTGAAGGGTGAGGCCGAGAAACGCCATCGATACGGTGCTGACGACGTCGTCGAGGTGAGCGTAACGGGCGTTGCGGTGGTCGGCGGCGTTGGACTCGTAGGTTCCGAGCCGCAGGAACGAGGTGGCGAGCTGGGAACGCGCGTCGGTATCCTTCACCTCGTCGCCGGCAAGTTGCTCGATGAGGAAACGGTCGTAGGGCATGTCGGCATTGAAGGCATCTATCACCCAGTCGCGATATCGCCAGGACCAAGTGCGAGCCTCGTCATGCTCAAAGCCCAGCGATTCCGCATAGCGAGCCACATCGAGCCAGTGCCGCCCCCAGCGCTCGCCGTACTGTGGGCGCTGCAACAGGTCATCGACGACCTTTTCGTAGGCCTGGGCAGTTGGACTCTCAAGAAATGCCTGTTGCTCCTCCGGGGATGGGGGCAGGCCGATCAGGTCGAGATAAACACGCCGAAGCAAGGTCGCGGGTTCCGATGCCGGCGCGGGAGTGATGCCGCGGCCTTCAAGCCGCTGCAAGATGAAGGTGTCGATCGGGGTGCGAACCCACGCCTGGTTCTTCACTTTGGGTACGGGAATTGGAGGAAGGGGCTTGAACGCCCAGTGTTCCTTCCTCGCCTTCTCCAGGTCCGGGATCACCGCAGCCTTGCTCTTCTCTTCACGCGGATCGGGTGCGCCCATGGCGATCCACGTTTCAAAATCTGCGATGACGGCGTTGGGGAGTTTCCCCTTGGGCGGCATGCGCAGATCCGGATCGGTATAGCGGAGCGCCTTGAGAAGGGTTCCTTCCATGGGCTTTCCAGGGACCACGGCCGGCCCACTCTCGCCTCCTTTGATCAACCCCATCCGACTATCTACGAACAGGCCCGCTTTCAACTTCTTCTCGGCTTGAGCTTTCACGGAATGGCAGCGGTAGCAATGTTCCACCAGGATCGGACGGATCTTGCTCTCGAAGAACGCAATCCCTCCTGCGTCCGAGGTACTTCCCTGACCGCGCGCACCGGCAGACGCCAGGACAAGGCTGATCAGAATCGAGGTAATGGCTCGTCGCATATTCCGCCTGCACTTCTCGCGAACGAAGAGATACCGGGTGTAAGGAAAGCTCTCAGGGCACGGCAACCACGCGAAATCCAGCCGCCCCATACCGGCTCGGACCGGCACCGACGAGGTAGCGATTGGCGCTGCGACACGCGACGGAGGGAAGACCCCACGAGCCGCCGCGCAACACGGGACGCCCCTCGCCCTGGCTTTTTGTTTGGCGGGCGTTGCCTTCCTTCGGCAACGCGGAGTATTTTCCGTAATAATCGTCGCACCATTCCCAGACGTTGCCGTGCATGTCGTAGACGCCGAAATCGTTTGGCTTGAACTGGCCGACCGGGGCGGCGAACGCATGGCCGTCGCTGCCTTTTATCGCCTTGGCGTTGGGACCGCCCAGCTTCTCCTTCCAGGTGGCGTCGGCGATGTTGGCGAATTCCGCCAGGCGTTCGTCGTCATCGCCAAAGCAAAAACGTCCGGTGCTTCCCGCCCGGCATGCGAATTCCCACTCCGCCTCGCCGGGCAGGCGCACCTCGCGCAGCTTGATTTTGCCATCGCATTTCTTCATCAGCCATTCACAGAACTTCCGGGCGTCGTTGCGGCTGACATTCGTGACCGGATGCCGTTCGCCCGCGCTGCGGATGCCCGTGTTTTGCCAGGTGTATTTCTTGTCCCGGCCTTCAAACTTCATGGTTTCTTCGTTGTAGCCATAGCCGCCTTCCAGCATTTCGGCGTCCGTGACGTACTTCGTCTCCTCAACGAAGCGGCGAAACTGAGCGCGATAGACTTCAAATTGGCCGATGTAGTAATCGTCGGTCAGCGTGACCGACGCCGCCGTCTCGTTGTCAAGTACACTGGATTTCTTGCCGTCAAAATAGTCGCGAATTAGTTTGTCTTGCTCTTCCTTGATGGTGCCGATCGTGAAGGTCTTGCCCTTGGCTGCGATTTTCACCAGCTTCAATTCAACTCCCTTGCCCAGGTCAAAAACGACATATTCGAACTCCTTCTTCAGCCTGGGATCGACCGCCTTCGCGATGCGAGGATTGGTCTCCTGGGCAGCCACACTTCCGATGAAGATGACAGCCGAGGACAGTGTGATGATGACGTAACGAAGCATGGGATCCTGTTATTTCACTTTCAAGGAATAGATGACGATCTTCCGTTCGTTATCGTCGGCGGCGGCGAGAAGACGGCCGTCGGGCGAGATGGAAATCGAAGTGATCCAGTAGCCACGATCCACGAACTTGCCGAACTCGCGGACGAGTTTGCCGTCTTCGAGTTGCCAGACCTTCACGAGTTGATCGCGCCCGGCCGAGAAGAGATGCTTGCCGTCCGGGTGGAAAGCGAGGTCGGTTGCGCCGCGGGAATGGCCGGGCGTTAGTTCGCGAACCTTCTTGCCGGTAGACGGGTCGAATAACGTGATCTTTCCCGTTGGCCCTTCAAGTTCGATATTGCCGCGGCACATGGCGAGCCATTTGCCGTCGGAGGAATAGGCGACGGCTGTCATACCTCCCGTGATTTCCTTGGTGAGATCGGCCTTCATTTTGCCGGTGTCGGCGTCCCAAAGATGAAAGCTGGGCATCACCTTGATCTTGTCTCGATAGGGAACGTGCTGCGAAGCTGCCACGGTTTTGCCGTCGGGCGAGATTCCCACGCTTCGTACCCAGTTTTTCACTTGCCACCGGTTCAGTTCCTTGCCAGCCGGAAGGTCCCAGACGATGATGACACCTTGTTCGTCGCCCGAAACAAGCCGTTTGCCATCGGGCGTTTGCGACAGGCCTTGTACCCATTCCTTGTGGCCCGTCAGTTCCTTGAGCGGTTTCTGCACGATCACCTTCGCAACGCGGGGTGGAGGGGAATCGGGCAACTTGGCTACCTTCTCGACCACGCCTCTGAGCGGAACACCGTCGTTGAGCACGATCGTGCCCGGTTCTCCGGCATCGCTGAGCGCGTCCCAAAATTTCACCGTCCGATCGTTGCTTGTGGAGATGAGTGTCTTGCCGTCGGGCGTGACGAGGAGGCGATTGATTTCGCGGGTATGTCCGAGCAGACGCCGAACCGGATCGGGCGTTTTGCCGTCGCCGGAGGGGAGATTCCAGATGAGGATGTCGCCGCGTTTGTTGCCGGCCACAACCTTGTCGTTACCGATGAAGGCGACGGCGGAAATTACGTCGCTGTTCCAGGGTAAGGTGTGGATGACCTTGGCGTCGGCAAACGGTGCCGGCTGGGCGGCAAGAAAGGGTAGGCCCACCAATGCCCAACACGCGAATGCCAGGAGGAAACCAAAAATACGCATGGCGATCGCTTTTCCTTTCTCGGACGGGAATCAGGTGTGTTGGCCCTGCCGCCGTCAATCTTTACGAACGCCGCGAATACCGCCTGTTGCGAGTTGGCTATCCAGGATCGAGGGCCAGCAAGGTCGATCTGAATTAAAATAACTCCTTGATCGGTTCGTTATTGAGCAGCGCTCCCGCCACTTCGGGCGAGAGAAGTTCGGGGGCAAGGCGGGCGGTTGTCGCGTCGAACACCGTGTGCAACACCGTGGCGAGGAGGTTCTCGGGGCCATACGCTTCGCCGGCCGGGCGCCCCCCCGTGCGATCGGTTCTGCCGATGACCTGCCCCATTTTCAAGCCGCCGCCCGCCACGAGCAGTGGGGTCGACGAGCCCCAATGCTCCGTACCGGCATCCCCATTGCGCTTGATCGGACTGCGCCCCATTTCACCGGTTACGACCAGCAAAATATCATCGCTTAGTCCGCGTTGCTGTACATCGTCCAGGAAGGCCGACACGGCATGGTCCATTTGGGCTCCCAGGGTTCTCATGCCGACAATCGTGCCCGGGTTGTTCGCTCCGCCGCCGTGGAAATCCCAGCTCGAATCGACCACCGTCACGAAGCCACATCCGGCTTCGCACAATCGCCGCGCCAGCAACATCTCCTTGCCCAACAGGTTCGTCCAACGTGCCTGGTCCACCAACCGCTTTCCTTCGTACAGGAAATGCCTGCCGCCTTCGTGGTAGTCAGCCATGTTGAAGATGTGACTGGTGTCGTACCTCGCGATTACCCTGGGATCTTCTCTCGAAAGGTCGAATGCCTCAGCAATGCCCCCGCGCAGCAGTAGGTCATGAGCCTGCTGTTCGAAGTCGTTGCCGCTCTCGACCTGGACGCTGCGATTCAAGGCGTCGAGTCGTCGACGCAAATGGTTTCGTTGCGCAAACTGCTCGCGCGGCACCGCCAGGGAAAAATTGCCTAGCTGCTGGGCGCTGCCATTGCGCACGAACCCTCGATAGGGCCCCCCGAGGCTGCCCGCGGCGCCGAAATCCCGCTCGAGCGTTCTCAGACCAAACGTATCCGTCGGTTCGCGAAGCCGCAGACCGGGCATGACGGCTTCCGGAATGATGACGGTGTTCATGGGCACGCCCGTACGAGTGTTGAAGGCTCCCGCACCGCGCGCATACATCGCGCCCATGGTTGCGCCCGAGCGATGTCCGCCCGTCATCACCGGTGGTATGCCGTGTCCCCCGTTCCTCGAGGCGAAGTTCCGCACCACCGCCACGCGGTCTGCTCTCTGCGCCAACTGCGGGAACGTGCCGCCAAACCAAACCCCGGGAAGATTCGTCTGGACCTCCCCGGTGCAACTGCGGTTGTTCTCCGGAACATCGCGTTTGGGGTCGAACGTCTCGATCTGGGCCGGTCCGCCGTGCAAAAACAGAAAGACGACTGACTTGTTCCGGAGGACGCTCCGCCTTTCCGCCGCTGCTTTTGCTTTGGCGGCCAGCAATCCCGACAACGTCAACGCGCCCAAGCTTCCGATGCGAAGGAAGTCGCGGCGGTTGCAAGCAGGACCTTGAGCAAATCGTGCGTCAGTGATAGTCAACATGAGCTCCCCCCCAGGAGTGTGGAACGACAGAGCGTACACCGAATTCACTTGTGAAAATCCAGATGGCCGTTTGCCCGGAACATCTGCACCCTGTCGCGGCGCGAACGGGTATGGCGGCGTGGTCATGCTTGCCTACCCCAATAGGGGCTGGATCGGCCGCGAGCCTTCGGGCGTGGCCCAGATCGGGCGGCTGCCGAGGTAATGGCGGACGCGCGGGTTGATGCCCATTGTGCGATAGATGGTCGCAAACAGGTCGCCTTCGCTGACCGGATTTTCCTCGACTTCGAAGCCGTCGCGATTGCTGGCGCCGTAATGCTGACCGCCGCGCATGCCGCCGCCGGCGAGCACGATGGTCCACGCTCGACCGAAATGGTCGCGGCCCGCCTGGAAATTGATGGCGGGCGTGCGGCCGAATTCGCTTGTCCAGACGACCAGCGTATCCTGGAGCAGCCCTCGTTCTTGAAGATCTTGCAAGAGCGAGGCCCAGGCTGGATCGAGCTCTTGCAAATTACCCTTGTGAACCGGAAAGTTGTCGTTGTGGCTGTCGTAGCCTGCGTGAGCGGCCTCAACGAAGGAGACACCGGCTTCGACAAGCTTGAGCGCCGTGAAGCAGGCCCGGCCAAAATCAGTGTCACCGTAGCGTGAACGGGCCCGCGTCCATTCCGCGGACACATCGAACACTCGGCGCGCTCGCATAAGGCGAATGGTGCGAAGTTCGGAGGTGCGATGGGCTGCGAACGGTTCGCCCGGACGCTGCTCGGCAAATCGTTGTTCCATGAAGTTCAGCAGGTCGCCACGACGATCCTGGATGTCGGGCGTTACACTCGGAGTGGCAAACCCCGGAAGTTGGCCGTTGTCTGAGACGACGAACGGCTCAAACTGCGGGCCAAGATATCCCGCGCCGTAGATACCACTTCTTGACCCGATCTTGACGAAACTCGGCAGGTCGTTTTCCGGATTCTCGCAATACTTGGCGATCATGGCCCCGATTTCCGGATGCGGGAAGCGCTGACTCGACCGATAGCACGTGTGCATGTGATACCCGCCGATGCCGTGATCGACCGACTGCGTCCGCATACTGCGAATGATCGCCAGCTTGTCGGCATGGCGAGCGATGTTTGGCAGGTACTCGGAGACCTGGATGCCGTTGACGTTGGTTTGAATCGGAAGGAACTGGCCGGCAGTAGGCCGCCCCGGCTTCATGTCGAAGGTGTCGATCTGACTGACGCCGCCTTCCATGTACAACATGATGCAGCGTTTGCCCGACCGCCTCGCCTCCTGCGCCAGTGTCTGTGAATGCGTCAACGCGCCCCAGTTCGCGACGGCCAGACCGCCCGCGGTGGTCAGCAGTCCCTTCATCAGAGAGCGACGGCTCAAGTGATTCTCGTCACGAAAAGAAAACATGTTCTTTCTCCGAAGGCGTTGCACCTGAAAACAGAAACTATCCGCACTTGCGGGGCGCGCTCATTTCTTGCGATCTTCGAGCGTGCAGACCACCACCTGGCCGGAACTATCGGCGATGGCCAACAACTTACCGTCGGGCGAGATCGAAATCGCGTGGAGCGTTGGCGTGAATGGGCCCTGCTTTTTCTTGTCTCCAATTGCGAGGCTGATCTCGTGAACCTGCGCGCCATCGCTGAGCCGCCAGATCTT
>CAMAUE010000142.1 GCA_945861245.1 Singulisphaera sp. GP187
GCCCGAAAGGACGAAATCACGAAAGGAAATCGAATTGCTATGCGCAAAGAAGATTACCAAACAATGAACTGTATTTTTTCGAGCTTTCGTTCTTTCGTGCCTTTCGTGATTGTGCATTTGTTTTCGTTACAAGTGCTGTCGTGCACCCATCCCCGTGCGAGTTCGCAAATGTATCCGTCCTCGACCTGCGCGAATTCAAACGCCTTCAACGACATGCGCCGACCGTGGTCACGCTGTCCGAGTTTCGTTGAGAGCGTATTTATTTTCAGAATCATACACGCTTCCCGTATTACAGAGGAATCGCCGACCAAATCCCATCAAACTCAGTTGCGAGGGTGTTCTCAAGTCCTTTTCTTATTTCTTCCCTGCGCACTCCGCCGACTCGAGCACGGCGCGGATGATCTTGTCGTAACCCGTGCATCGGCACAGGTTGCCCGCGAGGAAATGGCGTGCCTCGTGCTCGGTCGGATGCGGGTTCTTTTCGAGCAGCGCCTTCGTTGCCATGATGAAGCCCGGCGTGCAGATGCCGCATTGAAGGGCCGCCCCTTCGAGGAAACATTTCTGAATCGGGTGCAGGCTTTCCTTGTTGGCGACGCCTTCGATGGTGGTGAGGCTTCGGCCTTCGACCTCGGCGGCCATCACGAGGCAGCTATTGACGAGGCGACCGTCGAGGATGACGTTGCACGACCCGCAGTTGCCGTTGTTGCAACCTTCCTTCGCGCCGGTCATCTTCAATTCGTCGCGCAAGGCTTCAAGCAGGCTGTTGCGTGGTTCGCAGAGGAACTCGGTCGCATTGCCGTTGATGGTGCAAGTGATGTGGAGTTTTTTGGACATGGTGGTAGTTCCTATGTTGCCTTTCAAGCCCCAGGATGAGCGAAGCGATTCCCGGGGGTTTCGTTACCGATGCTTTCACCCCCACCAATCGCTTCGCTCATGGTGGGGCTTGGCAAGGTGATTATTGTTTCGCCCGTTCAATCGCGATCGCCAGCGCACGTCTTACGAGCACGCCGACGAGGTGTTTGCGATACTCGGCATCGCCTCGCATGTCGCTGATCGGTTTGGCTGCCGCCTGAGCGAGGTTGGCTGCTTTCGTGATCGCTGTTTCATCGAGCGTGGTGCCGACTAACGCAGCACCGGCATCGGCAACGAGCAACGGCGTCGGCGCGACGGCGGCCAACGCGATACGGGCGGCGAGGCATTTCGCTTTCGCCGCATTCAATTGGATGGCAACGCCGACACCGACAACGGCAATGTCCATCTCGTTGCGCGGAATGAAGCGAAGATAGGCCGCCCCGGACGCCGCCTTCTTCGAAGGAAAACGCAACCGCACCAGAATCTCGCCACGCTGCAGTTGGTTCTTGCCTGGGCCTGTGCAGAATTGCTCGACAGGAACACTGCGGATGCCCTTCGGCCCGGCGATGTCGCACACGCCTTCGAGCGCGATCAGCACCGGGATGGCGTCCGCCGCCGGCGAAGCATTGCACAGATTCCCACCCAAACTCGCTCGGCTCTGGATTTGGATGCCGCCGATCAGCGACACCGCATCAATGAGCCCCGGATAGGCCTTGGCGATGACGACGTTCTCGTAGATCAAGCAGCACGGCACCGCAGCGCCGATGACCAGGCCCTTCGCCGGGTCATAGCTCAGCTCGTTGACCTCCGGCACACGCTTGATATCGACGAGCGCGTCGATGTCACGCCGGCCTTCGCGAACCTGCACGATGACATCGGTTCCGCCCGCGAGAATGCGAGCGCGATCGCCTTTATCGTTCAGAAGCGCCGTCGTCTCGGCAAGTGTTCGTGGGGCGGCGTAGGTGATGTCTTTCATGAGTTTGTCCTTTCGTCCTGTTGAACTGAAGCAATCAGCAGGGGTTCCACTCGTCCACAAACGAGATCGATTCCGCGGCTGCAGGCCACGAGGTTTCGATTACGCCCGTCTTGGAATTTACGAACGCAAGAATCCGTTGCGAGATTGCCAACGTTGTTGGATCCTGAATCAGGTGCTCGTCGCCGTTTCGAATTCGCAGCCTAAACGGTTTGAACGGATGCCGCAGGCGAACGGCTCGGATTTCTTCGTACGTCATGGCTGATCCTCCGATCTCGCGTTTACAAACTAAATGGGGAAATACGAACTCACCTAACGACATCGCGTACGGAATTCACATCCATTACGCACCTACTTTATTCGAGTTGCCAACATACGAGAGCGACTCTACCTCATCAGCCGACGACATGACTACGCTGCCAGATGGCGAACTGAAGAAGACAAGGTTTCGAGGCGTAATCAACAGTGTCTCCTCGGCCCGAATCACGTATTCCTGGCCCGTCAGCATTCGCAGCCGAAATGGGCCAAAAGGCTTCTGCAATCGAGCCGCTCGGATTTCTTCGTACGTCATGGCTGATCTTCTCATATCAATTCTGCGAAATCGTCGGCGACCTTCTCAACTTCACCTGTTTCGTGATCCCACCAGTAGACGGCATCCGCAAATCGGTCCGACAAAGGCTCGGGCAGCAATATCAGTTGATCCCCGCCACCATTGGAAGCGATGGCAACTGCATTCTCAGCGAAGTCGGGCCACTCCTTCGCCGCCTTCGTCTCGCGAACGATGTCGTTACACGTTCGCTTGAGACGTTTCTTGTCACTCTCGTCGAAAATGGGATACAGGTTCCAGTGGTCCGGTCCGGCGCGCAACTCACCGCCGTTATTATTGCATATTCTCGCCACGTAGCCAAGCGGCACCTTGCGGCCCAGCTTGGCCTTAGTACGCTTGACGTATTCGATATCCACCGGGAACGGCATGTTCAATCCCTCAACTTGAAGCTGACATACTTCGTTTCAAGATACGCCTCCAGCCCTTCATGGCCCAACTCGCGGCCGTAGCCGGATTCTTTCATGCCGCCGAATGGGCATTGCGGCGCCGCCGGGACGGGGTCATTGATGCCGATGATGCCGGCCTCCAAGCCCTCCGCCATCTTCCAGGCAATGGTCAGGTCGTTCGTGAACACGTACGCCGCCAGGCCGTAGCGGGTGTTGTTGGCGGCCTGGATGACCTCGTCGAGATTCTTGAAGCCGAGTACCGGCATAACGGGCGCGAACGGCTCCTCGGTCATGATGCGTGCGTTCATCGGCAAGTCGCCGAGCACGGTCGGCTCGAAGAAGTAGCCTTTCTCGAATCGCGTCGAAGCCCCACCGCCGGTGAGAACTTTGGCACCGCATTTCTTCGCGTCTTCGATCAGGCTGATCGTGCCGTCCATCGCGCGTTTCTCGAACATCGGGCCGATCTCGACGCCGGCGTCCAGACCGTTACCGAGCTTCAATTGCTTGGCGAATTCGACGGCGGCTTCGGTGAATTTCTTCTGCACATCCTGATGCACATAGAATCGGCTCGGCGCGATGCAGACCTGGCCGTTGTTGCGGAACTTGCCCATGACGGCCAGCTTCGCCCCGACTTCGGGATCGGCATCGGGGAAGACAATAAACGGTGCATGCCCGCCAAGCTCCAGGCTGATGCGTTTGACCTGATCGGCGGCCCCGCGCATCAGCTGCTTGCCGACCTCGGTGGAGCCGGTGAAGCTGATCTTGCGGACAATCGTGTTTTCGAGAAACTCGTTGGCGATGTCTTGGGCCGGCCCTACGACCAGATTCGCCACACCTGCGGGCAGCCCGGCATCGATCATGCACTCGAACACTTGCACCAGGCACAACGGCGTTTGCGTGGCTGGCTTGCAAACGATCGTGCAACCCGCAGCCAGCGCCGGCGCGATCTTGCGAGCCTGCAACGTGATCGGGAAGTTCCAAGGGCTGATCGCCCCAACGACGCCGACCGGGTGCTTTAGCGTGACGTGTCGTTTGCCCGGAACCGAGTTCGGGATCATCTGCCCGTAAGCGCGTTTGCCTTCCTCGGCGAACCACTCGAATGTGTCGGCGGAGTGCAGCACTTCGGCCTTGGCCTCGGCGAGCGGCTTGCCCTGCTCCATCGTCACCGTGCGAGCGATGGCGTCGGCGCGTTCGCGCATCAGGTCGGCGGTTTTCTTCAGAACCTTGGCGCGATCGTACGGCGTCAGCTTCATCCAGGCGGGCATCGCGCGACCGGCCGCCTCGACTGCTCGCTTGGTGTCCGCTCGGCTTCCGAACGCCATATCAACGATGACATCTTCGGTAGCCGGGTTGATGATGCCGACGGTTTTGCCATCCTGAGCGGCACACCATTGGCCATCGATGTACATTTTTTTGGTTGTCGCCGTTGCGGTAGTGGTAGCGGTTGCCATGGAAAGCTCCTGCGAGGGTTTTTAGCGTGGATCGATATTGTATGAGGGCGGCGAGGAGGTGAGAGTGCTTGGTTTGTCGTTTAGCGCTCGGGCGGGATTCATGGAGCGCTAAACGGCAAGCGGAATGCAAAATGTCAGTTCCCGACCGCGGTGCGTTGCAGGGTCTGCGCCGTCTTCGGTCCGCCTCGCAGGGTGGATTCGCCGACGATGCTGTTGGCATCGCGGACGGTGCCGCGGAAATCCATGAGTTTGTTGGCCGGGGTGGACCAGAGCTCGAAGATCAAGGTGTCGCCTTCGACACGCCACATGCCACGGTTTTTATAGAGAAACTTGGGGGTCGACTTGTAGCTGAGTGTGCCATCGGGTTCAAAGATATAGGTGCGCGCGATAGTGCTATACTTGCCCAACCATGCTGTGCCGCGCAGGTCGAGGTTGACGCCCGGTTTCGCCACCGCCGGCGCTTGCGGAGCGGGCGTGTAAAGCGGTACCGCGGGAACGCCGCGACCGACGGAGGTAGCCAGCGCAAGCAACAGGGCGGAGATCGAGATGATGCGAATCATGGAATGCCCTCGGATTGCCAATTTAGTCTTCTGTCGCCTTTAGCCACGTTGGAAGTGAGACCTCCAACTCTTGCGTGAATTTACTGCGAGGCCAAACGATGTCGCAGCCGGCATCGCGTGCAGCCTGTAGCGTTGCGGTATCCACATGCGAACCATAACCGACGACGAACGGCGGCGGTTGCATCATGCGAAGTACGGACGTCGCCCGGACGATATCCAAATCGCGGTTGTGTAAGTCTATGATAATGCAGCGAGGCATACTTTGGCGAGCGAAATCCAGCAGCGAATCGAGCGTTTTCGCAACCTTTATCACCGCCCCAGCCGCAGTCGCCGTGTTGGTTATTCGGCTCGCGAAGATGAGGTCGTCGCATAGCAGTAGGCCAGCGGGCTGGGTCATGGTGTCGCCTTGAGTGATTTGTTTAGCCGTTCGCCTTTGGCGAGCGCGAATGCGACATCGCGCTCGCCAAAGGCGAGCGGCTAAACGGTCAGATCGCCTCGGGGCCGCGCTCGCCGGTACGGATGCGGATGCAATCCTCGAGCGGGATGACAAATATCTTGCCATCGCCGATGCGGCCTTCCGGTCCGGTGCGGCCCGCTTCCATGATGGCGTTGACGGTCGGTTCGACAAAGTCGTCGTTCACAGCAACCTGCAACTGCACCTTATGGAGAAGATTGACCGTCAGTTCATGCCCGCGATAAACTTCGGAGTGGCCCTTCTGCCGACCGAAGCCACGGCAATCGAGCATCGTCAGGCGGAACACCTCGACTTTGTTGAGGGCTTCCTTGACCGCTTCAACTTTCGCCGGCTGTATGATTGCAATGATAAGCTTCACGAAGGAGCACCTCAACAAGAGCCACGGGAGAGAGGTGGGTATTCTATGCATGAAACCGAGAATTAAGCAAAGGGAACAATTGCAAGCCCGCAGGCGACGAAGGAGCCTGCGCGGGTCGAACCCCGCAGGCTCCTCCGTCGCCTGCGGGCTTGAATCATGTTACTGCTCCCACGTAACCGTCACGCCGGCGGCGCGTTCGGCGAGGCGTAGGCGGATGAAGCCGATGCGGTCCTGGCCCCATTCGGCGCGTTCGACCTGAACGCGAGGCAGCGATGCACGCATGCCGGCCTGGTAGTGCAAGCTGAGCACGACCTCGCCGTTTTCCGGAACGACGTTGCCCAGCACGATGTTGCGCCCGTCGCAGCCGAGGAAGTCGGCACTACCCTTGAGAGCGAACCCGGACGTGCGGTCGATGGCGAACAGCCAGCCCGTCTCGCCGTCTTTGAGTGCCTGGATCTTTTTCGCCGCGGGCCAATTCTCAAATCGCTGAATCACGACCGGCGACCAGGCAACGACCCAGCGGACGTTGTAGCGCCAACAGTATTCAGCCAAATATTCGTTGGTCCAGGTTGCGATTGGTTGGCTATCAAGAGCTTGATTCATTAAACTGATCGACGAATGCTCCATGAAGCCATCGGGATCAAGTCCGCCGATGTAACAGCGATCCGTGAATACGGGCAACAGCGCCGCCCAGCGTGACGCTTGGCGATTGCGAGGCCGATCCTCCCACAAAATGCGGGCGTCGTCGGTCGTGTGCTGGATCAGGGCATCGACGATTGCCTTGCGATCCGGTCCAAGCCCGATCTCAAGGGTGTCACATTGTTGCGTGCGATCCAGAATATTCGCGGGAAGATCGGTCCAAATGCCAAGTGAAGCTGCAGCGCTGACGAGGCCGGAAAGCAGAATCACTCGCCCGTAGGTACCCATCTGCCACAGCCATTCACCCATGGATACCCAGGCTCGTGCCGCGAGAACGCAACCGAACCATAACGCCGGTGCGAAGAGGATCGACGTGCCGAGCACGCCCAGCGGTTCCCATGCCACGCCGAGCAATGCCAGGGCCAGTGAACCGGAGCAGCCAGCACTGAGCAGTCGGGCGGCGACGCGCTCGTTCTTTTGATTTAGAATGCCTGCGCCGACCAATGCACTTCCGAACAGGATGACCGCAAGAATGCGATTTTCGGCCCCGCCCCAAATCGGCGCCTCCCAAATCGTCTCGAACGTGCGGTGCTCAAGCAGATCGACTGCGCTGGGCAAAGGCGTTCGCAGCCACCACGAATCAACCCATTCGATCAGCCACGGTAGATTGACAACCACGGCGAAGATTTGCACGCACCAGAACGCGATATGCCAGGTCAAGAAGTCGTGCCTTGTGCCTACCGAGAGGTAGTAGATCAACAAAATAGGCAGCGCAAGTGGAAACAAAAGCGGTTGCAAGAACCACCCGATCGCGCCCGTGAGCAGCAAGCCGATCCACCCCGACACGCTGGCGTTCTTGTGAAAAGCGACCAACAACCCAATATGCGCGAGGGCAGCCAACGACGCCAGGTATAGCCCGCAATCGCCTGTGAGAACCGACGATCGCCCATGTTGGCCCCACCAGACGAGTTCGCCGAGCAACGTCGCCAGGAGCGTCGTTCCCACGCCAAACCCAAGCGATCGGCACGCGACCATCAGAAAGATCGGCACCATCATACACGTGATGACAAAACCGATTTTGTAGACGGCCGGTTGATAGGTTCCGCCGCCGAGGAGGAGAAACAACTCACCGAGACGGGCACCGTCGAAGATGGGGGTTTTGGGATAACCGATTTGATAGCGGTGATCGTAGACCGTGCTCCGCCCATGCGTGACGATTGCTTTCGCGCCGACGGTTGCCAGGTAAAGATGCTGCCCATGGGCGCCGGACGTGATCGGATGGGTGTTGGTGAGCCGCTCCAGGGGATCGTCGCCGAACAGCGCGAGCGTCAGCCAACCATGCCAGACGATCAGCGCAGCGGCGCCGGTCAGCCAAGCCCATGTCGGCGGCGTCCATGCCGAGCCATCAGCGGGTGTTTCGGGACGTTCCATCGTCACGGCATCGTAACGATTTAGCCGGCAGCGAACAAGATCGAACCACATGGCAAATCAGGCGAGCATGGCAGGCGGGGCGACTTAAGTGTAGGCATCACGCTTTGCGTGATGTCTACGGTGAAACGCGCAGCGCCGCCGCAATCGATCGCGCTGCCTCGCCGCGCGACGCCGGCGCTTGCCCAGGCAGTGTCCTTCGTACACCGTCCGGCATACGTCCGCGCACGGCGTTCCATTCGGTCTCCGTGATCGGTGCCTCGGGTCGAAAGAATATGCTGTTGGGGTCGGATTTCCAGATGCCCTTGATCGACAATTCGTTCGCCGCCACAAAAGCAGGATGATCCGGCGCAAGGTCGTGGCAGGGCCAAATTAGCACGCCGGGGCCACCCACGCCTCGGATGAGAAATGTTTGCACTTCCGCGATGCGGGCCGATGTTTTCGCAACATCGCGAGGCTGGATGCCGTGCTTCAGCGCCACGTAAGCGATGGTACCTGACGCCTGGCCGCAGAGCATCATCTGCTCGTGCAATTGAATCGCGCTACTGACGATGCTGCTGACGCCAATGTTGCGCGACGCTCCGAGCAAGCTGTCGCGCTCGATGGGAATCAAGCCGCGCAACGGAAACGTGCTGCGGTCAGTGTGCGTGCTCCAGTTTCGCGTTGCGGTATGGATCGTTGCCCACGACTTTGCCGGGTCGCCATCGAGAAACTGCCGGCGCGTCGGATGAAAATCGATGTTGAATTGAAAGCCAAATACGCCGTCGATCGGCATAAGCTATGCCCATTTCGGCTCCTTGTGTGGCGTTCGCAAATCCTGTTCGCGAAGCTTCGTCACGGCCTCCAATCGCAGGCCTTCGCGAATGTACGGTTTGGGCGGCAAACGATCGGGCGTGCCGAACTCGTCCGTCAAACGCAGTCGGCGGAACATCAGCTCGATCGTTTGCAGGTGATGTGGCAGGCCCAGGAAATGTCGCTTGGCATCCGCGAGCACGATCTGTCGCTGTGCAGCGGAAAGCTCAACCAGGCAGTTCGCTTGCGTAAACACGATCATACGTCGCGATCGCCGTAGCACCGAGGCGCTCGGCAATCGCGCGATATGCCGCACGCCGATAACCATATCCACGCCGAGAGCGTGGGACCTGTTCGAGCCAGTCGTATAGGTGAATCGCACAGAGATCCGCGAATTCAGCTTCGTCGAGTTTGACCTCGTCGCCGGTGAATCGATCGCGCATTGGATAGGGCGTGTGGCCTAACACCAGCGATGCGTCAAATGATGCCCGATCCATTGCACAATTCAAATAGGCAAGCCGCTCCGCGCGTTCGCCGATTAGCGTGCGAATCTCGTCGCGGCGTTCGAGCGGAAGTTGGAACCGTTGGAATTCCTCGGTGCCGTAGATCGAGTGGAACATGCCCGCTCGGCAAGCGTCAAATTCACAACCCGCATCGAGCATCAAACGATGCACGGCGATGAGGTGGCCGAGATAGGATTTGCCCGTATGCGCCATGTCGGTGATGCCGAAGCCTATGAGAAAATCGGTCATCGATTTGTACGACGGATCAGTCATACGCATTCTCCCTGCCTGTCTACCTGGTCGCTTCGGGCGAGCGTAGCGGGCGTGTTGCGAAGCATTTCCACAATTCTACCGAAGAACGGGTTGTATAGGATTCCGACGCGATAGAATTTGTAAGGGCAATCAATATCCACCCAGTATTCTGCTTACGCCTTAGCGCTCGCGTTAGGTCACGAGCGGACACGAAAAATGGAACGACGATGAAACCACAGCGCAAAGCGATGACCTGGGCCAGTTGGATCATTACCGTTTGGATCGTTGGCAGTCTGTGCGTCAGCGCCTTGCTGAAGCTGGCTAGTACGCCCGATTTTACGAAGCATTGGATTGAAACGTTGGGCTATCCTGAGCGTCTAACGGTCGCAATCGGCATCGTTGAGATTGTCTGCGCGATCATTTACGCGATTCCGCAATCGTCGATTCTCGGCGCCGTGCTGTTGACAGGCTACCTCGGCGGCGCGGTTGCGACGCATGTGCGCGTCGAGGACAATTTTGCCGGTCCAGTCATCGGCGGCGTACTCGTTTGGCTCGCGGTGTTCCTGCGTGATCCGCGTGTGCGCGTATTGCTACCAATTTGTCGATCGGCGGATTCAGGTCTGGATTCGCTGGTCGCCAATGGCAAGTTGCCACTGAAGCAATAATGCCGACGGCTCGTGCGATTCTATGCGAGCGAGGAGAACGTTGCCCCCGCGTCGCCGGATGGGCCACTGTCCGACGCGATAGCATCAGGCGCGGAACCATTCTTCATCGTCGGCGCGATCGCGGGCGGGTAGCACATCTCTGACAACCACTATCGGGTCGTCACACGCAATCGTCGCTGCCAAAGCATCAGTAGGATGAATCCCGCGCTGAGGCTGGCCACGAGGTGCTTGAGCGTGTGGCCACTGACAAATCCCACGCCGCCGTAGACTTGACGGTCGAGGATCTCCAGTCCTTTCGCCAAGCCGTAGCAGAGTAGCGACGCAAGTAGCCCGCCGGCGTGCGTGTAGCGCGGCGGATAGAAGCAGAGAAGCACCGGGAGGATGGCGAGCGGGTAGAACTGAGCGATGAAGTAGAGCCGCAAGTCGCCCGATCCGAGGCCCTCGGTGTAGTCCCAATAAAACACGCTGACGATGCCGAACAGCACCAAAGGCCACAGCAACCAGCGAGCACAGCCCACATGCACGCGCTCGGCCAGGATCGTCGTGAACAGGGCCATGAATGTAATCGCCAACCCGGCTCGGTCCCAGCTGAGCGTGTCGTTGGTGGGATTAGCGTGATAGTACGACGAGCCGATTCCCGTCAGCACCAGGCCGACGAAAAACACCCAATACGCCATTCGCTCGGACGAGTTGATGATGGCCTGTCCGTCGCCAGCGCACGTCTTGAGCAAGAACGCGATGCCTATCACGCCGAACACAACGAATGGTAGATTCGACAGCACATTCAACGCGTGCGGCAAGCTGAGCATCGGGCGTTGATCCGCGAAGTTATGATACGCGGCCGGCTGTGGCAGTGGACCGCAGACCACCCAGAAAGTGCCGAGAAGGGCCATACTGACGACGACCAACAATGCAACACGTAGCCGAAGTGAGTGCAACATGGAGTGGTTCTTCCGGCGGCATTTTTAGCAATCGCGACGTGTCGCAACCAGTAGAACCACAGAACGTGTGGTTATCGCACGCAAGTGAAAAAACGCGACGCCGCACGGAGGGAAGTCTAGGGATCGGATCGGCGAACGCCGCGAATGGTTGGCTAACAATGCAAATTGAAATTGAACGATGGTAGCGCCAGCATCGCACGATGCGAGCGCCACCTTGAGTCTGACCCACGTTAGCGTTTCGAGAACTGGAAGCTGCGGCGAGCGCCTTTGCGGCCGTACTTCTTGCGTTCTTTCATGCGGCCATCGCGAGTGAGATAGCCCGAATCGCGGAGTTTTTTGACCATGCCGCCGGCGGGGCCTTCTTCGCCCAGGCCTTCTTTTTCGGCGGTTTCGCTAAACATAGTTTTGAGCGCGCGAGCAACGCCTTGGCAGATCGCGCCGGCTTGACCGGTGAAACCGCCGCCGTTGACGAGAATCCGGGCGTCGATTTTGTTCTGCATCTCGGTCAGCTGGAGTGCGGCCAATACGGCGTTGTGATCCTTGACTTCGGTGAAGTAGGACTCCAGCGTGCGCTTGTTGATGACGATCTTACCTGTGCCATCGTACAGGCGAACGCGGGCGACCGCGGTTTTGCGCCGTCCCGTGCCGATGTATGCTTTTTTCTTGACTGCGGTTTCCGCCACGTTGAGGTCTCCGTATCGTCAGATGCCGGTGTTGATCGTTATCCAGCTATCCTGAGAGGAAAATTACGCCTTGAACGCTTTGGGCTGCTGCGCCTGGTGCGGGTGCTGCGGGCCTTTGTAAATCTTCAGCTTATCCATCTGCTTGCGGCCCTGCGGATTACGCGGCACCATGCGTTTCACTGCGAGTTCCAGAACGCGTTCGGGATGCTTTTCCATCATCTCGCTGGCCGGGACGATCTTCTGACCGCCGGGATAATGGGAATAGCTCTGGTACGACTTCTGTTCCAGCTTGCGGCCGGTGAATCTGATCTTTTCGACATTGGTGACGACGACGAAATCACCGGTATCTTGGTGCGGCGTGTACTGCGGCTTATGTTTGCCACGCAGAATCGTTGCAATCGTTACAGCCAGGCGACCGACAACCATATCGGTTGCGTCGATAACCCACCACTGCTGCTCAAAATTGCTCGGGATGCCGTCGGCATCCGTCTTTGCCATATATGTTGCCATGATTGGATTCCGAATCTCAATTTCCTGGGCCTGTTTGGAAATATATACCATAAGAGAGTGCAAACGATTCGTCAAGGCAACCTGGCAACATTTTGGTCCACCTGGTTTTGTTTAGCCGCTCGCCTTTGGGGAGCGCGGACTCGAGGCCAACTCGAAATTCAGCCGCGCCCGTGCTCGCCAAAGGCGAGCGGCTAAACAAAGAGGATCCCCCAATGGCACACGGCACTTTCCGCATTGGCGATTTGACGGCGATCATCGGCGACAATGCGGCCCACGAGCAGCACCGAGCCGGGTACAACGGCGTCTGGAGTCTCACGCATCGGCAGGAACCGACGAACCTCTTCGTCCCCGCCGTCGCCGGCCTGAACTTCGAGCATATCTTCGACGGCGAACGCTTCGATCGCGATCGCACCAATACGATCTTCTTCGAGCCGCGCAACGCGCCCATGACCTATCGCCAAGTATCCGACAGCGAGGCTGAGCTGCACCAGGCCCCTACGCCGACGTTCCGTCTCGAAAGCTGGACGCGATTCCGCCTTGTTGCGCCCCATTTCATCGACATGACGTTTCGCTTCATGCCGCACCAGCATTTGTTTGCGCATGGCTACATCGGCCTATTCTGGGCGAGCTATATGAATGCTCCCGAAGACAAGAGCATTTACTTTCGCAGCGGCCGCGCTTGGCAGCAACTCTGCACGCAGCGACATAACGATGAGAGCACGGTTCGCCATGTGGACGACAAACTCGAATTGCGATTTCACAAAGAGTTTCCACAGTGTCTGTTTCGCAATTTCTCGCCGATGCGATTTGATGAAGCGTTCTACTACGGCCAATTTCGCAACATGACGGCGATTCTCATGTTCGAGCGTCCCGAAGGCGTCCGCTTCACGCATTCGCCGTCCGGTGGCGGGATAAACGCCCAGCTGCAAACGACGAACCCGGCCTGGGATTTCCAATATATCATCCCGCGATACGAATTACGTAGGGAGTACAGCTTCCGGGCACGCCTTGCGTATCGACCGCTCTGTACGCGTGAACAGACAATTCAAGAGGTCGCCGCCTGGCGGAAAACGCTCGTCGGCTGAGGTCGCCGCTTGCGGCTTAGCGCTCAAGAGAATCCCATGCGAGCGCTTAGCCGCAAGCGGAAACCACGAACTATCACGAAAGGAACATCGAATGAGCACCGCAACTATGCCCATGAAACGCCACGCCTTGGGGCTACCGGCAGGTAGCATTCGCGCCGCCCACGTCATCGGGGTCGTCGCGCTGAGTTGTGCGATCATCGTTGTGCCCTCGCGCGGCGTCGTTGCAATTCCGCCATACCTGATCTATCTATTGTTTCTGTTGATGGGCCACTATTTCGCCGCCCACGGCGTGACGATCGCGACGCGTGATGATCCATCGCCATCACCGTTGTACCTGCCCGGTGGCGTCGTGCGAACGCTCATCATCATCGCGCTCGGGGGCAGCATCGGCTGGAAACTCTACGACAACATGCCTGGACTTCGCGATCAGTTCACCGAGTCGCTCAAGGGGTTGCAGTATCAACCCTACTTGCCTTTGGTGGTGCTCGGCGGTTTTTTCCTCGGCGCGATCATTCGTGCCTTCGTCGGCCGCGATAACCCGCCGCGGCTTTGGCAGGACCTTGAAGCGTGGATTTCGCTCGTCGGCCTCGCGGGGTTGTCGATCGCGGCGGTTATCCATCTCGTTGTGCTGACGAGCTTGGCCGAGTCGATCATGATGCCAACCTGGGAAGGCATGGTCGGTGGTGTGGTCGCCTTTTACTTCGGCGCGCGGTCGTAATTTGGAAATTCCTGTAGTGATCGCGTGGGATGATCCGAGCGCTAAGCCGCAAGCGGAATACAATCAAAGAGAAATCCCCGACGAGCCAGACGATGACCCCGGAAAACTCTCCCGCGTTGCAACTTGCCTTTGAACGTGCCTCCCGCCGCGCGCTCGACGAAGGCGTCGGCGAAGTCGCGGGCCGCCATCTCCTCGTCGGCCTATTGGCGGAGGACGAAGGCAAGCCGGCGTCGCTAATCATGCAGTTTGGCGGCGATTGGCCGGCGATCCAGGCGGAACTCGGGCTGCCTTTCGCTTTCGATTCAAATCCCGCTGTCGCGCCACAGCATGCCTCCCTGCGCATTATCATGCTCAAGGCCCGCGAAATCGCCAGCCGGCAGGGCGACGAGGGCAGCATCTCCACCGATCAAGTCCTCTTCGCGCTGCTCACGCTTGATGCCGAGCTTCGTGAATTGCTCGAAAAGCACGGCCTCGATTTGGCTGGGATGAAAGGCGACATGATCCCGGAACTGACGCCAATCACTTTGGATGAGCCGCTCAACTTCGATGAACCACCCGAACAGGTCAACGTGGCCCGAATCCTCGACGCCGGCGCCAACCGCGCCCGCGAGGCGCTGCGCACGCTTGAGGATTATTGCCGCTTCGCCCTCAACGACGCGATGATGACTCGGCTCTACAAAGACCTGCGTCACTCCTTCGCCGATGCCGTCCAGCTACTGCCCGCGAGCCTTCTGTTGCAATCACGCGACACGCCCGGCGATGTCGGCACGTCGATTAGCACGTTCAACGAATGGGAACGCCCGACGCTGCTGTCGGTCGCCCAGGCCAACGCCAAACGCTTGCAGGAATCGCTGCGCAGTCTCGAAGAATTTGGCAAAACGATCTCGATCGAGTTCGCCCAGCGTGTCGAAAAAATCCGCTATGAAAGCTACACGCTCGAACGATCGCTTGTGCAAGGCGAAAGTTCGCGTGAACGTCTCGCCAACGCCAGGCTTTATCTGCTGGCTACCGATGCGTCATGCCGAATGTCGCTCGTGGGAACCGTGAAGGAAGCGGTTCTGGGCGGCGTGCAGATCGTGCAGCTTCGGGAAAAGGGGCTGAATGACCGTACGCTGTTGGCGTACGCTTACGATCTTCGTCAAATCACGCGCGACGCGGGCGTGCTCTTCATCATCAACGATCGGCCCGATGTCGCACGACTCGCTGAAGCCGATGGCGTGCACCTTGGCCAGGACGACATGCCGATCCGCGAAGCTCGCCGAATCGTCGGCACACAGATGATGGTTGGCGTAAGCACCCACAATCTCGACCAGCTTCAGCAAGCGATTCTCGAAGGCGCGGACTACGTGGGCATCGGCCCGACGTTCGGCTCACACACGAAAGAATTCGATAATTTGGCGGGATTGGACTACGTTCGAGCCGCCTGCGAAGCGACATCTCTGCCGGCATTTGCGATCGGCGGCATCAACGTGGAAAATGTGAAAGAGGTCATCGCCGCCGGCTGTCGCCGAATTGCTGTCAGCCATGCGATTTGCGCCGTCGAGGATCCACGCCGCCTGTCGCGCTCGCTTCGATATCTGCTCGACGGCGTGTGAACCCTTCGACGCTGAAAATCGTCAGTATTTGCGACGGTTTTGCAAACACCCATAGTCGCGCTCGGCCAACGATGCTAGAATTATCCGAGCCACAAACCGCCGCCTTAGCTCAGTGGTAGAGCAATGCTTTCGTAAGGTAGCTTCCACTTCCCTCGAAAACCACGAAAAACAAGCAAATTACCTAGCGAAACGCACTTTTCGACCTGTAGGTAAATGTGCTTAGAAACGCTCGAATATGCGTCTTTGCGGTTGTCACTGACAACCGCTCTTTTTGTTTTTGCACCGTGCCAAACTTCACCCCGCACCGCTCGCGCTTCAAAAAATAGCACCCGAAAAAGGCAAGTACACACTTTCATGATGGCATGCTAGCACAAACTGTGTAGCGTGTTTCGGCGATAGACCTCCGACTAGTCGGGAGTCATGGGGTAGGGGTATCCGCGAATCGCCTGATTTTCACGGAACCGGTGAATAGCCACACGCATTTTATGGCCAAAATAAAACAGGGGGTGGGTAGGTGGACATTTTGCAGAAATCTCCGCTCGGAAGTTCTGACAGAATTGACACAATAGACAGAATTCAGCCTTGAACGGCAATTGTGTCAATTCTGTCAATTCTGTCAGAGATATTTCCTTCATTGGTGCCGCTTCCATTCATCCGCTAAGGATCGCTGAATAAATAACTTCCGTGCCAAACTCTAAGAAAATTTTGAGATCGGCAACATTTGGTAATTCCAAAGCGGGAGGATGCTGTCGCGTAGAATGTTCAAAGTTCGTTTGATCTCTTCGGCGACCTTCTTCCCCGTTTCAT
>CAMAUE010000143.1 GCA_945861245.1 Singulisphaera sp. GP187
TCAAGATCGGCGTCCTGAACGATGATGACATCGCCAGTCGCATGGGCGAAGCCGGTGCGCAGGGCGGCGCCTTTGCCCTGATTCTTTTCATGATAAACGACCTTGTGCCCTTCCTGCTCCATCTCACGCAAAATCTCGCGCGTGCCATCGGTGCTGCAATCATCCACGAGGATAATCTCCATCGGGATCGGCACCTCGCACACCCGGCGAACGAGTTCGCGCACCCATTGCTTTTCGTTGTACACTGGAATGACAACCGAAAGCTTGAACCCCTCGGGGATCGGATAGATTCCCAGCTGCCGGCACTGCTGCTCGCCGAGCAGTTGACGCAGGACTTCATGTCGCTGTGCGGGTTGTACGGCGAGTTGTCGTGCCATGTCCTGAATGGTTTGGTCGTCCATTGGTGGATTCATTTTCAAAATAGCGGTCATGGGTAGTTCCATTTCTGGTCGCGAATCATCCATGGTTGGGTGGTCCATTTCTCGTTGTATTACTTATTCACTATTCCGTGAAACCCGTCTAAGTAAGAATTACTCAGGCTGCGCCCCGCCCCGATATGTTTTTTAGCAGTGGATAAAGAAACGGCGGATCATCCCATCGCCAAAGGCGTTCGGGATGGTGGTCGATATCATTCGGCACCCCGTCCCAGCGGTCGGCTCCACAATAAACACAGCTGGCGTGAATCAGGAAGGCGAAGAACAATAGCCCAATAATGAGTTTGCGTCCATGCAATGAAACCCAAAGATAGGTAATCGGCCTCAGACAAAGCAGAGCAGCCAGCGGAAGAACTTCCGAGTTCAGCCGCGAACCGTAACACCAGCCGCCCCACCACATACACCAGGCACCGACCAGGGTAAAGTTCAAGATCACGGCCAAGGCGCAGAATGGCAGAATGCTCTGCCGATTCATGCTCAGGGGGACTGCCGAATGCGAAGCGCGAACCGCGGGTAGGAGCCAAAGCCCAACAAGCACTATCCACGGTTGATAGACGATGAACCCCCGACCGGGACTTATCAGGACGCCGAGAAATCCGTCAATCGAGGTCCAATGCCAATTTCCTTGTTCCGATTGCGTGTGCGTGGGGCCCAGCAGGTTTTCGTAACAGGTCCAATAAAACATGCCCCACGGCAGAAAGGCCAGTGCCGCAACGAGCGCGACCAGGACTGCCTGCTTCGGTTTTCGACACAAGGTCCATAGCCCCAGTGAACCGGCGACGAGCAGCGACGAGGGACGCCAGGGAATCATGCTTCCCAGCGCGACGCCTTGAAGCAGCGTCCACTTCCAAGACGAAGATTGCGATTGCCTGTACTCCGTCAACACGAATACGAGGGACCAAAAGATGATCCCACCGTGCTGCCAAATCCCCACGGCAATCGTGCTGTACATCGCCGAGCCGAGTGCCAGCAACAACGTAGCGACCCACGCGGACTCCGGCGGTGCCAGGCAAACCGCGACCAAGAAAAAAAGCCCGAGACACACGGCTGACAGGCAGGCTGCCGAAAACTTCTGAAGTCGCTCGTGCACTTTGATACGGTCCAAGTCGGCCCCGACCAACCGACTCACCATTGCGACGGGAATTGCCACCTGCAATGGCCCAACCGGATAGTTGGAATAGATGCCTCGCGAAGTATGGCGCAGGCCTACATTCAAAGCCTGTTGATTTCCCAAATTGGACCATTCTGCTATTTCCACAAACTCACTGCATTCCAGATTTCCTTCGCGTACCAAGCTCGATGCCGCAAGAAACACAGGGGCATTGTCGCCCACTTGAACCTTTGAATTCATCAGGAACAGGAACGCAAATGGCAGCACAACAAAAGTGAACGTGCCCTGCCAGGGAATCGGGCCCGATCTGGTGTGAAACGTTTGGCAGCAGGCCCACCACTCCGCGAAACGCGTCCGAATGAGCTGACGATAATCGCTGAGAATCGCAACACGCAGCGTCGGCACAGCGACCGCGAGCAGCGCCCACCAATGATGTTGCCCTTCACCTCGGAAAAGCTGGAATACCGCAAAACCGACAGCACTCCACGTCAAGGCCCCCCAGATAAGCGCGCCAACTCGGAGTTCCCGCACGGAGAGATTGGGCATGACTCGCTTAGTCATGGCGCACCTTCCGTGGCGAATGTCTCGCCGATTGGTCGCGCCGCCCCGGACCCGGCGTGCAATCGCAACCGCGGCGCCAGCGCAATGCCATGATTCGGGAATAGTATCGGCGGAATCAAGACACCGGACCTCCATACCAGTCAGGTAACGTGCAAACCCAAATTCTGATGGTTGGGTAGTATGACGATCTCGCCAAAGCCGTGCAAGATCAAGTTGACTGGATAAGTTACGTCGTTCAGGCAAACCCGAATCGTGATGCCTACGATAATTCGCCTACACCGTGTATCCGCAGCGTCGCAGCGTCTTCTCTGCTCGCTGCAAAAACGCCGCGCGAACGTCCGCAGGCATCTCATCGCGAAAGCTGCCAACCTCGCCTCGTCGGATAAACGCATGCTCGCGCGGCCAGGCCTTGTTGTCCCAGCCCAGCCGACGTTCGCGCGCCTGGGCCTTGGCGAACTCCGCTTGTCCGGCGACATGTCTGAGCAATGCGTCATCGCGCGAAAGCCCCGCAAACGCACAGAAGCGACGCAGCTCCCGTACCGTGTCCGCTTTCAAATCTTCGTAGCGAATGACCAGAATCTCCGCCCCATGCGGATTTGCCTGCCAGCGATCCACATGCTCATGCCAATGGCACGGCGACAATCCCTTACCCTGCACCAGGCCAAGAAAATCAACGTGCCCTCGCAGCGCCGTCAGGAAGTGGTAGTACGACACCATCACATCGCAGCCATGCCTCAACAGATAGACCATTCGGCGATATTTCGTCATCGGCAGTGCGTGTGACTTGAAGAACGCCACTGGGCCGTAGCGCTTGTAATGAGTCTTGTAGGCGACATCCGGCACGAGATCCTGCACCAACGAGTCCTGGGCGATTTCGGGATCGACGCCAAACGCCACGCCCGCCACGAGGTACTGGAACCACGTATGCCCCGACCGCGGATAGCCGCACAGAAATATATCCTGGGCCGCGGTGTCATGGATCGGCAGCAGCTGGTTGTTCGTCATGGGAGTCCTTCTCTACCTTCGGCGGGTGGATTTATCGCTTTTCCGAGCCTCGACCGTCAGGGAACGGTTGACAGCGAGCGCACGGCATCCTGTCGGCCGCTTTTCCGAGCCGCGACCGTAAGGGAGCGGCCGACAAGAACCTGGCGAGAACGAGTCGGCCGCTCCCTTACGGTCGCGGCTCGGAAAAAGTTCGATTCGCCCGAAAAAACGACGTCTTCAACCGCGCGAAGTATAACACGGCGAACGCGTCCTTCAAAATAGCACATTGGCAAACCGTTACAATTCTGTCATTTCTTGAGGTTTCGCGTCAAGTCCGATTTCGTTGATCAGTTCCGAGCCACGACCGTCAGGGAGCGGCCGACCTGCCGGCGCGCGCGATGTCGGCCGCTCCCTGACGGTCGCGGCTCGGAAACTTTCTTCCGTACAATGACCACTCCAACTTCAAAAGGAGTCTCGCGTGAACGGATCCGCATACGAAGACGTCGTCGCCAAACTAACGCCTACGCAGCGCGAAGCCGTGCTGCATATCGACGGTCCGCTGCTGGTCTTGGCCGGCCCGGGCAGCGGTAAGACGCGCGTCATCACCTGCCGAATCGCTCACATGCTGAACGAAGGCGTCAGGCCGCAGCAGATCCTCGCGATCACGTTTACCAACAAGGCCGCTGGCGAAATGAAGCAACGCGTCGAGGCGATGCTGCCAGGCCGAGGCGTCTGGATCAGCACCTTTCACAGCCTGGGCGTGCGTCTCCTGCGACAATACGCGGATCGACTTGGATTGGACAAGAACTTCACGATCTACGACCAGAACGATCGCGTCCGCATGGTGAAGTTGTCGCTAGAGGCGGCGCAAATCGACGCGACCCGCTTCACGCCGGAGACGATCCAAAGCGCGATCTCGAAGGCGAAGAATTTCTTGATGTCGCCGCCCGCTTATGCAAGCAAGGCGAGCGATTATTTTTCCCAGGTCGTCGCTCAGGTGTATGAGGTATACGAGAAGCGGATGCGCGAAGTCAATGCGCTCGATTTCGATGATCTCCTGCTTTGGCCTGCGTACGCGCTCAAGAACAACGCCGAGATCCGCGCGGAACTCGACGCACGCTTTCGCTACGTGCTGATCGATGAGTATCAGGACACGAACAAAGCGCAGTACGGCATCGCTCGCGGCTTGTCGGTCGATTATCCGAATCTCTGCGTGGTGGGCGACCCCGATCAATCGGTGTATCGCTGGCGCGGCTCTGACATCAAGAACATCCTCGACTTTGAACGTGACTTTCCAAACGCGCGCGTCATTCGGCTCGAAGAAAATTTTCGCAGCACGAAGACGATCTTGCGCATCGCCGACCATCTCATCGCGAACAACACGGAGCGTAAAGAAAAGACGCTGTACACGTCGAAAGGCGAGGGCGCGAAGGCCGGCGTCATGCTTTTTGAAACGGGACAGGACGAAGCGGAACAAGTGGTCCAGCAAATCGCCGATGCGGTGGGTCGCGGCGGCCGACACTTCTGCGACTTCGCGATCCTGTTGCGCATCAACGCCCTGTCGCGCGGCCTGGAGACGGCGTTCATCCGCAAACGCGTGCCGTTCCAAATCGTTCGCGGCCTGGCGTTCTTCGATCGCAAAGAAAACCGCGACATCCTCGCCTACCTTCGGCTCTTGCTCAATCCGCGCGACGACCTGTCGTTTCTCCGCGCCGTTAACGAACCCACGCGCGGGATCGGCAAGACGTCTCTCGAGCATCTGCAAGCCTACGCTGAGCCGCGCGAAATGAGTCTGCTGAGCGCCGCCGAGCAGGTTGATAAGATTCCCGCGATCAAAGGCAAAGCGACTGCAGGGTTGCGCAATTTCGCGAAGCTGATGGCCGACCTGCGCGGCATCGTTGATGCCACACCCGACGAAGTCATGCGCCAGGTCATCGACGTCTCCGGCTATCGGCTCATGCTGAAGAACAGCACCGACCCCGACGATCAGGAACGTTTGGCGAACGTTGAGGAACTCATCACCGCCGCCCATCAGTTCCATGCCGAAGACAATAGCCGAACCATCAGCGATTTTCTGGAAAACATCACGCTGGCAAGCGACGTGGACGGCTGGGATGAGAAGCAAGATTGCGTCGCCGTCATGACGCTGCATTCCGCCAAAGGCCTGGAGTTTCCCGTGGTTTACATGATGGCATGCGAACAGGGCATCTTGCCTCACGAGCGCAGCATGGGCGAGAACGCGCAACTCGAAGAGGAACGCCGATTGGCGTTCGTCGGCATCACACGGGCGCAGGAAGAGTTAAACCTGTCGCATGCCCGAATGCGCGAATTTCGCGGGCAGACCAATTACACGATCCCGAGTATGTTTCTCGACGAACTGCCGCATGACTGCATCGAATCGATGGACTTCAGCGGTAGCTCAGCCAAGGCGGTCGAAGGTTGGCGCAAAAGCACGTCCGGCGCGAGCCAAGGTTGGTATGACACCGGCTTTTCGCGCACCTCGACGAAACGGAAAGACGACTTCAGCGAGCCGCTCAAGGAATCGACCACGACCTATAGCGTCGGTGCGTTGGTTCATCACGATGTCTACGGCGTTGGTCGCGTCACCGACATCTCGGGGCAGGGCGTGTTGCGCAAGGTAAAAATTCGCTTCAACGTCGGCGGCGAACGGACGTTTCTCGCGGCCAAGGCGAAGTTGTCGGTCGTCAAATCGTAACCTGTAGAGAAATGTGAATTCGACGAAGAAATTGCTACACTAAATTCGAGCTGATTCCCCGTTCAGCGCTCGAGGGTTCTACCTTTGCACGGTGTGGCGCGAGCGCCAAACGTAAACAAGTGGCCTATCGTTCACCGCGTTAACCTTGTCCAAATAATGATTGAGAATCCCACGCAGGAAACATCCCATGCCAATCACCTTCACCTGCACGTGTGGCAAGACGTTGCGCGTGGCGGATGAGTATGCGGGGAAGGACGGAGAGTGCCCGAGTTGCAAGAAAGCGATCCGCATTCCGGAAGCGGCGGGCGACGGCGGGCAGTTCACCCGGCAGGCGCCGAAGCCGAGGAGCGGTAGCGAGCCGTGGGCGTCCGCGCCGTCGAAAACCACGCCGCCGCCACTGCCCCAAGACGACGATAGCCTCGCCGATATTCCGCCGTTGACGACGCACGCCGGCGGGGTGATCGCCCCAGACGATGATTTTTTCGTCGAGGCATCGCCGGAAATCGGTCGGACGTATAGTGCGTTTTCCACGCTGCAACGCAGCGTCCAGCCGACCAACTGGGGCATGCGGATCGCCGGCGCCTTTATGGCATTCGTTGCGTCGGCCTTTGTTACGGGCCTCATCGTCGGCGTGCTTATGTCGCAACCGTTTCGTGTCGAAGCCTTCCTCGTCCTCATCGGCGTGTCGACGCTTGTTGGCTTGTCGGTCGGCGCGATTATTCTCTGGTGGACCGGATTCAAACATACCTGCACCTACGTTGGCAACAAGGGCATCGTCAAGTACACCTGTTCGGGCCATCGTGAAAAAATCTCGACCGAGATGTTTCGTTTCGAGCACGCCATCGAACTCCGCACAGGCCAAACACGCCACTACTATAACGGCGTCTACACAGGTACGGACTACAACTTCACCTGGTCCGACGAAAAGGGCCGAGTCGTCCATGTGATCTCAGGCCGCTACAGCAGCGAACTGGGAAATCCCGTCTCCAAGGATCCATTTCATTACGCCTTCATGGCCGAGTGGGCATGGACGCTATACTTGCTGAGCGACCTCGACCAGGTCACCGCCAACGACGGCCTGCTATTCTTTGGACTGAAGGGCGGCGATTACATCCAACTTGGCGATAATCTCCTCGTGCTCGTGAAGGGCGGCCAAACGCTTCGCCTGCCAGGCGAAAAAATCTCGAAGATGACCCTGGGCAACGGTGCCTTCTCCATCTGGGAAGTCGGCGCCAAAGAAGGCTGGTTCGTTAACTCCGGCATCCACCAAATCATGTACGCCGACATCGGCAACGCCCGATTCTTTACCATGGCACTCGAAAAATTTCTGGGCATTCGATTCTGATTTGTTTAGCCGCTCGCCAAAGGCGAGCGCGATCCACGTCGATCGCGCTCGCCTTTGGCGAGCGGCTAAACGAGAGGTACAATTCCATGAACGCCGAACCGCGCACGCCGAACCGTTTGGCCTGCGAAACCAGCCCGTACCTCCGTCAACACGCATACAACCCGGTTGATTGGTTTCCCTGGGGCGACGAAGCATTGCAAAAGGCCAAGTCGCTCGATCGGCCTATCTTCCTCAGCATCGGCTACTCGGCATGCCATTGGTGTCATGTCATGGACATCGGAGCCGCACACGAAGTAAGCGGTCGGTTTGAGCAATCTCGACGGGATTACTTCCTGGGTGGCTCCTGGTTGCTCACGTCACTTAGCTGTCTCTCCAACCTTTTTCGCTTTCGCGACCGTCTTTTCGAAAAATATCACGTGCTGCCAGGGCAGATGATTGACCGTCTTTTGGTGCTTCATCTCAGCATGTGTTTCCATTTCTTTCATCACCTGTTTGATCGACATACGATGCACGTCCAGGATCGGCACTTTCGGATCCTCCAGGCGGAACTCGACGAACGCCACGCGGCCGCCGACTTTGAGCGACTTCACCAGTTCGCGCATCACTTCATATGGATACGACAGCTCATGATAGACATCGACCATCAGCACGAGGTCGATGGCGTTGGCGGGCAGCGTCGGGTCTTTCTCCGTGTTACGAATGAGCGTGACATTGGCGATCTTCTCTTGCTTGAGCCGATTGGCGAGGATGGCGATCATCTCTTTCTGGATATCGACGGCATAGACTTTGCCCTTGTCGCCGACGAGTTTGGACAATCGCACCGTGTGATGCCCGCTGCCAGCGCCGAGGTCGACAACGACGTCGCCGGGTTTGACCCCAAGCGACGGCATGAGCTTGGACACATTTTCTTCGCGTTCGCGTTCGGGTCGCTCCAGCCAACCGGCGCCCTGCCAACCCATGACATGGGCGATCTCACGGCCCAGGAAAAACTTGCCCGTCCCGTTTGGATCGTGCAGCTGACGGAATTCATACCGGTTCGGTTCCGCCTTCTTCGTCGGTTGGCCCTGCCCCGTAACGAGCGATGCAGCAAGGGTGGTGGTGAACAAGGCGAAGATTGCGGTTCTCATGTTGGATTCCTGGATAGTCAAAAAAGCTCACGCAAAGGCGCAAAGACGCAAAGAAGACGCCACCGACAAAAGTCGACTTACGAGCCGGAAGCGTAAGCGACGGATTTCTCCAATCCGTCGCTTACGCTTCCGGCTCGTACTTTTGTCGTTGGCGTTAAAGAAGACGAAGGGGCCGCCTTCAGGCCATTGCCATTGTAGCGGGAGAGCCACAACAAATACGGATCACGAAAAAGCGAAATGGTGAAAACACGAAAAATGCTATTGAGATTCTCTTTCGTACTTTCGCCCTTTCGTGATTTGCATTTGTAAATTTTGGCTACTTCATCGTGCTGAGACTTTCGATGATCGATAGGAGTGGTGTGAACATACTGACGGCGACAAGCCCCACGATGCCGCCGCACAATAGGATCGCGATCGGCAGGGCGATGAGCGCGAGGCGATGCAGCGTCCGTACTGCGTGGCGCGATTGCGAATCGCCGATCTCACGCACTGCCCAGGCCAGGTTGTTCGCCTTCTCCGCGGACACGATGAGCGCTTGCATCGATTGCGTCGCCAAGCCGTTCTTATGCAGGCTTTCAGGCAACGACTTGCCCTGCGCGATATCGTCGCGCAAGCCGCGTACGCGCACTTGCATCACGGCAGGCAGAAGATTTGAGAAAAGGACGCGGTTCAGAATCTCAGGCAGCGGCCGGCGCGATTCCAGCATCTGCCCCAGCAGGATCAAAAACTCGCCGCGAAGGTACGATCGATAGAATCCCCCGAAGAATGGGAAATGCCAGCGAACATGCGAGATGAACAGGAACAGGTGGATTCCCACCAGGAGCAAAAACATCGCGAAGACAAACAACCACCAATATCGCGTGCCGAACCTGCTGATGTCCATGAACAGAACGGTAAGAAACGGCAACCTTAGCTTGAAGTCCAGGAATATCTTCTCAAATTTCGGAACGATAAACGTCGTCAAGAAGATCACCGTGCCTACCACCTGAATCATAATAAACAGCGGGTAGCCCAACCGCACGAGCAAATCCACCCAAACCGTGGTAAGCTGGCGGTCCGGCAACCGGTGAAGGCTTTCCGGCAGGTCGTCAGTGAACTGCCCTACTGCGACTGCCAACGCCGTCTCGCGCGATACCAATCCCGGAACGGCAACGATGGCCCGGTCGAGCGATGTGCCCGATTGCAGTAACCACACCAGGCGTTCGAGACGCTTGTCGAAGCTGCGTTGTCGATGGATCCAGTAATAGCCGGGGAACACGAAGAACAGCAGCACACCGGTCCAGAAGCGGTACATATCCTTGTGCGGGCGATCATCCAGATACGCTTGCAGAAACGATTCGAGCGGCAAGTTGTTGGCGCCGGCGGCTTGCAACAAGCTGACGAATTCCAGCTGCCGGGCGGCGCGGTAGTTCAAGTAAGCGATAATTTCCCAACACCACAGCCAAAACAAAAACGCGTAAAGGGGAACGCCGACCGGCCCGAGCACGCCGACGAGGACGCCGACGCAGATCGGCAAGGCGATGAAAAACCAGAATTGCAGCAACACGAGTTTGTACCAGGTATTCATCGCTTGCCCCCTCCGCTCAGGCCGTCGAGGAGTTCCAACATCGGCGCGAACACGCCAAGCGCGAACAGCATGCCCAGGGTGCTGCCGACAACGAGGATTAGGAGCGGTGGCAGCAGCGTGCGAATCAGGCTGGCGCGAATATCGGCGTGTCGGCGGTACATGCCGGCAACATGCCGAAGCGACGGGCCGAGCGTGTTCTGCTTCTCCCCAAACCCAATCATCCACACGACAAGGTCGGGCACCAGGCGTTCCTCCCGTAGCGCCACGCCGAGCGGCATGCCCTGGCTCAAACGTCGTTCGACGCGCAGGGTTCCTTCCGCCAGCAGCGGATCGCTCGACGCTTGCCCCGCCAACAGAATCGCCTCGTGGAGTGGAACTTTCTGTTCGACGAGAATCGCCAACAGGTCCACAAACGCCGCCAGACGCGCCGAGCGAAACAACGTGCCCATAAGCGGGAGCGCGTAGATCGTACGCGCCCACAAAATGCGGCCTGCGACCGTGCGCCGCAGCCACCAACGTTCCACCGCAACGGCAAGCACGAACATCACGACGGGTGGTAGAAAAATCAACAAGGCATTGCGAGCGAGGAAGAGCACCACCACGGTCGCAAATGGCACGCGTATTCTAAAATCGGCGAAGACCTTTTCATAGGCGGGAAGCACCGCCATGCCGACGAAGATCAGCAAGCCGACGCCAATGACGACGATCATGGCGGGATAGATTATGGCGTTGACGACATTGACGCGAAAGTCGGTCAACGAGCGTGCATAGGTCGTCAGCGTCGCCAGCACTTCGCCGATGCGGCCGCTGCGTGCTCCGGCGGAGAGCAGGGCGGCATAGTAGGCCGGCACGCGGCCTTTTTGCCGCTCGATTGCTTGCGGCAGCGTAAAACCCGCCCGCAAATCGTCGGCGAGCGTCTGCGTCACGGTCCGCAGCCGGCCCCAGCCGATCTCGCTCGCCAAGGCCGCCAAGCCCTGGTCCAGCGGAACGCCCGCCTTGGCCATGCCGGCGATCTCGTCGTTGAGCGTAATCAACTCTTCCGGCGACAATGGGTTTGCCAAAACCGACGGCGCCGACGCCAACGGCTTCGCAGAAAACTCACCACCCGACCCGGCTGCCGGATCCGTATCGTTCGACATGGGTGCCAGCCTTTCGGAAGCAGAAGCGATGCAATCGACATTAGTCCGCGACTACCGTAGGCATCACTCTCCGCGTGCTGGATTTGCCACAAAACCATCACGCGGAGAGTGATGCCTACGCTAGTCGCACGCATTCATTGCGCCACGCCCCCCCGCTTATTCGCGGTGGAGCGCAAGAGATTTGGGATAATCTTATTTTTTTCGCGAAATGAGGGTCTGGCAAACCTGAGGCATGGCGATTCTGGCCGAAGTTTGAAACAACGCGGCTCACTCAGCGTGCCGTCTGGGATTGGCGCTCGCCGCGCACGAACACAGCAGCGACGCTGCCGGGAAACGTCACGCCTTCAAACGGACTCCAGCCGCACTTCGTTTTCAACTCCTCGCGGCGGATCGTTTTCGGCACCTTCAAATCGAGCACCGTCAGCGCGCCGATGTATCCGGGCAGAAGTCGGCCCCATTTGCCCGATTGATACGAATTGACGAATGTGCCCGGATTCGCCGAGCAGATCGCGGCAATGCGTTCGGGCGTGAAGCCTTTCTCAACGAGCAGCCAGGTCACGAACGGGCCATAAGTATCGAGGTGCGGTTGGCCCGACATGCCGCGTTCTTTCTCGGCGAGCGTGTGTGGCGCGTGGTCGGTGGCGAGATAGTCCGCTGTGCCGTCGCGCAGGGCTTCGAGCATCGCTTCGCGGTCGGACGGGCTACGCAGTGGCGGATTCATTTGCATCCAGCCGCGGTTTGCCGGCGTGATCTGAGCGGTGTCGTAGTAGACATGGTGCGGCGTGACCTCGGCGGTGACGCTTATCCCCTTCGCCTTGGCGGCGCGGATCAGCTGCAAGCCTTCACCGACCGAATAATGGCACAACTTGCCGCGAAGGTTGTACTTCTCGATCATCGTCAGGGCGAAGCGCGTTGCGCTGAGTTCACACTCCGGCGGTCTCCGGGCTTCGTGCGTCGCGGCTTCCTTGTGTGCTTCCAGTAGGACCGGGTCTTCGCAGTGAAAGCTGACCGCTTGGCCGACGTAGTCAGCGAGCGTCTTGTCGAGTTGTTCCAGAGATGAGAAGAACAGATGCCCGACGCTTGGCCCCATGTACGCCTTATAAGGAACATTGCGTACCAGCGGTTTCGTCCCTGGCCCGATGCCCGCGTACAACGTGAACACCACCGGCAGCTTTTGGCTAAGAAGCAGCGACTCTTTGACGGTGTAGCTGGCGTCGTCGATCGGCGCTGCCGGGTTGTTCGGCATGTCGGCAACGTGTAGCACGCCACCGTTGAGTGCCGCGGCACAGGCGCAGGCGAACGTCTCCTTGTGCATCTCATGCTGCGTTATGTCTTCGCGGGCGTGGATGTGTATATCGCCCATGCCTGCGAAGATCAGGCAATCGTCGCCAAAGACATGCGTCGGCGTGCCGAGGTTGGCGCCGACTGCGGCGATGACGCCGTCGGCGATGGCGATTTGGCCACGACGAACGCCGTCGATGTCGGCGAGTTGGCCTTCGACGATGGTGAGGGGCATAGTGTAAAGTATCCTCGTTTCGCAATCGCGCAACGTCGCGCGATCGCGACAAATGCTTGCGACGGAATGATTATTACGAGCGCTAAACGTAAACACGCCACGCTCACTTCTCGTCCCCCGCTTCCTTGCGCAGCCGATCCAACTCCGCACGCAGTTCGCGCACAGTCTCAATATAACCCGGGTCGGCGATGACGTTGCGCATCTGCTGCGGGTCCTTCTGCCGATCGAATAGCTCCCACTCTGGCGTGAGCGTTACGTCTTTCGCGCCTTTCATGCCGAGAGCTTTGCCGTAGTAATGGATGAGCGTGTACTTCTTGGTTCGCACGCCGTAGTGGGCGGGCACGTTGTGTGAACCGTCGAGATGCATCCAGTAGCGGTAATAGCTTGACTTACGCCAATCGCCTGGTGTGTCGCCTTCCAGCACTTTCTTGTAGCTTCGGCCGTCCATTTCCTTCGTCGCTTTGCCGCCTGCGAGTTCGAGGAATGTCGGTGCGTGATCGATGTTCATGACGATGTCGTCATTCACCGTGCCCGGCTTCGTATGCCCTGGCCAACGCACGATCAACGGCGTCGTGATCGCGGGTTCGTACATGAGCCGCTTGTCGTAGAAGCCGTGCTCGCCGAGGAAGAAGCCCTGGTCCGAGGTGTAGATGATGATCGTGTCCTCCGCCAGGCCTTGCTCTTCCAGGAACGCCATGATGCGGCCCACGTTTTCATCGACGGCGGCGACGCACGATAGATAGCGTTTGAGGTAATGCTGGTATGCCCATTTGCGCAGCTCATCGCGCTCCATCTTCGGGATTTCCATTTGCAAATCGCGTTCGTTGAAATCCTGGCCGATACGCATGCGGATCATGCCGACCTGTTTCGCCCGGCCCTTGTAATCGTCGAGCAGCGTTTCCGGTTCGGGAATCTTGACGTCCTTGTAGAGGTCCTTGAAGCGCGGGGCTGGGTCCCAGGGCCGATGCGGGGCTTTGTAATGGCAGAAGAGCATGAACGGCTTGGTCTTGTCGCGTTGCTTCATCCAGTTGAGCGACAGATCGGTGATGACGTCCTCGGAGTAGCCGCCCTTGTACTCCTTTAGCTCCTTGGCCTTTGAACCCATCATGCGCAATTTCGGATTGATGTATTGGCCCTGCCCGGGAAGAATGTTCCAGGTATCGAAACCAGCGGGGTCGGTTTGCAAATGCCACTTGCCGAACAGGCCAACTTGATAGCCAAGCATGCGCAGCAAATGGCCGACATGTGTCGTCTTCGGATTGAGTACGTCAGCGAGCGTGTAGACGCCGTTCTTGTGGCTATGTTGCCCGGTCAACAACGCAGCGCGACTTGGCGTGCAGATCGAGTTGGTCACCACGGAGTTGCGAAACAGCATGCCTTGTTTGGCGAGCTTGTCGAGGTTCGGCGTTTTCGCCACGCCTTTGAGCCATGAGCCGTAGGCGCTGATCGCGGCGTTGGCGTGATCGTCGCTCATGATGTAGATGATGTTCGGCTGCTTTTTCGGAGCCTGAGCGTGGGCGAGGGTGGGAAGTAGGATCGCAGCAAACGTCAACAGAATACGGATCATAGGTAATATCTCCTATCGCTTGTTTTCCGCTTGCGGCTTAGCGCTCGGAGCGTCCCATGCGAGCGCTAAGTCGCAAGCGGCCAAAGGGTCACCAATGCATCACAAACCCGCCATCGACGTTGACGCACTGCCCGGTGATATTGCGGCCATGCGAGGACGCCAAATATACGGTCATCGCCGCCATCTCTTCGGGCGTTTGCCATTCGGCGAGCGGCACGACCTTGCGAATCTTTTCGCCGGCCCATTCGTCGTAGGATTGCTTCTTGTCGGCAGGCTGCATCGCGTTCCAGGCGGCCCAGATCGATTGGTTCAACTCGGTCTTCACCATGCCCGGACAGAGCGCATTGACGCGCACATGATACGGCGCGAGGTCCTTGGCGGCACATTGCATGAAGTTGATGAGCGCCGCCTTCGACGCGCTGTACGGCGGATCGGTCTGCGAGCCCATCTGCCCCGCCACCGATGCGATCAGCAGCATCGACCCGGCCTTCGCTTTGAGGAAACTCGGCGTGAATGCATGCACGACGTTGACCGCGCCTTGCACGTTGACGTTCATGACGCGAGGCCAATCGCTGGGTTCAAGGTTCCAGAACGGAAACCCGAACTTGCCCGAGCCGATGCCAACCGCGAACACGAGATGATCGATGCGGCCCGATTCGCTGGCGATACGATCAGCGGCGGATTTCATCGCCTCGAAGTTCGTCACGTCCGCAGTCAACGCGCTCGCCTTGACGCCGAACTCACGCGCGATTGCGCTCGCTGCATCGCTGACGGCGGCTTCGCGATCGACGAGCGCGACGTTCGCCCCTTCACGAGCGAACTCCCGCGCGATGGCGTTGCCGATGCCGCGTGCCGATCCAACGATGACGGCGGTGTGCCCTTGAATACCGAGGTTCATGAAATGTTCCCTGTTACAAATAATCTTCGCGAATCGGCGTGAAGATGTCCAAGGCGCGGACGATGTCGCCCGGTTTGCCGAGGGCGACGACGCGATGCTTGACGCCGCCGGGGATGCGCCACATGTCGCCCTTGCTGAGAATCTTGTTTTCGTCGCCGATGAAGAATTGGGCCTGTCCTTCGATCATCATGCCGACCTGTTCGTGCGGATGGCTGTGCTCCGCGACCACCGCGCCCGGCTCAAGCTCGACGTAGGACAGCATCAGCTTCTCGCACGCACAGGTAGATATGCGTACACCGGGGAAGATGTCATGACGAGCACATTCGTCGGATGTCGGAAAAAACATACTCACGCACAGCCCTCCTGCGCCAAGATTGGCAAAACAGTGCCCCCCTGCCGTGCTGATTTTATACGCTTAGCGAAGCGGATTGCCATGTCGAGCGCGAATGCGTACACCGACGCCTGGCGGAAGTGTCCGAGCCAATCGCGCGATTCCGCGCTTCAACGCTTCCGCGAAGCGTCGCAAAGGCCGTTGAAAGAAATTGCCTGGTCCAGTCGTTTGCCCTCGGGTTTGATTGCCTGAGGCACCGGATTGAAGTTGCCCCCGCACGCGTAGAACCGCCCATGACCGAAATAGCACCTGCGCATTTGGCGAACGGGCAGGCGAGTGCATCGGGTCGCGATTGTTCGGAGCCCCCATATTCCGCATTTTGCGTATATTCGGCGTTACAGAAGCTACCGAAAAAGACTTTTTTATCCGCAAAACAAGAAAATCCGCTTGACAGAAGTGGCCATCATGAGCGAAGATAAGTAGTATTCCACCAGCGCATTATCTTTAACAAAGAGTTTCGTGCATTCAGCAACACATTTCGCCGAAACATGTTACGAAATGGTAACTCCATGAAGCAAAGAAAACTGCCTAAACGGGTCTTAGAGGCTATCCGGAAACCTGTCTTGCCCTGAACACGTATTTTGTTGCATGATGTACGCTTCTCAAAACAAAGGAGTGTACAAATGCAGACAATCGCAAGGAAGGCGTATGCGACCGATCTTACCGACGATCAATGGGCGATTCTGGAGC
>CAMAUE010000144.1 GCA_945861245.1 Singulisphaera sp. GP187
TCATGAGAGACATCCGTGAGATCAGCAACCGACCTCTGCATGTCAGAAAGCGACGTACAGCAAGTCGATGGCCATGACTCACAGATATGGAGAAGGCCGCTATAGCGCAAGCCCCTCAAACTGCCCAGTTATGCGCGCTGGCCGTGCCCCACGGACCTGTCAACTCTGCCTTTTCGCACCACTAGCCGTTCAAGGTATACGCACATTTCCTTTTGACTGCGTCTTGCGCGCAATCGTCCGATCGCCAGATGGAAAGCTCCTCCACCGGGCTGGCATGGCCCACCTGCCAGACTTGCTCGATGCTCAATTCGATCCCACGTCGATTCCACGAGCGGCTGACGACGATGCACCGACCGTGGTGGTTGGCTCAGATCGGCGAACTCGCGCGTAAGGAGTTCAGGAAAAAGATGACTCTGGTCGCCTTTTCCGCCTCGACGTTTCCACCGCATACTACGTGCGCGGCACCTTGAATTATTGGCGATGGTCTACAACGCACGGCCTGGGCGTCATAGGATGATCGGCAACCATGGACTCAATCCGATCGGAGACGACATGAAGCACCTCGCTTGCATCGCCCTGTTTGGCATCGCCATCCTCGCACCGCTCGCTACCATTCCCGCCGCTGGCGAGAAACCAACGCCGTGGCGGCCGTTCATACCCGTCGATAGCTATGCAAACCTCACGAAGCGTTCGATCCAAACGATCGAGACGAAGGCCGCATCCGGCGATAAGAACGCAGAGGCACGCATCGAAGTGGAGGCCATCCTCCTCGCCGGTTATTCGCTCAACACCGCAGCGAAAAATGGCCTCGCCGACTACCGCGCTGCCGCCCGGTATGCCGCGGACATGGCGCGGAGCGGTAAGAGTAAGGAATTGGTGATGTTCTCGCAACGGGTAGGCAAGATCAAAGCGGTTGGCGATACGAGCGATGTGACGAAGTATACCAAGGGCACCGACCTGATGATGAAGCTGATGTTTTCCAAGGCCAAGGGCGGCGAAGGTATTCATCCCGACCTGCAATACTTGCCGAAGCTCAAGAATCTCAACGGTATTGAGGCATTGCTCGGCGCGCTTGCGAACAAGAAGCTCAGCGATGAGAATCTCGCCAAAGTGTCGAAGGAATTGCCGCCGCTCGCTTATCGCGTTGCGGTGATTGGCGCGTTGACGCACGAATTCACGCCGAAAAAGGATGTCGAAAAGTGGCGTGATTATTCCCTGACGATGCGCGACGCGTCCGTGGCACTTGCGGAAGCCTCGGCAAAGAAAGACGCCGAGGGGATATTGAAGAGCGCCCTGGCAATCGAAAGCTCATGCATCGATTGCCATAGTGTGTTCAAGAATAAATGAACCACGATTTCTTCCGCTTGCGGCTTAGCGCTCGCGCGTCACCAGGTGAGCACTAAGCCGCAAGCGGCCATCGTCGTCATCCCGGCTTACGCCACGGCACAAACGCGGGCGTGGCGTCCTCTACCGGCGGATTGCGTAGTTGGCCGTAGCGAACATTCTCGAACGGATCCGGGAGGTTGATCGGCGTGAACGGAACGGGCAGATCGCGCACCACGGCAAAAGCCTTCATCGTCGCCTCGAGGCTGACATCGAACGCCGGGTCGCCTAGCGAAGCCCGATCCTTGACGGGCCGCGATAGAATCGGTATCGCTGCCGGCGAAGCGACATCCACTTCGGGAAGTCGAATTAACGGCTTCGTCGGCAGTTCGACGGCGTTCGGCGCGTGCGACTGGTCCAGAAATGCAGTCAACGGCTTGGCCTCCGTCATCGCCGGCGGACGCACGTCTTTGCGCGATAGAACCGGCAGACGGACCAACTTCGGTGTCGTTGGCGTCTCGGCGAGTTCGATCGTGTCTACCAGTTTCGCACGTCTCCAGACGATCGGCTCGGAGGTGAAACCAGAGCCGAGCGTTCGACCGATGTCCACCAATTCTTCTAGGCGTTTCTCCGCCTTCTCCGGTGGCGTTTGCGCGAATACAGGTGTCGCGGTCAGCACGAACAATGGCAGTAGGTATCGTTTCATGGATGCTCTCCTTACCCCCAGGAATCGCTGCGCTCATCCTGGGGCTTGACGGCCTATTTTTTCGCGATTTCGATAACGAGTTTAACCAGCGTGCCTTCCTTCGGCAACACCTTTGTGTTCACTTCGAGCTTCATGACGCCTTCGTTCTTGATCGTCAGGTCGGTCTGTAGCACGATCTCGTCCGTCACGGGGAAGATCGACATCAACGTGCCGGAGTTGTCGGCGCCGTAGCTCTTGTCGGCTTTGTTGGGATCGAGTTGGAGCATTACCGACCCGGTGAAACGCCAGCCGACGTTCTTCGGAAAAGGCTTGCCGTTCTTGGCATCGACCATCGCCCGATCGAGCGTGATTTTGCGATCCAGCCCCGTGGAATCGGGAACGAGCAGATAGACGTTGACGGCTGGGCCTTGGGGTTCGCCGATGCCTTTGATGGGCTTGCCGGCGTTGAGCCCGAGCGATTCGAGTGCCTTGTGCACGTCGCTTGGCTTGATCGATTCGTCGAAGTTGACGATCGTTTCATGCGATTTTTTGCCTTTGGGGTATGGCCACGTTGCGATGACTTCGAGCGGATAGGGTTCCTTCTTTTCCTTGAGCACGACGCGCGGAGCAATCTTGACATCAAGGGTGACGGTCCCTGCCGCCTTATCGACGACGATGCCGGGCGTGGCTTTCTTTTCCTGCGACGATATCTGCGTGCTCAACGCAACAAGGATGCCAAGGACGAGTAGGATGCAACAACGTTTCATGCGGTTCTCCGAAGCATTTTGGTATTGCCGCTTGCGGCTTAGCGCTCGCATGCAACCACGCGAGCGCTAAGCCGCAGGCGGCAGACGATTACTGCCCAATACAAACGACGGCCGTTTCCTTGCCCGCATAGGGACCTTGCAAATTACAGGTAGCGACAAATACCCGCCCTCCCTGGACGACCGGGCCGCCGTAGATCATGCCCGCCGCTTGCACGTCTTTGTGCACGCCGAGATCGAGCTTCCACGTCTCCGCGCCGGTCTTGAGATCGATGGCGTGGACGACGCCGCGAAGGTCGCCTGCGTAGACGGTGTCTTTGGCGATGGCGACAGGAGCGAAGAGCGGCATCTTGGCGTCGTAGATCCATTGGCGGTCGCCGGTCGCGATGTCGAAGGCTCGGATCTTGCCGTCGGTCGCCGTGATGACCGCCGATCCGCCGGACAGCGCGGCACAACTAACGACACCGCCGGTGATGTCCTTGATCCATTTCAGGTCGCCCTTTTTCAGATCATACGCGGCGATGAAGCCCTTGGCGCCTTTGAGGATGTTAAAGTCCATACTGATCGTTCCGCCGGTGACGATAACAGTATCACCCGCAACGGACGGCCCGCCCCACGGGTTGAGCTTGAGCCTCGCCTGCCACACGGTCGCGCCGGTCTTGGCGTCGAGGCAGAAGAGCGAGCGATCGCCGACTTGCTCTTTATCGAGAAACGCGGAAGCCGCCAACACTTTATCGCCGACGACGGCAACCGGCGCGTCCACGTGCCATTTCTTCTCGCCGACTTGCCAGATGCGAGCCGGGTCGGCAGGCGGTAGATTGTCTTCGCTGGGCGGAATCGCAAAGGGGTCGGTTTTCTTCACCTTCTCGTATTTTGCTTGCAGGTCTTTCCACGCTTCAGCCATCAGTTTTTGCACGGTCGGCAGATCATGCGTCTTGCCCGCGACTTTCGCTTTGTCGATCTCGACGCACAGCACTCCCGCCGCCCCGCCGCCGATATACGCTCGGCCATCGACGATGCACGGCGAGCCTTCGAGATGCACGAGATCGCCAGCCACGGAGTGGCGCCAGACGGGAGCGCCTTCGGTTCCTTCGAGGCAGTACAGCAACGCGCCGTTGGTTTGGTGCATACCGTCGCCGAAGATGAGATAGTTCTTGAATATCGCCGGCGAACTGACGGTAGGTAATTTCAAGTAGGGCGTCGATTTCGACCAAAGCACGCGAGCCTTGACGCCAGGCTCCGTCGTCAAGCACGAGAAGTTGCCAAGATTGAACGCGCCAAGACCGGAGACGAACAGCCGATTCCCCATCGGCACCGGCGAGGCGATGTAGTGCTCTTTCGACTTGAGCGCCCACAGCACCTTGGGTGTTGTCGGCCCCGCCACGCCGTCGGTGTTCGCCGTCCGCTGGGCGTTGCCACGGTAGGTGGACCAGGCGTCGGGGGACTGGGCACGAGATTGCACGGACCCGAATAGAATCAGAACGCCACAAACGACCAAGCAGAACGATTTTTGCATAATCTTAGCCACGGAAGGACACGGAAGAACACGGAAAAAAACCGGGAATAAGGTTAGAATACGAATCGTTTGACCTCCGCTTTAGCACGGCCAAAGTTGATGAGGAGACCAACTTTGATACCCGTTGCCTTGAGTTCGTTGAGAAGCTGTGCCTCGTCGGACTTCTGATATTCTTTGGCAATCTTTATTTCGACGATAACGCATTTGTTTACGAGAATATCGGCCTCATAGTGGCCGATGTCCACACCCTTGTAATAAACGCGGATATGACTTTCCAATTCAGCCGCCAGCCCGCGCAATTCAAATTCAATTTTCAGGGCTCGTTGATACACGGCTTCCAGGAAACCATAGCCGAGTTGCTTGAAAACTTCAAAGGCCGCACCGATGATTTGTTCGGTGACATCTTTGTGTAGCAACTCCACGCGAATCACCCCTGAAGATGAGGGTAGGAATCATCGGGACCCATTACATTTTTCCGTGTTCTTCCGTGTCTTTCCGTGGCTAGGTATTATTGTTGATTCGGCTGGGGCTGGCCAGGCAATGTTACTCCGTCCCCGCCGCCTTGGCCTCTTCCTCGATGCGCGTGCGGAGCGGGTCGCTGCCGAGCGTGATCGCCTTGGTCAGTGTGCGGCCATCGGACAGCGTGACAGATGCGCGATATTCTCCCGGTTCGAGTGTGAAGCGTGCTAGCGCCGCCTGTTGCCCGCCGCGACCCGAACCGCCGCAAATTTGCCGGCTGCCAACACGCTTGTTGTCCTTGTCGAACAGATCGATGCGGCTGCCCGTGACGCCGTCCTTCGCGCCAATACTGAGCACCAACGGCACGCGCTTGCCCGTCACTTCGGGGTTGGCGAGCAGCACGACGGAATCCTGGCCTTCGTTGTTGAAGATCATGTCGAGCACGCCACGATTCTTCAGATCGACCAGGCTAACGGCTTGCGTGTTGAATATCTTCTGCGTCAGGCCAATCGCTTCGGATTGATCGTCGAACGTGCCATCGCCCCTGTTGTGCAGATAGCGATTGCTGCCCTTGATGCAGCCAACGACGATATCGAGATTGCCGTCGTTGTCGACATCGCCGACGGCAGCGCAGGTCGCCCAGAAAGTGAGCTTGTCGAGTCCCGCTTTCGCGGTGACATCAGAAAACTTGCCCTTGCCTTCGTTCTTGAACAGCTTCAGGCCAGTCTTCTGTGGCACGATCAGATCGGGATTGCCGTCCTTGTCGAAGTCGGCGAAAACCGGATTGACGCGGCCCGTGGTGAAAGCGATGCCCGAGTCCTTGGCCTCGGTGAAGACGATGTCGCCCATGGCGTTCTTGGCGGAGAGTACGAGAATGCCAGAGCCCGCGCCATATAGGAAGTCGGGCTTGCCGTCGCTATTGATGTCGGCGACGGTGAGCGAATCGCCCTTGAGGTCGGCGCCGATGCCTTTGGAACCCAGCCCGATTTTGTCGGATACGTCGGCGAATGCTTGGCCGGTGGGGATCGGTGCTTGCGGCTGCTTGATGCCAACATTGCGATAAAGCCGCAGGCCGTGATAGCCGTGGGCGACGAGCAAATCGGGTTTGCCGTCGCCGTCGTAATCGATCCAGGCGGCTGCGGTGGCGGCGCCGCCGGGCATGGCAGGCAGAAGCTGCGAATCGTCACGCATCGTTTTGCCGAGGTTGGTGAACAGCTTCAAGCCGGTCGGCGTGGCGAGCAACAGGTCGGGCAGGCCGTCGCCGTTGTAGTCCGCCCAGATTGCCGAGCGTGCGCGGGAGACGCCGGCGAGCATGGTTTCGCTCATCGTGTCGCCGGCGTTTTGCAGAAGCAGCACTTTGCTGCCTCCAACCAGGCACAAGTCCTGCTTGCCATCGCCATCGAAATCGACGACGCTGATCGCCTGAGCTTCGGGATCGACGCGACCGACTGGCGAGATGTGCGTGAACCCCGCCATGCCGCGCAGACGACGGAAGTCTTCGCCGCCCCAGCCGAGGAAGTCACGCTTCTGGTTGTAGTCCTGAATTTTCAGGCTGACCTTGAGGCGTTGAATCTTGGCGATGCGGTTGTGTAGGTCTTCCTTGTTGCCATCCATCATGCACGGGGCGGCAACTTCCTGCCCTTGCAGCATCTGATCGCAGATCGCCGCCAATTTGTCGGGGTTGCCCGCGAAGCTGCGCAGCAGAAACGGCTCGGCATGGCTGTGGTTCCACCATTCGCCACCGGCGTAGGCCTGATACCACCAGTTGCCGATGCAGGTCTCGCTGGCCCCGCCTTGATAGAAGAACATCGCGGTCTTGCCTGGCTCCGCCCAGTCCATTTGGACCTTCCACTCGTTCGGTCGCAAACCGCCGCGGCCAATGTTATGCTTGATAACCTCGGTCGGGTGCTTGCCTTTGACATCGCGCACTTTGCGAAAGATGATGAGGTTCTTTTCCTTGTCCACCGATTCGACGCGCATCAAGACGATGTTGGTCGATTGCTGGACGATGGCCCCGAGGCTCATCGGGGCTTCAACGTAGGCGTAGGCGCGATGCGCCGTCCATGCCAGTGCAAGGATCAGCGAAAGGGCGAAAAGCAAACCACCGAAACGGAGATGTTGTCGCATTGAAAATTCTCCTTAATACCGTCCTTGTAACGGGTGAATCATTCAGGGAACTACAAAGCCAGGGGTAAGGTACTCCGAACCCCTGGCCTTGACACATGCCAGCAATAGGATCTCAGCGGTTCGGCGTACGGCTACTTCACGCCCAGCTTCTCTTTCGCCGCGTCGGCCCATGGGGTGCCGGGAAACTCGCGCAGCACGCGCTCGAACTGGCGGTTCGCTTGTTCGCGCTGGTTGAGTTCGAGATAGGCCAGGCCTGCTTCGTAAAGCGCCGCCGCTCGCAGTTCGGGATAGTCGTACGTTGTCGGGATGACGAGGAATGCGTTGACAGCGTCGAGATGGCGCTTCTGCTCCATGCGGCACAGGCCGATCTGAAGCTGCGCTTTCGCCGCCAGTTCGGTTGCGGTGCGGGCGACGACGCTGCTGTAGGCGTTGGCGGCGCCGTCGTAGTTCTTCTGTTGTTGCAGCGCCCAGCCGATGCCGTAGCGGGCGTCGTCGGCCACGGAACTGTTGGGGAAGGCGTTGACGATCCGCTCGTAGGCACTACGGCTTTCGTCCCACGACTTATTGACGGCGAACGCATAACCGAGCCGAAGAAGGGCGCGATCGGTCAAGCCGGGCACGTTGTTCCAGGTGCCGTTGTCGCGGAACATGGTGAGGCGTTTAATCGCTTCGCCGTACTGTTGATCCTTGATGAGCACCTCGGCGGCGCGATAGTTCGCCCAGCCGACGAGCGAACTCTTCGGATTCGAAGCGACGGCGTTAAACTGCGTCAGCGCGACTTTGATATTGCCCTTGGCCGCATGAATCCCGCCCAGACGAAGGCGTGTCTTCTCGGTCATCTCCGGATTCGGTTCCTTATCGAGCACATCGGAAAGGAGCAGAATCGCGGGGTCGAATTCGTTGCGCTCGGCTAGCATCTCCGCCAATTCATAACGTGCTTCGATTCCGATCGGCAAGTCCCCGGCTTGATCGATGAGCAGCTTGTACAAGCCACGAGCACGCTTCTCGGACGCTTGCACCGGAATCTTCTCGATTGAAATTTCGGGCAGTGGGAACTTCGACGAGATATTGAGTTTCTTCTGAGCCTCCAACGCCATCAACGTCCGCGTCGCCGCCACTTCGGGTTCCGCGAGTTGACGAGCGCCCCAGGCGGCGTCGTAGATCATGCGAGCGCGGGCATCCAACAGCGTCGGCGTGGCCTTGATGGCGTCGGCCTGCGTTTCGAGATACGTCACCGCATCGTGGATCATCTTGTAGCCTTCCTCGGTGACTTTTTGAGCGTTGGCCAAATCGTCGGGTTTCTTGATGTTGGAGTGCAGCTTGCGGGCGGCCTCCAAACGCAGTTGGCCTTCGTCTTTCAAACATTGGCCGATGCGGAGGGCGGCTTCGGTGGCCTCGACACGCTGAATGCCCATCTTGACGACGGTCTCGAACAAGCCGCGTGCCTCGGGCAGCTTGCCGGCTTCACGCAGGGCGACGCCGTGATGGTAGCGCAGCAGCCCGATCATCGGCGTTGCGGTGGTTTGATCCTTGGCGAGAACTGCTTCGAGGGAGTCGCGGTGCTTCACGAATAGCTCGACGGCGTCATTGGCTTTGTTCTGGGCTCGCAGGTAAGTTGCGAGTTGCAGGATGGCCTGCGGCGCAACCGGACCTTGGCGGAGTGGGTCGGTTGTGAACTTGCGTAGCTCATTCATGCCGGTGTTCATGTCGCCGGAGAGCGTGATGCATTTCGCCCGTTCAAACATGGCGTTGGCCAGGTGAAGAGGCGGTGCGCCGGAGTCTTTTTTCAGAAGACGTTCATAGGTCGCGCGGGCGTCGGTGTAGCGCTTGACGCGTTCGGCGGGCTGAGCGATCAACTCCGCCTGGCGCTGCTGTGTCAAACCGAGACGCAGGTGCGCGTCGTACACGTTCGCATCTTTCGGGTTGGCGTTGATGAACGTATCCAGCGCCTCGGCAGCGTTCTTGAGCTGCTCTTCCATTTTTCCCGCCGCCAGTGCGTCAACGGGAACCGTCGTCGGCGTCTGCCGTAACAAGCAGTCGGCGATCAGGTACGGTGTGAGTGACAGGTCGCCCATGCGGTCGGTCGCGGGGATGTCGCCGAGCGTCTTCTGGGCGTTCGTCAGATCGCCTTGGCGATAATAGGTTAGGCCGAGACTGTAACGCGCAATATTGATTTTGGAGAACTCCGGATACTTCGCGACGACCGTGCCGAACCGCTTGACGGCCTCGTCGTACAGCCTGGGCATTTCCTTCGCACGCTCGGCCAAGTTGAGGTTTTTCTCCGCTGTGTTGATACGGAACCAGCTATTCTCCGCGTAGATAAAGAGCACGGCGGGAGTCAACGTGCTTTGCGGGAAGCGCTGTTGAAACTGTAAGCAGACCTTGTCCGATTCATCGAATACGCGGGAGAGATGCAGGGCGTCGGCCAGGCGTTGCGTGATCTCTTCTTCACGCTCGGTAAGAATTTTCTCGCTAAGAAGCTGTGCGTATACCACCGCTGCTTCTTTGTTCTGGGTGATGCGCTGCTGCTGATCGGCAAGTTCGAGCAAAATCTCGGCTCGGCGAATTTTGGCGTCGGGGTCCTGTTCGATGAATTTCGCTGCCCGGTCTGCGGCCTGGCGGAAGGTATTCAACGCCGCGGAGATTGCCGCCTGATGCGCCGGTGGATTTGCAACGGCATCCGGCGCGCTCGCCGCCTGCGCCTTTGCGAGCCAAAACAATACCTGATCCGACAGGCGTGCTTCACGTTCCACCAGCGGCGTAAGGGTCTTGATCGCGTCGGCGTATTCCTTGAGTTGCACCTGACAGTAGCCGATGCGAATCTCGGCTTCGAGTCGCAATGTCGCTTGCGGTGCCTCCTTGACGAACTCGGCAAAGCGCGTCTTGGCTTCGGAGAACTTGCCGCCCTCGTAAAGCAACACACCCAGGTAGAACGCTGCCCGCGCGACATGATCGGGCGTCGGGCTTTTGGCGAGCGATTCGAGTTGAGCGCGAATCGTCGGGTCATTTTTGAATTGTTGCGGCTGCTTCAGAAGGTTGATGGCGTCGGCCTTCGCCTTGGCATAGTCGGCGATGGCGCCTTCGTAATGCGCACCGGCCTCGGCGCGGTCGTCGCCAATGTGATGCGTGCGTGCGAGCAAGTAGCGTGCGTGATTGCCAAACGTTGGATCGGAAAACGGCGCGAGCAGCGACAGCGTCTTCTGTCCGGCAATATTGTCCTTCAGCAACACGCTCGCATAACCGTGATAATAGCGGCCCAAATCGCGATATTGGCTTTTCGTCCAGACGGGATCGCTGACGAAGAGCATCGCGCTTGCCTGGGCCTCTTTGAGTTTGCCTGCACGCAGCTGGACCTCGGCGAGATCGCAGCGGGCGCGAGCGACCCATTCGCCATTGAGCGTCAGTTTATTGCCGTCCTCAACTTTATCGTCTTTCGCATTGAACGCCGACAACGCCGAGGTGAAGAGCGGAATCGCCTCGCCGAATCGCGCCTGTGCCGATGCGCGGTAATTGGCCGCGTCGGCGGGTTTGGCGTCGGCCTCGGCAAGGTCGCGATGCCCCATACCGCGCACCGCCACGCCGGCGTAGTAGCCTGCGAGTTCCCGATCGCCGAACTCCTTCTTCGTCGCCAGCTGTTGCAAGAGGTCGCGGGCCTCGTCCCATTTCTTCTCCGGCCCTTCGATCAACGCCAATGCCAAACCATAGCGACCCGCATCGTTTTCTTTGTGCCCGCCGAACTTGGACAGGTATTCGCGAAACCTCGTCGTCGCAAAGGCATAGTTCTTTTCATTGAACGCCTTCCGCGCACTATTCAGCAGCATGTCCGCCTGCTGGTCCGGCGTAACTTGAGCCATTGCCGAGGACGTGTCGGCGATCAACAATCCAACAACGAATATCATGATGCGGTTTTTCATCGAGTTACGTCTTTCATTCAAAAAGGCGCGAAAAGGCTGGAGGAGAACCATCGTAGCACAGGCGAATCGACTGGCGGGCATCCATGCATCCCTTCTCGAAGGGGGTCATTCAACGAAAGAAACAGCGTGGGGTTGCTGATTCGTTGATTAACAGAGATTGTCGCAACCAAGGTGTACGGAGTCAACAGATTAATGGTTGATTAAGAAAAATAACTCAGCCATGATTTGGACACTTCTCGCTGATGCCCAACATTAACTTCACCACAGAAACACAGAGGAACCGAGAAAAGCATCGGAAAAAGGCGAAACTGCTCCCTCTGAATGGATGACTGTAGTCAACAAAAACCAGTAGCGCCAAACTCCCGGGCGCACGACAGCATTTATGGGAATTTAACCACGAAACACACCAAATACACGAAAAAGAAGTGACGGAGGGCATTTACCTGTCACAAGGTTTTTTTCGTGTTATTCGTGCGTTTCGTGGTTAAGTGCATTTGATATGCAAGTGTTGTCGTGCCCGCCATTCATTTGTCCAAAGTCGTGAATGTCTCATTGGACAGCCTGAGCGAATTCTGTTATCATTTTTTACACCCATCTTATCTTGTTTTCTTTTGGTGCTCCCATGAGGAAAATTCGACGTGGTTTTACGTTGATCGAATTGCTCGTCGTCATTGCCATCATCGCAAGTCTGATCGCGTTGCTCGTTCCAGCGGTGCAAAAGGTTCGCGAGGCGGCGGCACGCACGCAGTGCGTGAACAATTTCAAGCAATGGGGTGTCGCCATGCACAGCCACCACGACGCGAACAAGATGCTGCCGGCGTTTACTAGCACGATTCCGACGCGCCACAATTGGCCGGCCTTTGTCATGCCGTATCTGGAGCAAGGAAATCTCGTGGCCGGCTACAATCATGAATGTCAACTGGTAAGATGCCCCAAATCTCGTAATGTCCCAGCAGCTTCTGGCAATCTTCTTCTGCCCGACCGATCGCCCTGGCGCCATGTGGACCGACCAATCGGGCTATCCGTCGGCACGCGCCAATTATCTCGTTTGCTATGGCAACGAGACGTTCGGCGGACCGACGCCCGGTGGCGTTGGCAAGGGCATCTTCGGGTGTGGCAGTATTCCCAACGCCGGCGCGAATCAGTTCGTCCCCTATCAGACCAAGATCGTGCAAATCACCGACGGCACGCCTAACACTCTGCTCATGTCCGAAGTTAACGTCGCGAAACTTGACAACAACCAGGGCGGGGGCGGCACTTGGCAGAACGGCGATTTCCGCGGCCACATCTGGCATGACGCCACTAGCTCCAGCCCCAGCCACTGCCCCAATATTTTCATGACCATCAGCCCACCCAATAGTTCCGTGCCCGACAACGCCCTGTGCGGCACTGTCACTAACTCCGACGTGCTCATGCCCTGCACCAACGGCAGTTCCACCGCACGCCAAAACACCGCACGCAGCCGACATGCCGGCGGCGTCAACGCTCTCTTCGCCGACGGAACCTGTCGCTTCGTCACCAACAGTATCACCGCCACCACCTGGCAGGGTCTTGGCACGATGATCGGCGGCGAAACGGTCTCGCTCGTGGATTAGTGTTCCTGAACGACGAAACTCACGGCGATTGTGTCAAGATTATTGTGGCGATAAGCTGTTAGCTTGCCGCTACGAGACACCATTCGCCCATACGCGAAATGTCGAATTTCATATGACGCTGCGCTACCCATATTCCTTTGCGATCTTTCTTGCGCTGACCGCCTCTGTAGGCTGTGGCGACAGCAAGATCGAAGTAGCCGGTGAAGTCACCTTCGACTCCCAATCGGTCAAAGACGGCAGTATCGTATTCATCGCGACGGACGGCGAAGCGAAACGCGAAGGCGCTCGCATCCTTGACGGGACATTCACGATCCGCATCGCGCCCGGAAACTACAGGCTCGAGGTGAACGCTCAGGTTTCCGCCGGCACGCGCAAACAAATCGGCTTTGACGGCAAAGAGGAAGTGATCCACCTGACCGAGGAACTCTTCCCCGACTATTACAACGTGAACTCAACGCTCACCAAGCAGATCGAGCCGGGTCGGAATAGGCTTGATCTTCACCTCAAGAAGAAGTGATGATCGAATAAAGTTTCCTCCGCGCCATCGGCTTTGAAAATGCCATCAAGTCGCGGTCGTGAATGAGGACACGGTCCTTCCGCCTCATTCAACTTGCCGATTCCACTATCAGCTGTATGCCATCTGGTAACATCCGCCACTCACGTGCTTCCTCCGTTATTCGAGTAACTCTCTTCTATGTGCGGCATCGCAGGCATTATCGATCTCGCCGGCTCGCGTCCGGTTCCGACCGGCATTCTCAAACGCATGGCCGACGCCATCATCCATCGCGGACCCGATGAAGACGGCTACCTCGAAGAACCCGGCATCGGCCTGGCGAATCGTCGGCTCAGTATCGTCGGGCTATCCGACGGCAAACAGCCGATCTGGAATGAGGACCGCTCCGTCGTCACCGTCTTCAACGGCGAATTCTTCGATTATCCCGAAGTGAAGGCCAAGCTCGAAAGCAAAGGCCATGTCTTCCGCACGCATTGCGATACCGAACTCATCCCGCATCTTTGGGAAGATTATCAGGAAGGCATGTTCGAGCATCTCAAGGGCCAATTCGCAATCACCCTGTGGGACAAGAAACGCCGCTCGGTGATCCTGGCCCGTGATCGCTTCGGTATCTGCCCGCTGTTTTTCGCCGAGCATGATGGCTGGCTGCTCTTCGGCTCGGAGATCAAGGCGATCCTCGCCTCCGGCATGATTCGAGCGACGCCCGACCTGCGCGGCCTCGATCAGGCGTTCAACTTCTTCGCGATCCCTGGCCCCGCCACCTGTTTCGCCGGCGTGACGGCAGTGCAACCGGGCCAGTACCTACGCATCGATCTCGGCGCCGATGCGACGCGTGCCTCCGTCGACCGCAAATATTACTGGCGCATGGATTTTCCCGACCAAGGTCATGAGGAAACCGGCGATCCGAAAAAGCTCGTCGATGAATTCGAGCGCGTCATGCTCGGTGCCGTCGAACGCCGACTCCGTGCCGATGTGCCCGTCGTCTCGTATCTTTCCGGCGGCATCGATTCGAGCCTCGTCGTGGCGATGGCGTGCAAGATTCGCGGCACGCCGATCCCGACGTTCACCATCCAGATCATGGACCCGAAGCTCGACGAGACCTCGCAGGCCGCCGTCGTGTCGCGCCACATCGGTTCGACGCCCGTCATCGTACAGGTCGGCGCTAACGAGGTGCTTGAGAGTTATCCCGAACTGATCCGCGCCGCCGAGGCGCCGGTCATCGATACATCGTGTACCGCGTTGTTACGGCTCGCGAAATCGGTGCATCAGAACAACTACAAGGTCGCGCTCACCGGCGAAGGCTCGGACGAATGGCTCGCCGGCTACGCCTGGTTCAAAATCCACCGCCTGCTCGGCATGATGGATTGGCTGCCCGGAATCAAGCCCAGCTACTGGATGCGGCGAATGCTCCTCTGGGGCATGGGCGCGCCGCCCGGTTCTGCCGACGTGCTCAAGCGAACCTACGCGCAGGTGCGCAGTTATACGTCGTATCAGGACATTTATGCCGTCATGGGCACGTCGCGCTTGCGCTTCTTTAGCGAGGAGACGTTGGAACGGCTGAAGGATTACTCGCCTTATCTCGAACTCGACCCGAATTTCGACCGGATCGAACGCTGGCATCCGATCAACCGCGCGTTCTTCTGGGCGGGCCGCATTCACCTGCCTGGCCAGCTGCTATCGCTCAAGGGCGACCGCGTGGCGATGAATTCGTCCGTTGAGACGCGCTATCCGTTTCTCGATGAAGAGGTGTTCAACTTCCTCGCTCGCATCCATCCGAGTTGGAAGCTGCGACGATTTCAAGACAAGTACATCCTGCGATTGCTCGGCGAACGTTATCTGCCCAAGGAGGTTGCGTGGCGGCCCAAGGGTATGTTCCGGGCGCCGCTCGATAGCTTCTTCGATCACGCGATCCCGCCGTATGTCGAGCAACTGCTCAGCGACGAATCGCTCAAGAAGACGGGCTACTTCAACATTGCCGCCGTGCAGATGTGGCGAAAGCTGTCGCGCGAGAAGCAACTGCGGCGCGAGCAGAAGTCGTCAGTGGAACTCGGTCTGGTTGCCGTGGTGGCGACGCAGCTTTGGCATCAGCAGTTTATCGACTCGAGCCTTGCGGATTTGCCCAGCCATCGCGTGAGCGTATAACACATAGTCCTCCGCTTGCGGCTTAGCGCTCGCGTTTGCGGTGCGTTTGGGCGGTTCATTCTCACTTTACGGATACGGCATTGCCGTATATAATCATGTTGGCGTTCATCGAAACGAAACTCTTTACTCGATTGGTGGAAGAATTCCTCTCGGATGATGAGTACCGCGAATTGCAATTGTACCTCTTGGATTTGCCAGAGGCAGGTGCGGTAATTCCTGGATCGGGTGGCGTGCGAAAACTCCGTTGGAAAGCGACCGGTAGGGGCAAACGCGGCGGCTATCGGACAATCTATTTCGTGCGGTCATTTGATGAGAAAATTTGGCTGTTGACGATGTACGTCAAAAATGAGCAAGACAACATCTCGGCAAAAATGCTAAATGCAATCCGCAAGGAGATTGAGGATGAAACAGAAACGTGACATCGGCCAAGAGATACTCGACGGCCTGCGCGAACTCAAGCGTGGCGAACATGGGCGCGTCACGATCGTTCCGGGTGTTGCGACCATTCGCGAGACAACCGGGTTGCCCCAGTCGCAGTTCGCAAAGCTGCTAGGGGTTTCCCTCCGAACATTGCAGGACTGGGAGCAAGGCCGTCGAGCGCCATCGGGAGCTGCACGGACGCTATTACGCATTGCGGCGAAGAACCCGCAAGCGCTGCTGGAGGTCGCCTGAGTGTGGTTCGCGCCCGCCAAAGGCGAGCGGCTAAATGAATGCGGGTTGCATACAATGATCGAACGATAATTTCCCGCGAAACATTCTAAGGAGCATGTATATGCGTAAGATCATCGGCTGTTCGGCCATGATGTTGTTGACCGTCGGCTTCGTATACGCCGGCGGCGAGAC